>JAHHUF010000030.1 GCA_020024115.1 Anaerofilum sp.
GCATTGCTATTTGGTGTGCTGTTTTGGCTTCAACTTGTGTAGACACTATTTAGGAAAATATACTGAAAATTTTTCGCTGGAAACAGCTGAAAATTTCATAAAATGTTCTGAAGATGCACATGAAAATATCATTCACTATTTACAGCAAATCAGCCAAAATTTTAGTCTTGATAATTTAACGGATAGTGATATTGAGATCATTCGAAAGGGAATCTTAAACTTTTATCAAGAACTCACTCCTGTTGAACAAAAACAGTTTAACATTATTACAAATAATGATAAATCAGATAATACAATTGTACAATTTATATCATTCAATTATACAAACTGCTTAGATCGCTATGTTGAGTTAATTTCAAGTACACCATTAAAAAATGGAGTTATATGAATTATGAGAGAACATTTGAAATCAAACCCACAGTGTTACATATACATGGAACTGAAACATACTATCCAGTCTTTGGAGTGGGAGAAACTTATCAAATTGCAAATGATAGCTTGCTTTCATTTTCTGGCTTTGCTGAATCAATGATTAAGCCACAAAGTATACAATCTATTGGCGAACTATGGTATGATAATGCAATGAATATCATTCGAAGTAGCCAAATTATATGTATTAATGGAATGTCATTAGGAGAAAGTGATTCAATATGGTGGGATTTTGTTAATCAATGGCTTAATAATGACAGTCATAGACGCCTCATTATTTTTTGGTACTCAAAAAAACTACCCAAGTCAAATTCTTTTTATGAGAGGATTCAAACAATCAATTTTGTAAAAGAAAAAATGCTGTATTATTCAAATTTTTCAAAGGATACAATTGAGAAAATAAAAAAAAGAATCCATGTGATTATTAATACTCAATCTGTTTTACAAGTTCCTGCAAGTCAACTTAAAATAATAGAATCGGATAGAGAAACGGAATTAGTTACAGTATAAAGTAAGGAGTGACAGCTATGTGTAACTTCTCATTTTTACAGCAAAAAACTGAATATGAACTGTTTTCCTCTGCTTGTATCGAAGCCGAAAAAATCTATTCTTCCGCCCCTGCCATGTGTGCAGTGGGCTGTCGTAAGGCTCTGGAATTTGGCGGTCAAATGGGTGTATTCTGCCGATAAAACGATAAATATCCCTTATAATGATAACCTGCAATCTCTCATTCATGAACCCACTTTCCGCTTTGCAGTAGACCATAACACATGGGGAAAACTGCCTTTTATCATCAAGCTGGGCAATCTTGCGGTACATACCGAGCGTAGTGTGCAAAAAAGCGATGCACTCGCCTCTTTGCTGGAACGCAAGGCAACTATTCCTCAAATCAAGGCAAAACTGGCGGTTCTGCATGAAATTCATACCGATGCTTTCTGGGATGCTAATGATATTTTACTCTTTGAAAAGATTCGGAAAGAACTGCGGGAACTTATCCGCTTTTTGGACGAAGGCAATAGAGGACAAAAACATATCATTACAAAACTCACCGACCCAATTCTTGAGCAACAGGAAGGTGTTCAGCTTGATGCAGCCTATGACTTTGAGGATTATCGTGCAAAAGTAAACCGCTATGTGAATGAGCATGGAAATACCCTTGCTATTCATAAGCTGAACCATAATATTCCACTATCTATGAAAGATTATCAGGAATTGGAACGGGTGTTGACCAATGAACTGGGAACGAAAGAAGACTATGTGCGTGAGTTTGGAGATACACCTTTCGGCTTGCTGATTCGCAAGATTGCAAAACTGAATCATGAAGCAGCAATGCAGGCATTTTCCTCTTTTATCAACGACCAATCTTTGAACCAAAAACAGATTTCTTTTGTGAACAAAATTATCAATCACATTGAATTGAATGGATATATGGAAAATGTTGCAGAACTTACAAAGCCACCATTTGATAAACCCATGAACTTTGTAAAACTATTTGATACAAAAATCCGAACTGCTTTGATAGAAACAATCAATCAGGTTCGGGAAAATGCAGTTGAGATTTCAGCATCATAAACAGCAAAACAGAAAATCTGAAATTACAACCAAGGATGTAGGTCTATCAGTCAGTGTTACATCAAAAAAGGGTAAGGTGCTAACCATAAATTAGTCAGCACTCTACCCTTTTTTAAATAAGACTTTTCAGTTTATGGAGTATTCCACATTCTCATAAATTTAATGTTGCACCATTAAACTTCAGTGGAACATCCACGATGTTATATGATTTTTCCATTTGAGGAGGTGTGAAGAAAGTATCCACTCTGATACCCTCTGATTTTTCCATCTGAGATTCAAAGAAGTTGAGACTGCTGTCACCCCTAAAGATAGAAGTGCTGTGGGGCGGTTGGTCAAATGTTTTTCCACCGCTTACTTCGGTATAAGCATTTTCCACATTCTTTGCCAGCTCATTTAAAATCTTTGATGCGTTTTCTAAGGCTTCCATAATTTCTTTGGGGTCACCCGATAAATTGCTAAGACCCAAAGATTCAGCTGTGATAGAGTCAAGCTGGTTCCCTATCACCTTTGAAGCCAATCCACCTGATAATTGGTCATATTGACTTATATTATGTTGATGTGTGCCAAAATGGCTGTTAATGACATAGGTATAGTCTGATTGAATACTTTGCTTGTAGTTATTCAAATATGTTTCAGCTACCTCTTGTGTCATATTGGGGTCGCTGTGAGAACCTGTACCATTCAAAAAGTTTTCAAGTTCTTCCATTTTTGACATAGTAAAATCTAATCTTGATTTGGCATAGTCGATGATGTCTGAAATAGTTTTTATGCCATCTCGCTGTGCTGAAAGAGCATTTTTAGCCCACTCTACTTTGCTAATCCCAGTTGGATTCTTTTGATATGCCATAGATTCTTTGCTTTGCTTAACTTCATCTATTTTTTCGTTTTTCTTGTCATTAAGCAGATTTTGTGCTTTTTGACTAAGTTCAACTGTATCAAATTTTGCTTTATTGCTAAAATTAGCATTGATTTGCCCTATTATTTTTTGCAGACTTGGATTTTGCATTTGTGTCCTAAACATATTTTGACCATTTACTCGATGTATCATCATGAATCATTCTCCTCTTTTCTATCACAAAATATTTTCCATAAGCAAAATGCAACCATTTCAAGTAGCACTTCCATAGGTTATCTCTAACTGCAACCAAACCTATTGTCCAGTTTGCTGATAAATCCGCTTACAAACTGTTATGGGTTTGCTTTAATCAATGGTTTCAATATTGTCCGCATAGTGCATGGTCTTTTGTATTACAAACAAATAATGTTTATTCTCCCTCCTGCCCAATTACTATCACAAAAATACCCCTTTCCAACAAAATATTTTTTAATAATATTGAGGGATGCCGGGTAAATCAGCTTACATTATTTGTTGCAAACAATAGTACACAAAAACTATTAAATTGCACAAAATTACAAAAATTTACATAAAAATACTACCATAAAATATAATAAATGTCAACAAATCATTATGGTATGGGAAAATTCAAAGATATAAAAATAGTTTGTATGCTGTAATAAATATAATATACAACTGTTTTATTTAAAACCTTATAAAAATCGCCTCATCTGTTAAATAGGATGCCATACTGTCTAACAAATGAGGCATTTCATTTGGAGGCACTTAAAAACATTCAGTCTTTTAAATAAGTTTATTGACTTCTGTTTTTATATAATACCATAAGGCTTGTTGCTGCCAAAGCACTAAACAAAATGATTGATGTAACCACAATCGGCAACGCAATATCGCCCGTTTGAGGCGTTGTTGAAGTGGCAGATTGTTGACTGCTAGGTGAAGATGTGGTTAATTCTGGTTTAGGCTGAGGGGTTGAATTAGGTTTGTTTTGGGGCTCAGAATTCGGTTTTGATTCCGGCACTGGGGTTGGTTTTGGCAATGGAATTGGGGTGGAATTCGGCTTGAGTTCCAATTTTCCATACAATGTTTGCAGCCGCTGTGCCATTTCATCCGCTTGCTTTTGGCTGAAAGTTTGAGACAACAACTGGTTTACATCTTTAATTGCAGTTTCCAAAGGAGCAAATGTTTCAGTGGTATATTTATCTTTGTTTGCTGATTTTGCCTGATTTAATGCCTCATAAAGTGCTTTCAGTTCAAGTTTTTTGACTTGCTTTATCGCTTGTTCCAATTCACTTTTTGCTTGAAGCAATTCTTTTTGAGTGCTTTCTGGCTTGTTCAAAGTTTCCTTTGCCTTTGCTTTTGCGTCAGCCAGTGCTTGCACTGTATTATTATCATACAAACGTTTATCTTGAGTTGCTTCTTTTAAAATATCATCTGCTTGTACCAAGACACTTTCCAGTTGTACTCTTATATCAGAAATATCAGGATTACCTTTAACCACCTTCTGAACTGCTTTTACATCTTTGCTGTTTGTCAAAAGTTTGCTTGTTGGAAGGATACCATAAAGAGAAATCTCTGTATTTTGTGCTGCATCAACCCCTTCTGTCTTCCAAAGAGGAAGCACTTGTGCAGCAACTTCTTTTTGTGCAGATTTTAAGATAACTTGTAAAATATTGGGCAAATCAAGCTCTTTCGCTGTTGTGTTGTTGTCTGTTTTGATGGTTTTCAATGAGGTGGTTACATCTAAATAGTCCATTTCACTTGTTTTACGAATACCATTAACCACCAACTCAGTGACAGAAACGCCACCACCTGCTGCAAAAGTATTCAATTTTTGTTTTGGGAAATACACACGCAGATACCGAGCCATAAGCGGAATTTCAAACTCTTTTTTATCGCTCACATCCACTTTGTCTGCTGCGGGGCGCTTGACAGTATATACCACTGTCCATTGCTGTTTATCATTGGAAACTTCAACAGAATATTCCATCGGCCACACTTTTCTGAAGAAATCAATTTGAATGTTTTGAATTAACACAGGATTTTCTCCCATATCCAACAACAACCATTGGTCAGCTATTTCACCTGAACTCTTTTCGTTCAACGGCCCACTGCTCCAACGAGTAGAGGAATCTCCATCAATTGCCAATTCTCCAAAAAACTTTGTTGATTTTTCAACGCTGGATACTTGAACTGTTTGATTCAATGCCAAATTGACACTTGCTTCTTCAGCTGGTTTTGTTGAGTCGAGATAAGTATTTTCTACTGCAACACCCACATCATTCGATAGATTTTTTCCATAATGAATTACCAATTCGTTAATTGCTGCATTTTGTCCCTCTTTAAATTGAAAACGAATTCCATGCAGAGGAGTTTTGAAACCAGAAAATTCTTGTGTTTGTTCTGAAAGTGTTCCCAATTTTTCTTCTGAATAATCCGCTTTGATGGCAATCACTTCAGCACCACAGGGAACTCCTTGAAGTACAGTGAATTTTTCGATATTGGTATTATCTGTAAATCTGTATTCCAAATATGCACTTCCTGGAGCCTTTTGAACTTGGAACAAGGTTGCCAAATTTTTGTCTGTCAGTGCTTGTACGGCTCCTTGCGTATTTGTAATTGCATTTTCCGGAGATATAGAAGGAACTTGTTGTTTACCGTGATTCACTTCTATTTCATGGATTTTTAGGAAATATCCTGTATTCCCCTTCATTTCTAAACGAATATAGCGACCTTTTGCCCCTTTAGCATCCGCAGTATAACTTCTGTAAGGAGGGTCTATTTTTCCATTATCATTAAATTGCTGAATCTCAGTAAAGGTTTTATTATCTGTAGAAATAGATACAGCGGCATTATAAATTCTTGGGTTTGCATCTGCTGTCCAAAAAGTAATATCATGAATTGGCTGTGTTACACCCAAATCAACGGTAATATAATCACCAACTTGTTGACCTTTGTTTGTCCAGACATAAGTTTCTTTATTGCCATCAAACATCATATCCCAAGAGCCTTCTTTTACTTCAGGAATATTTGTGGCTTTCAATGTCAATTGAGTTGGAACATTCTCAACAATAACAGAGAAGTTTTTCAACTGAATTTTGCAGTCTTTTTCACCTTTGTTGATAATGCGAACATATTTTGCTTCAATATGTTCTGAAATTTCTCCAGCTTTTGCCTGTGTCCATGTATCACCATACAAAGAATATTCCAGTGTTAGATTTTGTGTGTTTTCCCCTTCTAATATAAAGGAGGAAATTTCAGCAATTTCTTTTTTCTTAATTCCGATATAGTCACCTTTTTTCAATATGACATTTGACAAATCACGAATACCGAACATTTTTTCGTCAATTGTCAAAGGAGTTTGTGCATAAGCAGACATATTTGTGTATATTCTATCCGCTGGCTTTTCTGCTCCATTTTCACTAATCCAGCCATCAAAGAATCCTTTTACATCCTCGATGCAAGCATTTACAAAAGGAACCAATCGGAGACTTCCTGCTTTTACAGAGATATTTCCACTTCCCGGAAATGCGTAACTGCGGCTGTTGTATTCCTGCATTTGATTTGATGCTTGGGAAAAATATTTCCATACAATTGCATGGTTCGGAGCTTCTTTTGAGAGTTCTTCTTCTGCATACAAAATGGCTTCACCAGCTTTTGCGACATTATCCAACGCCTGAACCCAGCCCTCGCCATGTTCTGTTCCGCCAGGATTGGAAAGTTCTTGCACCAGTGCTGGATTGCTGCAATTTGTCATAAAATCATTGACAGCAGACTGTATATGCTGAAACTCTGCCAGCAAATTTTTAGTCGCATCAGAAGTTGCATTAAATGTATCATCTTTTATGGAGACCTGCACCTGCTCCAAAGTATCTTTGAGATAGAGGGATTCTTCAAATCCTTGTGGAATTCGTCCAGAACCTGGGCAATTGGATACATTTCGGGCAATTGTTAAATAAGAATCGTAAATTTCAGGCTGCAAGTATTTAAAACACTGTTCCCAGACTTCCTCTGTATGAGTGCTGTAATTATTTACATTCCAGAAATATGCACCCAACTGAAACAATGCCACTTTATCTGCTTCTGCAAAGAAAATGGGATTGGAAACAGCACCAGCCAGCCCTGTGATATTGTCACGAATATAATGGGCACTGCTGCCAAGGAAAATGCCTGATTTTGCATGCTCATTGCAAGGGTAGTTTACCCAAAATACAGGCTTGTGTCCGGTTTTTTCCTGCACAAAGTTAATTGCAGACTGTTCAAACGCAGAATTAACATCTGTGCCTGTCCAAAAAATGAGAATTTCCGGATTAAATCCCTGCATTGCTTTCAGTTCTGCTTCATTTGCCCAAGCATTGTTATATCCTTTTGGGCAATAGATAATTGGTTCACACTTTTTAGGCTGGATGTATTCTTCTGTCAAATCATTCAATAGTTTCACAACAATTTCATTGGAACCAGAACCGAAATCATCGTTTAAAATGCAGAATCGACGCACACCAATATCATACAACTGGTCAAACTTTTTCATCAGTTGTTCTTTTCGCTGTTGGTATATTGCGTCTGATTGTGTAACATCTGCCAACATATTTGTTAAATGTACAGACCATGAAAACTCTGTTTTTGTCTGTTTCTGCAATTCTGCCAGTTCTCTGAATTGGTCAATTTGCTCTTGTGGATATAACTCATTCCACTTATTGGTATGATACGCATCTGTTTTGGAGGCATAAACATACAGGTTCATTTTTATATCTGGTGAAAATTTCATCAGACTTTTTCTTTGTTCATGTGTCCACCCGCCATAAAATCCTTCAATATAACCACGTGTGTCAATAGACGCATAATCTTGGATTTGAACTGGGTAAAACTTTTCTCCTGCAAAGGAAGAAAACATCATTTTCAAACTGGAAATGCCATAGAATACGGCTTCACTATCTTTGCCCAAAATTACAATTTCTCCGTTTTGTGCATAGAGTGCATATCCTCCGCTTTGTTGGAATAATGCGTCATCTAAACCTTTGTCTGCAAACCATAGGTCAGCTTGGTCACCGCTGCCTTTAATGCCTAACAAAATTTTAAAATTTCCTTCTGCACCACCTTTGACTGCATCACGGTTATAGCTTTTTAAGGTTTCTGTTAAATAATTCTCTGTTTCTAAATCTACATTTTGCCCAACTGTAATGCTTACTTGATTACTGATGGTAAAAATATCTTTGGATGGATAAGAAACACTTTGAGGGATAGGATAAATCTGATATTCTTCTTTTTGTGTGGTTGGATTCCCTTTTTTCCATTCTGTTACCCAGGGAGATACTGCTGCAAAAGGTTCGGGTGTGTTTGATTGTTCTGCTAATAATGGTAATGGTATTGACAGCACCATTGCAGTTGTCAGCAAAACACTTACAAGTTTTTTCCCAATATGCTTTTTTCTCATTTTTGTTCCTCCTATAGATTTATATAATTCCACCTATAAGTGAATTTATATTTTTAAAACAAACCTATAACCTAAATAAACACATATTGACATCTTGTTTCTTAATGTTTCAAACAGTTTAATGATACTAGCAAAAAAGCCGAAGGTCAATGACTTTGGAAAAGTTTGGGCAATATAGAAAAACAATGTCCAAACTTATTGTCACAATGACAAAAATAAATTTTATTCTCTGTTTAAAACAACTCTATAATTACTTGCTTTACTTCCGTTTTCAAGGCAAAATAAAAAACACTTCTGTATTTGCCAACAAGAATCCATTGATGTTGATTTTGCAATCTAAATGCTATTACAGTTAGTCTATATATTTTTATGTTTTCTAAGAAAGCAGAAGAAATTTTAGAGCAATATGGAGAGCAAGAAATATAATCCTACAAAGATATTTCAATTCACAATAAAAAGAGGGTGGTTTTTCTTATAAAAAACACACCCTCTTTTCCAATTTAGTCTTTACAACGATGCTTTATTATAGATGTTGCAACAAACAAGATACTAGAAATCATCATCAAACCAGTAATAAATTGTAAATTGTCCGCTGTTGCAGGGCTTTGGTTGTTTGGCTTTGTTGGAGTCGCAGGGGGAAGTGGGACAGGAGTTGCTGCCGGAGTGGTTGTAGACTCAGGTTTCTCGGTTGGAACAGGTGTTTGTGTAGGAACAGGCATTGGAAGTGCTTTCCAAAGAGCAATAAAGCTGCGTGTTCCTGTTGAACCTGTTTCAATTGCAACCTCTTTCATGGGGGTTTGACCTTCTCCATTTATCCACCCTTCAAATGTATAGCCTTCACGAGTGGGGTTATGCAATGTAAAGGTTGGTGTTTCAATTGTGTAAGAGGAAGGATTTTGTTCTACCAACTGTCCGCCTGCCAAATCGTATCGTATGTCATACACAATCGGCTGTGTTTCAGCAGTAATAGTAACCTCTGCCGCTGGCATCTCAAAGGACAATGCACTTGGGTCTACTGCCAGTTCATTTCCATTGGATACTACCTTCAAAGTGTTTTCTTTTAAAGCATATCCTTGTTCCAAAGAAAGGGTAATGGTTTCCCCTTGAGTTGCCTGTGTGTGAGAACATTTTAAATGTGGAACATTTGCTGTGATTGTATGCGAAATAGGAGTATCAGACTCAAATTGAATTGTATATACCTCCAATTTGTCTGCATCTCCATTTTCAGGGAGAACATAAATATATGCTTTACCATTTGGATTTATGGAAGGTACAACAGAAACAGCTGCATTGTTGGTGGCAGATGCTTCAATTTCAGGGAATTTGTTCTCTGTCAATTTTACAGTCAATGTTTTTTGCTCATCAAAATCAGAAAGACGGTCTGTACCATCCAATTTAATGCTTGAAACCATAAAGTCTTTATAGCTTTGTGGCTGAATGCCATATACCTGCAATTCTTCCACACCTACCCATTGCTTTTCTTTGGGTTTCATTACAACACGGATTGCAGTGGTTTTGACAGAATCAAAAGTGGCATCAATCATGCGTTTATAGTCATCATCCGAAGGCAAATCGCCTTTGTTGAGATTTTCAACATCTTTCCAATTATTTTCATTGGACAGATGTGTCCATTTTTGACCATTGTTTACATTGGTTGCATCATAATCCAATGTGTCACCTACATAATACTGCACCTTAAAATCCTGTGGCACTTTCAATGCCGTCTCTCCTGTTTCAGCAATAAATCCAATCGAAATTTTGTTCACAGTTTGAGGGATTGGTTGGTCTACTTGTCCCAATACAATTCCAACCCATGGGCTATTGTGGAATTTTCCACCCTCCCAATCCGACCAGATTTTCTTTCCATCTGTGTTTTGGAACAGCATAGAACCGTCATTGATATTGGCTGCACTGTCTAACTCCGGGCTATAAAAAGAAATTGCTAACGGCAATGTGCTGCCTTCTACTTTTTGCGAGACCAGTTGTTGCTCTGCTTGTGTGGAATCAACAACTCGAACCGAAGCCGTTGTCTGCAAAGTGGCTGTTCCTACTGTTACTGTTCCTGGAATTTGCACAATTTTTCCGGCTGTAAATTCAATGTTTTCTGTATTCCACTGCACAGGATATTCCACAGATGTTTCATCGCTGAAATATATTGAAATTGTTTTTGGTAATTCAGGCTGTGTATGTTCCAAAACTGCCATCGAAACATTTTCGGCAGCCAATGCACCAATCACTTGAATGGTTGCTTGTGGTTTTATGGTTTGCCCTTCCACAGTTCCTTCAATTGTGAACAAGCCTACCTTTGCATATTGTTCCGGCTGAATTTGGTTCCAAACAACAGGAAACTCTTTCACTGGGCCAATATTCATGTGTGCTTTTACAACAGAAGGAAGTTTTCCGCTTGGGTCTTCTCCTACTTGGGTAGTAGTTTCAACAGGTTCATATTTTTCAACTTTTACATCAGCAGGATTGATAGTGAATGTCTTTTCAATTTGTCCTGTATAAGCAATTATACCAATTACATGCAATGTTGCAGTGCCCGGCTCAACATTGTTTTGATATTCCATCCGATAATCAATTCCATATCGCAATGTTTTTCCATCCAACACTACAACCGGACGCGGCTCAACAGGATAGCCTGTATAATCAAAGGCTTTGCCTAATGTTAGTTGAGCATTTGACAAATCAACCAATGGTTTTACTTCAGCAGATTGCTGCACAGCCACTTCTGCGGCTGACATAAATCTGTTTGCTACATTTCCGGCTGTTGTCATACCATACAAACGCACCTGTTTCGCTTTAAACGGGGCTGTAAAACGAGCCAATTTCCATTGTCCATTATCATCCCAGTTGCCTGTTGCGGCTGTTTGCCAATCTGTTCCATTGGTGCTGACCTTGACTTCGTATTGTGTGACACGCCCATTGGAACTATCTTTTCGTGGCAAATAGCGCAACCCATCCATTGTGATTTCTTTGTCTAGCTGAAGTTCAATATATCGTTCTTGCGGCTTATTTTCAAGCTGTTCAGAACCTGTACCACCACCCCAATTGGTATGCCAGATGGTATTTTCTTTTTTATCAATGGCAAGTTCTGCGCCACCTTCATTGGGTGCAGATTGGGCATTGCTGGGGGCAGTTGCTTTGATGACACCTGCATAATCTCGGCTGTTGTCCTCAGGGTCGATTGTGCCGGTTGTGCTTTGTCCCAAACGAATGGTATAAACCGCTTTGCTGGATTTATCTTCCGACTCAGTTAAAATACGGATAATATTTTCGTGTACCGGCAGGATGGTATAGGAAGCATTTGCATCATTTGTGATTTGTGTTTCATACACAGCCAGCACTTGAGTGGGATAATCATGTGCTTTCATAGAAGCATTATCCACTTCTACCCCATCTAATACAATTTTGCTCAAGTCAGCAGATTTGTTAATTGTAAAGGTAGGAGTTCCCATAATCAATTCAATCTCGGTTAATGAGACCTGTTGAGGGAATTCCAATTTTACCCAAACAGCCGGGGCTAGCTGGCCGAGAGTGTAGGTATCAGTGTTACCTTCAGAGGAAAGCTCCGAACTTACTTCTGTCCAATCTTCACCATTGCCAGACCAATACATTTTAGGCTTCACTTGTGGGGTATTGGCTTTGCGAGTAATAACAGCTTTGTACAGGTTTTGGGCAGTGTCATAACGGAACATAATTTCACCTGTTCCCGTCCAACTATCACCATCTTTTTTGCCATCTATAAGTGGACGCAATTCTGGTGAATTTTCTTGCTTTGCTGCTTTGTTCAGATATAAGCCGGGAGCTGCCGGTGCAAGGTTATCGCCCTCAATAATGCTGCCTATTCCAGCACGAACCCAAGCGGTAACTTTTGTTTCTTTGCCAAATACATTTGCTGTACCAAAAACTTCATATACTTTTTCTTGGTTAAAAGCAATGTTGTCCATATTCCATGTTACAGGGAACTCAGCATTCAAAACGGTTCCGTCTGCTTGAATTGCAGGGCGAGTGGATGGCAAATTCGGCTTGCTGCCCACCATAATGGCAGTAGAATAATTCTGCAAAGCTGTTACGCCTTCCATAACAGTGATATTCACCTGAGTTGAGATATTGGCTTTTTGAATTTTGCCATTTACAATAAAGGTTCCATTTTCGGCATATTTGCTTGAGTCAATTGATTCCCATTGCACAGGCTGAACTTCGGTTTTTCCATCTGCATAGGTCAATGTAACTTCTTTGGGCAATTGCGGAGTATTTCCTTTTAATACATAGATATTGCGAGCCATCTTATAGCTTACAACACGATTTTCATCAACATTTTCCTGTGTGGCTTTGGTTGTAACTTTTACTGCGGTTGGTTTGAGATTTTGTGCGGTTGCTGTAACTGTAAATTCTCCTGCAGTATCTGTGGATTGAACAATTACCAACAATTTGCCTTTCATTGCTTTGCGTGATGTTGAGCTATATGGCGTATGGTCATTGTGCATTGCATTTTCTACTGCCAAAATACGGCCTTGACCTGTAATTGCTACATCAATCTGGGGGTCTGCATTGTTAACAAAATTCCCCTTTGCATCTTGTACATCAATTGTGATATAGCTTAAATCTCTGCCATCTGCCAAAATTTCCAAACGGTCTGCTGTTGCTGCCAAAGCAGTTGGTTTATCCACTGTTTTCACTTCACAGCGTCCGTCAGTATCCTTTATTTGTGTTCCGTTTTCAGCAGTCCATGCCTCTGCACGCAAAGTGCCCTTTGAATAGTCCACATTAAAGGTTGCATATAGAGATTTATGGTCTTTTTGGGGTACAAATGCACCTGTTCCAGTTGTATATTGCTGATAGGTGTATTCTCCGACTTTTTTCTGTTCTGCTTTTGCAGTTCCAACCAATGTATTATTAAGGAACAACTTAATAAGTGGTGCGTCACTGTAAACCACAACCTCTGCTTTGCCTTTATCCAACACAATTTCTTCTTCATTCCATGTAGGCAGGATATGCAAAGTATGTTTTTTGTTGTTCCATTGACTTTGATAGAAATAATAGCTGTCTTTTGGGAAACCTGCAAGGTCTACAATTCCAAAATAGGAGTGTTTTGGTGCTGGCCATGTTCCTCCGACAATACCAACACCAGGGCTATTCCATGGGGTTGGCTCGCCCAGATAATCAAAACCAGTCCAAACAAAAGTACCTGCATTGTATCCAACTGTAATGGTATTCCACCATGCTTCACTTGCCAATGCACCCCAGTCTACTTTACTTTTATCATAAGAAGTAAGCAGACGGTCGCCCTCTTTGTCTTGTTTGTTACTTTTGCGGTCATACACACCTCGGCTATTGATTGCAGAGGCTGTTTCAGAACCATACATTTTCCAATTGCGGTTTTTGTATTGCTCCATCTGCTCAATGCTGGCATAGTTGAATCCTACTATACCACCCGCTTTGTCAATTGCTTCTGCCATTTGAATGGCTCTTTGGTCGTTTCCTTTCAGCTTATTATCGCCAAATGTAACAGGACGAGTGGGGTCAGCTTCCTTAACCCAACTACTCAGTTCAGTTGCGATTTGAGAATAATTGCCTGTTTTGTCTGTGGTAATTTCCAAAAGTTCATTACCAAGGCTGTACAGAATGACACTAGGAGCATTTTTGTCACGCATTACCATTGTGGTAAGGTCAAATTTTGCCCAAGTCATGTCGTTTGGTTTGCCGCCTACAATTTTGTTGTCAGCCTCAATTTTGGTATCAAACCAGCGAGAATAATCTTGTGTGTTGTAGTTTTTGACGCTTGTCCATGTGTCAAATGCTTCATCAATTACCAACATACCCTTTTGATTGCAAATATCAATCAGTTCGTCTGCCGCAGGGTTATGCGTGACACGAATGGCATTTACACCCATATTTTGCAAAATCTCTACCTGTCGTTCAATGGCTCTTGTCCATGCTTCAGCACCCAAAGGGCCTTGGTCATGGTGCATACATACACCTTGCAGCTTATGGTAGGTTCCATTCAGCATAAAGCCATTGTCCTTATCAAACTTATACCAACGGAAACCAAAATCAGTTGTATAAGTGTCCAAAACGGTTTCATTTTGAATCACTTGTGTGGTGATGGTGTAAAGGTTGCCCTGACCAATATCCCATTTTTTGAAATCTTTGACATTCAACGAATCTTTGATTTCTTTTGTTTCTCCTGCTGGAACAGCCAAAGTTTGGCTGGACACAGATGTTAAGCTGTCTGTTTTTCCTTTTTCGGTGATAGTATGTTTAAGCACAACATCAACAGCCTGATTGCTGTCGTTTTGCACTTGAGAAGTGATTTCTACATCGCCAACATTTTCTTTTGGTGTGACAACAGATGTGCCATATCGAGCGATGTGAACTGGGTCAGTCACATTCAAATGTACACTGCGATAGATTCCACTTCCGGAATACCATCGACTGGAGGGTGTTTGGTGGTCTACACGCACTGCAATAACATTTTCTTTATCAAAATTAAGGTATTCTGATGGCAGAACAAAGGAAAACGGAGTGTATCCATAGGGATGCGTCCCAAGTTTATGCCCGTTGATGTATATGGTGGAATTCATATATACACCACCAAAATCAACGCTTATCACCTTGTCTTTCCATTCAGGCGAAATAGAAAAAGACTTGCGATACCAGCCGATGCCGCCTGGAAGATATGCACTTTCAGCCTCGCCGTTCTGACTGTACGCTTGTTCAATGCTGTAATCATGGGGCAGTTGGACATCGCTCCAAGAGGAATCATCAAATGTGAGTGCTTCTGCACCACTTGCTTCTCCTTGATGAAACCTCCAATGGCTGTCAAACAATCTGGAACGCTCTGTTCCTGAATATGAGTTGACATAGACGATTTCCGGGAGAGATGTTGTTTGGGATTGGGATGAAGTGTCATCTGGCACCGCTGCCATGACAGTCAAATTGCTTGCAGTAACAAACGCAGCCAGACATAAACATACTATTTTTCTTCCAACAGGATTCTTCCCTTTCACTGGTCTTGCCTCCTTTATCAATTTAGGTAAGGACTCAGAACTTCCCTTACCCTTTAACATTTCCTATCATATCATAATTCTTTTGCACAATCTATACATTTTTTTAGATTAAATACACAAAAATATTTTGTTTTGTTCAATTATAATTACAAATACTGTTATATTTTATATATTTTGACTTTTGTATCATGTCTAATCTGCCGAAAGTTGAATGCAATTCTTACTTTTTAGTATTTATAATACTAAAAAGTTTGCACTGTTTATTATTAACAGTTTATGATATAATAAAATTTAAGGTATTTTATTAAAAATATCATTTGTTGTGGAAAAGAAGAAAGGATTTTTAAGATGAGCAAATATATTGCCATTGTTGGAAAAAACTGTGTTGCTTGTGGTGCTTGCATGAAAGTATGCCCCAAAAATGCAATACAAGTTAAAAGTGGAATTTGCGCTGTTGTGGACGCTTTGTCCTGTGTTGGATGTGGATTGTGTGTCAAAGCATGTCCAGCTGGTATCATTGAAAAGGGAAAACGATAATATGCACAAGAAAAAACATTGGTATGACTACTTATGGATTTATACTCCAATTTATCTTGCACTGGGACTATTCAATATTTTATTTGCATGGCTTGGTATGATTGAATTTTTGATTCCGCTTTGTCTGGCACTGTTTGGAGGAGAAAAAGTTTTTTGCAACCGATATTGCGGACGAGGACAATTGTTTGATTTGCTTGGAAACAAATTGAAACTTTCCCACAAAAAAAATCCTCCACGGTTTTTGTCATCTGTATGGTTTCGATACGGATTTCTTTTATTTTTTATGACAATGTTTACTCTTATGATTCTTTCAACCATCAATGTTTTTTCCGGTGTACAAAGTTTGAAAGAAGTTGTCACTATTTTGTGGACATTTAAACTCCCTTGGCATTTTGCATACCATGGCACAATTTTTTCAGATGGATTTGCACAATTTGCATTCGGAATGTACAGCATTATGTTTACATCCAGCATCCTTGGTTTTATTACTATGCTTTTATATAAACCTCGGTCATGGTGTGTATACTGTCCTATGGGAACTATGACACAAGCTATTTGTAAAGTAAAAAATAAATCTCTGTAAAATATCTGCCAAAATTTAATCTTTTGCTCTTATTTCTTGTTTGTAAGGAATAGGGGCAATTTTTTATCGCTTTTTATAAAAAATTGAGTGGAATTTTTATAAATCCCACTCAATTTAGGTACTATCTGAAAGTCGAAATTGTCATTTTTTCTATTATAAACGGATATATGCCTGGGTAAAAATATGTGGTATCCAGCAAGGATTTCTGCCTTTTTTGCATTGTATTGACTGATTTGCAAAACAAAATTCATCAATTTCTTGGTTTTCAGATACACCCTAAAACCAATAAATTATTTTTGATTTACAATTCCATTTTCAACCAAATCATCCAAAAGAATTTGTGTTCGCAAAGTGGCTCCTTTGCTGGTGAGATGGTTGTTGCTATCATAAAAAATTTCAGACGGTAACATACACTCACTTAATTTTCCAATGTATGGTACTGTTATCTGATTGTATAATGTTTGCTCAAATTTAGACAACTGTTCCGAAGTTCCTGTATAAGCTAATTCATTAAATGGTGCCCATGTCATAAAAACCTCTGCCCCTACTTGTTTTGCCTTTTTATAAAACTTGTTTATTGCTTTTACTACCTGCGGAGACAGACTGTTTTCATCCAAACTTAAAAGATTATTTTTATCATAACCACTTTCCAAAATAGATTCTCGCTGTGTTGTAATATCTCCCCATGTTCCAAAACCGAAAGCAATATATTCTTCTTTTGGGGTCAATGTTGGTCTGCCTTTTTCTTTCCACAAAGATAACTTTTCTTTTCCATATTTATAATAAGATGTTATCATGTGTGGGAAATAAGAAATTGGCAAAGCCTTCATCAATATAGGAGAGTTTTCCACTGCCATCCAAGTGGTACTGTAACTGACAGCATTTTGCAACATTGAAAACTCAGGTGCCAATACTACAATATCCCCTTCGTGCAAAAAATCATCAACCAAATTCAAATAATATTCTATACCTAAATATGCAGTTGCTCCCATAGAGATACAAGGTATTCCAATCGTTTCTGACACCGTTTCACACTCAATGGAATAAGGAACACTTGACCCACCTACCAACACAACCCTTGAACCCGGAGTTTCCTCTAATAGTTGCTGTTTTATATCAATTGAACCCATCAAACTGCCTCGAAACATCGCTGGCAAGGATTGAATAGCAGCAAAATAGCCAATTGGAAAGACAAGCAAAACTAGAAAAAAGCAAATAAGTTTTATAAAAAATTGTTTTTTCATTTTTTGCTCCTTTTAAAATTGAAAATAAATAAATTCCACTGCTACGCCTTCGGGTAAAGTAAGTACAGTCAATAGCACTATCATGCAAATAATATACCGCACACCCCATCGAACAGGTATTTTTTGTTGCTGCAATAATAGAATTGGGTCTTTGCAAAAGCGCTGTATTGTGTCATACAGAACCAAGAGTGTCAAAATGATTAACAACGCTATCAAGTGAACTCCTGTTAAGCCCATCGTTTGCAACGCAACCGAAATCCCTTGCAGCGGAGAACTTACTGCCCATGGAAGCCGTTTCAAAATCAGCAACGCATCTGTCAATGTATCTGCACGGAAAAAAATCCAACAAATACATACCAATCCAAAGCAAACCA
>JAHHUF010000031.1 GCA_020024115.1 Anaerofilum sp.
TGTTTTGACTTGAACTTGTGTATACACTATTTAGTTTAATTATACTTTATTTCTATTTATTTTTCAAAACCTTTTGCTATTCATAACAGATTGGATAAAAAAAGAATTTTTTTGAAACAAAAAACCTCTGTTTTAAAAATCTAAAACAGAGGTTTTTATCTCATATCAATTAAATATTCAAGATATTTTTTGCTTTTTCTACAATTGTCTTTGAATTCAAATGAAACAGTTCCAACAAATCCAAAGCAGGGCCGGAACAACCAAACTCATCCATAACGGCAACAGGTTCTACTTTGCAAGGTGCTTCGCTGCAAACAACTTCACAAACTGCACTGTACAAACCACCAATCACGCTGTGTTCCTCAGCAGTAACAATACCCTTTGTTTCTTTTGCAGCTGCCAAAATTGCCTCACGGTCAATGGGTTTGATGGTGTGCATATCCAGCACACGGACACTCACGCCCTCAGCTTCCAACTGGTCGGCTGCCTGCAAAGCACGCTCTACCATCAAGCCGGTTGCAATAATGGTGATATCTTTACCTTCACGCAGGGTAACAGCTTTGCCAATTTCCAGCTTGAAAGTTTCTTCATCATTTACCACAGGAACTGCCAAACGCCCAAAACGAATGTATACAGGGCCCTGATATTCAGCAGCAGCTTTTACAGCAGCACGGGCTTCTACATCGTCAGCAGGATTGATAACAATCATATTGGGGATACTGCGCATCAGCAACATATCCTCGTTGCATTGATGAGTTGCACCATCTTCACCAACAGAAATGCCTGCATGGGTTGCACAGATTTTCACATTCAATTGAGGATAACCGATGGAGTTGCGAATCTGCTCATACGCACGACCCGCAGCAAACATTGCAAAGCTGGATGCAAAAGGAATCTTACCAGCCGCTGCCAATCCAGCAGCAATGCTCATCATGTTTGCTTCTGCGATGCCACAGTCGATATGACGGTCTGGGAACTCTTTGCGGAATACAGATGTTCTGGTGGAATCTGCCAAATCGGCATCCAATACTACTACATTTTCATTTTCGCGTCCCAATTCTGCCAATGCTTTGCCGTAGCTGTCACGGGTTGCGATTCGTTTGGTTTCTGCCATGATTATTTTCCCTCCAGTTCTGCATAAGCTGCTTTCAGCTCACCCATTGCCTGCTCATATTCTTCTGCATTGGTTGCTTTTCCGTGCCAGCTTGCTTTGTTCTCCATAAAGGAAACACCCTTGCCTTTTACGGATTTTTGAACCAAAACAACCGGTTTGCCTTTCACGGTCAATGCCTCTTTAAAGCCGGCATCCAAGCTGTCAAAATCATGTGCATCCACCGAAATGGTGTGCCATCCAAATGCAACAAATTTTTCTTCAATGGGGTATACAGAGCAAACATCACTCACTTGACCGTCAATTTGCAGATTGTTGTTATCTACAACTGCAATCAAGTTATCCAGCTTGCGGAATCCTGCAAACATTGCAGCTTCCCAAACCTGACCCTCCTGCAACTCACCATCGCCCAAAATTGCATAGACTTTCCAGTTTTTGTTTGACAATTTTCCTGCCATTGCCATACCACAAGCGGCAGAAATTCCCTGACCCAAGCTGCCAGAACTCATATCAACACCGGGGATATGTTTCATATCGGGGTGGCCTTGCAGCATTGCACCAATATGGCGGAAGCCTTTCAGCTCACTTTTGTCAAAATATCCTTTTTCTGCCAAAGCAGTGTACAAAGCAGGGCAGCAATGACCTTTGGACAAAACCAAACGGTCTCTTTCCTCCCATTTGGGGTTGGTTGGGTCTACATTCATCTGTTCAAAGTACAGATATGCCAATGTATCAGAAATTGACAAAGACCCACCCGGATGTCCGCTTTGAGCTGAAAAAGTTGCCTCAATCACGCCTTGTCGAATCAGGTTTGCTTTTTTCTGAAGTTCATGTTTGCGAGTTTGTTCCATGTTTCTCAACACCTCACGCATAATGTTTTATTAGGTAATATAAATACGATGCAACGCCACCATCGCGGCAGTCTCCCGTTATTTCGTTGGCAATCAATTTGACCTCTGTTGGGGCATTTCCCATTGCAACTGAATAACCTGCTGTTTTCATCAACTCTATATCATTATAATAATCGCCGATTGCAACTGTATTTTCAAGAGGAAAATTGATTTTTCGGCAAATTGTCTTTAATGCTTCGCCTTTGCTTGCTTTTTCTGGCATTATTTCATAATAGATATGATTGGTCATGATGGGTTTCAGCTCATAATAATATCGGTCTGCAACAAAAGCAGAAATTCTTTGCAACATTTTAGGAGAGTCAGCAAACAGCACTTTCAGCCATTCACATTCCATCTCATCCAATGGGGCATAATAACAGGTCAGATTTTCATCTTGAATGTGCTTTTCAATATAAGCAGATGGATTTACAACATAGATGTCACCTGTTGCTGTCATAATTTCCACGCCCACTTTGGGGAATCTGCCCAACACATCATCAATCAATCTTCTTGCTTCTCGGTGGTTGATGGTTGTTTGTTCCAGCACCTCTTTTGAATGTAAATCCACAACCATCGCTCCCCCATACACAATTGCCGGCGCGTTAATTTCCAATTCAGAAACTGCCTGTTTTGCAGATTCAAGGGTTCTGCCTGTTGCAATTGTAAAGTTTCCGCCTAAGGCACAAAACAGCCGTATCATTTCCACATTACAGGACGGAATCTGCATCTCTGCTGTCAGCAATGTGTTATCTATATCACATACCACCAACAGGTCTTTTAATGTCTTTTTCATTGGCTATTCCTTTTTTAAGGTTTGCAGAAAGTGTGTAAAATATTCCGGCAAAGGGGAATCAAACTTCATAAACTCCCCTGTTTTTGGGTGGACAAAACCCAAGGTTTTTGCATGTAGACACTGTCCTTCCAGCTTATGAATTACCGCTTTGGGACCATATACATCATCCCCGGCAAGAGGATGCCCAATGCTGGCAAGATGCACTCGGATTTGGTGTGTGCGTCCTGTTTTCAGTTGTAGCTGCAAATGTGTAAAACCTTGATAGCGTTCCAGCACCTGCCAGCTTGTGTAAGCGGGCTTGCCTCCCACAGACAGCAATGCCATCTTTTTACGGTCGGTTTTGTGTCTGCCGATATTGCCTTCTACAAAACCGCTGTCTTCTTTAAACTTTCCGTATGCAACTGCTTGATAGGTTCGCTGAACACTATGAGCAGCCATCTGTTCTGACAAGGCATTGTGTGCCACATCATTTTTTGCCACAACCAACAATCCACTTGTGTTTTTATCAATTCGATGAACAATTCCCGGACGAAGTTCTCCACCAATTCCGGATAAACTGCCTGCGCAATGATACAGTAGTGCATTCACCAATGTACCACTGTAATTTCCTGGGGCAGGATGCACAACCATTCCCTTTGGTTTGTTAACAACCAAAAGGCACTCATCCTCATACAAAATGTTTAAGGGGATATTTTCCAGCTCTGCCTGTGGCTCTGTCGGTTTCTGAAGCTGCACCACCAGCACATCCCCCTGTTTGGGTTTTGTACTTTTTAAAGCAGGTTTTCCATTGATTGTGACCATTCCCGAATTGATTTGCTGCACCAGCAAACTGCGGCTTTGCTGCGGCATTTTTTCTGCCAAAACTTTGTCCAGCCGTACCCCGGCATTTTGTGCCTCACACACAAACTCAAGATGCTCCATTCTTTTGCTCCTGCTCTTTGGACTTTTTATTTTCTTTTATGGTGTCTGTAATTGCCCACAAAAAGAGCAATCCTGCACCAACCGACACTAAAACATCTGCAAAGTTAAATACCGGGAATTCCATAAACCGAAATTCCAAAAAGTCCACAACAACTCCTGTGCGGATTCGGTCAATCAAATTTCCGATTCCACCTGCAAAAATACAGGCAGTCGACCAAAAAAGCAACCCTTTTGGCTTTTTAAAAATCACATATCCCAAAATTGCAGCCAGAGCAATGGAAGTTACAACCACCAAAGGCCATCTTGCTCCACCAAACAAACTAAATGCCATACCATCATTCAAAACATAACGCAGCCCCAAAAAGGATGGAATCAAATCTTGCTGTCCAATGGGTGCAAGATTGGCTGTTGCCCAAAATTTGAGCAGTTGGTCAAGTGCAATCATCAATCCGGAAAACACTGCAAAAACAATCAAACTTTTCTCCCCTTTAAACTTTTATCATAAAACAAAAGCAGGCGGTGCAGATTGATGCCGCACCACCTATGCAACTTACTCTTCTTCAAATTTTTCTGGGTCGTCTTGTTGCTCCTCAGCTTCGGGGTCTTCCACCATCACTGTTTCCTGTTCCAAAAGTTCTTCGATTTGCTGCTCTGGCTGTTCTTGTTCTTCTGATTCCTCTTCTTCATTGCCAGGCAAAGTGCTCAAAGATTCGATGTGGCTTTTATACAGGCTTAAAACGCTTGCCTTGAAGTGTGCAACTTCGCTTTGAACACGCTCAAGCTCCATCTTTTGTTCCAAAACCTGACCTTTCGCCTGTTCTGTCAGGCTTTCTGCCTTCAGAGATGCTTCACGCAAAACACTTTCTGCCTTTTGCTTTGCCTCATGAATGACATTTTCGCCCAAACGCTGTGCATTCAACAATGCTGTTTTCAAAGTGTCTTCGTCTGCACGATACCCTTCAATTCGCTGTGCCAAAATTTGCAGCTTTTTATCCAAATCCGCAATGGTTGCTTCCTGCTCATCAATTTGGTCAGCTACTTTTCTCAAAAATGCTTCTACATCCTCACAGCGATATCCACGCATGGTTTTGTCAAAGGTTACAGTACGAATTTCATTGCTTTTTAACACGGGTGGTTCCCCTTTCGTTCATAAATCTAGTATTGATAATATTGGATAAAAACACGGTCTTTTCGGCTTTTTCCGCCAATTTGTTCCAACCGAAAACGACCCGTTCCTCGTATTGTTAAAATATCTTGTTCATACATTTCGGTATGAACCGAAGTGACAGGCAGATGATTGACTTCTACCTTACCTGCACGAATAATCTGTACTGCTTTTTCTCTGCCACAATGCAGCATTGCAGCAATAACAGCATCCATCCGCAAAGATGCCACTGTTGCAGTTTTGAGTTCTCGTTCCTGCATTGGCAAATCGTGGGCTTGAAAGCTCTGTCTTATAACCAAAACGCTTTCCCTGCCAATTTGAGTCAGCTGTTGCTCCATCAAGTTGGCTGCTGGCTCCAAACAAAACACAATGCCTGTCCCATCTTGATGCAGCAAAATGTCACCAATGCTTTTTCTGTCCAGCCCCAAACCCAAAATTGCCCCCAGACAATCCCGATGCTGCAATTTTACACCTTTTGCTGCGGGTTGAATTTCAACACTGCAAAAAGGCGGTTCGTATGTAAAATCTTGTTCCGGCAGTAATGTGAGAACCTTGCGTTCTGCTTGGGGATAGCCACCGTCCCAATAATATTCTACGCCGCCTGTTTTATTGATTGCCGCTGTTGCAAGTTGCTGCTGACGGTCGGTCAAAAAATGGGTGCTGCGAACCTGTCCCCCAAAAAGCACCTGCTTGCACAGCTCTTCAATCCGCTTCATGAACAATTTTTCGTCTGGTGTCTGCGGCGGAATAAAGCCTCGCTTTTTCGGCTCAGAAGAAAGTTCCTTCGCTGTCCATTTCACCTAAAGCGTCACCACCCATCAAATCGACATTGTACGGTGTGATGATAAAGGTATTGGTTGCCACACGGTTGATTTGTGCCTTATTTGCATAAGCAACACCTGTCAAAAAATCAACCAAGCGTTTTGAAATTTCTTTGTTGGTGGATTCCAGATTCAACACAACGGTTTTCTTCTGGTTGAGATGGTTTGCAATTCCGCTTGCATCCTCAAAGCGTTCCGGTTTCACCAAAACTACTTGCAACGGAGAAGCTGCACCCATGCTTACAATTTTATTTTTTTTAGCTCCATCTACTGATTCTGTCAAAGTGGGGCGATATTCCTGCTGTTCCTGCTCATCCTCCGGCTCATAGCCTTCTTCATATTCTTCGTACTCGTAATCCTCATCGGATTCTCCTTTGAGGAATCCTTTGATGTTTGCTAAAAATGACATTTTCATTTCTCCTTTTGCATAGTTGTCCATGCATCTGCTGCCAACTGAGATTTACACAGCAGAAAAGACTTCAATGTTACTTATAATTATCTCTTTTTTTGTTTCGGATGTCAACAACTATATCAAAATTTCTGTTGATTCGACAAAAAGTTCAAATCAATTTTCCATCTTCCAAATCAATTCCTTCTACAACAATTTCATCATAAAGCTGCACTTCGTTCCGGCTGCCTTCTTGAGGTTCCAGTGAAAGTAGCATATATTGCTCATTTTCGTAGAGTTTGTCGGTAATTTCTCTAAAATACATCAAACGCCCTAATTTGACATAAACCCCATATTCTTCCACCAATTCTCCGGTTTCATCTGTTGTTGTCCGAATGTGTTCTGCGCTACGCGGAACACGGATTCCTTCGTATTGATTAACAATCAATTCCACATTTTCTATCCCCAGACAAAGAGCCTCTGGAGTGATATTTTCGCAAGATAATTTTATTTTGGAAAGATTGGCTTCTCTGTCTGTAACAATACTTTCCACTTTGATTGGAAATTCAATTCCGTCATGCTCCGGCAGACGAAGATACAATTTTTGTCCTGTTTTCAATTGCTGTGCCAAAGCAGAATCTGTTGTGCCGTAAATTGCCCAGCGATAATCTGTCACAATTTGCCCCACTGTTGATGGCACATCTCCCACCGGCTGTGCCAACAACTGCTGAAGTTCGGTTGGGGACGCTGTTTCTATCTGCTCTTTGGAATAAAGTTGAACCCCTGCACGCTCATTGCGGATAAAATAACCACTTGCAGGAGATGGAATGGGAGTCGGTGTTCCAATGGTTGCAGAAAGCAAATCCATCTGCACCTTCAATTGTGCAATCTGGTCATTAAATCCGCTGCTTTTTTCAGTCAAGCATTGAATTTTGTTTGCAGCCAGCAAATATTTATCAAAATCATTGACCGCCGAGATATAATCATCGCTTTCCAAACTTGTCAGCAGAGTGTACAGCCCATCTTCCAACTGCTGTGTAATTGCACCAATGTCACTTCCCTGCACATTGCCTGAATTTTGCAGCAGTTCAATCTGCTTTTTGAGTTGTCTGCTTTGTGCCTGTGCCTGTGCCTGTTCTGCACTGGCATAGTTTTCCGCTACCAACTGTCCGGGATGCACCCGTTCGCCGTCTTCTGCCAAATATCCCAGCAGACCACCGCCCTCTACTGCCTGTTTTTCAAACACTATGGCGGCAGTCATTTCAATTTTTTCTGACATTTGATAATAAATTGCGGTTTCGGTGCGATAATCCGGATTGAAGATTCCTTGAATCTGATAAACCAGATACAAAACAGCCACAAGCAAAAGGGTACTCACCGAAATTTTAAGCCATTCGTCTTTTTTCATCCTGTTCTCAATCACTTTCTTGTGTGAATTTGCTGTTAGCCCTGCCGCAAATGATTTTCAACCATCTGTTCTGACTGCAAAACAGGGGTTTGCTCTGCAAGTAGCCAGTGAACATTTTCCATGCGTCTAAACCATGTTAATTGCCGCTTTGCGTACTTTCGAGTTGACTGTTTCAACTGCTCAACTGCTTGTTCGAGACTTTGCTGCTGCTCAAAATAGGGGAAAAATTCTTTGTATCCAATGGCTTGGGCAGCGGTTGTGAACTGCAAACGGTTTTGATACACATATCGTGCCTCTTGTTCCAGACCTTCCTCTACCATTTGGTCAACACGCAGGTTGATGCGCTGATATAAAATGTCCCGTTCTGCACAGTCCAGTCCTAAAACCAATGGGTCATAGGGCTGTTCCGTTGGCAATGAGTTCTTTCTTTGCTGGGTCATGGTTGTTCCTGTTTGCAGATACAATTCAATGGCACGCAGCACTCGCCCCATATTGTTAGGATGTACCGCTGCGGCATATTCCGGGTCAATTTCCATCAGCTTTTGGTGTATTTTTTCTGCCCCTTCTTGCTGTGCTTGCTGTTCCAGTTCCGCACGAAGAACAGGGTCAAACTCCTCTTTGGTAAACCGAACCCCTTTGATTAAACTTTCGATATAAAGCCCGGTTCCCCCTGCAATAATTGGCAGCTTTCCTTTTGCAGCGATTTCTGTAATACATTGCTGTGCTTTTGCCACAAAATCCGCTGCACTGAACCGCTCCTCAGGAGAAAGTATATCCACAAGATGATGTGGAATATTTTGTTGTTCTTCTTTTGTGGCTTTTGCTGTGCCAATATTCAGCCCCTTATAGATTTGCATTGAATCGGCTGAAATAATTTCTCCGTTGAATTTTTTTGCAATCTCTACCGACAGCTTGGTCTTGCCTGTTGCTGTTGGCCCTGCAACCACCACAAGTTTTACTTTATCCTTGTCTGCCAAATTGTTTTTCCAGCTCCTTTTGTGTTAGTTTTAAAATCACCGGTCTGCCATGAGGACAAAAAGGCGGAACTTCACCGTCCATAATCTGTTTTGCCAAATGCAGCAGCTCTGTCTGATTGTTTTTGTCCCCTGCTTTCACTGCCGCACGGCAAGCAATGGAATGCATAACCCATTCTGACTTTTCGCTCAGTGCATCTTTGCTGTTGGTAATGAGTTTGTTTGCCAGTTCCACAATCATATCTTCTGTATCATCCGGCGAAATATCCGCGGGCACACTTCGTGCAAGGACAGAATTTCCTCCAAAATCCTCAATTTCAATTCCATTTTCCAACAAAAGTTCTACATTTTGCAAAAGTGCTGTTTTTTCTTCTGCCGAAAGCTGTACATTGATAGGTGCAAGCAATAGTTGTGCACAAGTTTCCCCTTTTTCTTTCAGCAATTTTTCATAGAGCAGGCGTTCATGGGCTGCGTGTTTATCAATAAAACAAAGTTCTTGGTTTCGCTGTGTAACAATATATGTGCCAAACACTTCGCCCACCAACTGCAAGGGACTATCTTCCGTTTCTTTAGGCAAAAAAGCGGTTTGGTCAGCTTGTACAAGTGGTGCAGGTTTTGGCTGCACTGGTTCAATTGGGGGAATCTGCTGTGATTCAGCTTCACTTATTTCTTCCTTTTTCACATCTTCTATTTCAGAGAAAATTTCATCCTCCACCAGAACATCCAGTTCCGGCTCTCTGCGATGAACAGTATACGGCAATGAACTGGAAGAAAAACTCGAAAAAACAGAAGGATTGCGTGTTGTAATGGTAATTTTTTCTTGATGCTCTTGCTTTGGCAGAGGTGTTTCGGCTGGTGTTGGAGGTTCTTGCTGAATGGGGGATAGAATTTGTTTTTGCTGCTGTTTGGGAGATGCTGAAACAGGTTTTTCTTTGGGTTCAGCAAGTTTCAACTCCTGCTGCCCTGCCTGCGGCACAGACAACGCCACCTTCGCAGCTTTATACACCCCATTAAATACATCCTGTTCCTGTGCAAAACGCACCTCTGTTTTTGCTGGATGCACATTGACATCCACCAAATCGGGCGGCAAGGTCAGTTCCAGCACACATCCGGGAAATTTTCCCTGCATCAGTGTTCCTTTGTATGCAGCTTCCAGTGCAGCCATCATTGTACGATTTTTTACAAACCGCCCATTGATGTAAAAATACTGCATACCACGGCTTGCACGACAGGCACGAGGAGGAGTAATCAAGCCTTTCACTTGATATAGTCCGCTTTCGCTGTCTACTGTCAGCAAATCCTTTGAAAAATCCCGTCCAAGAACGGTATATACTGCCGCTTTCAACTCACCGCTGCCCGGAGTGCGAAACTGCTGCTTTCCCTCTCGCACAAAAGCAATGCTTACTTCCGGGTGAGAAAGTGCTGTGCGCTGTACTGTTTCTGCCACAAAAGTGCCTTCGCTGGAATCTTTTTTCAAAAACTTCATTCTGGCAGGAGTGTTGTAAAACAAATCTGCCACTGTAATGGTTGTTCCCACCGAACGAGCCGCAGGTTCAATGCCAAGTTCTTCGCCACCTTCAATGCGATAACAGCTTGCATGTTCATCCTGTTCTGTACAGGTCAGCAAACGAATTTTTGCCACACTTGCAATGGATGCCAAAGCCTCTCCTCGAAATCCCAGCGTTTGGATGGAGTCCAAATCCTGCTCTGACGCAATTTTACTGGTGGCATGGCGGATAAATGCTGTGGCAAGATAGTCCGGCTCAATTCCGCAGCCATTGTCTGCCACTTCAATTTGCTGTACACCGCCCCGCAGAATCGAAACGGTGATTTGCTTTGCTCCTGCATCAATGGCATTTTCCAAAAGTTCTTTTACAACAGATGCCGGGCGTTCTACCACTTCACCTGCTGCAATCAATTCTGCTGTGTGCTTGTCCAACACATGAATGACCGCCATATTGATTCATCCTTTCTCTATTCCATCCAAGCTGCCGTTTTTTATACCATTTTTTTCAATTGATACAACAAATTCAATGCTTCAATGGGGGTAAGTGTTTCTACATCGGTATTTTGCAGAGTTTCCACTGCTTGCTGCGGAAGAACATTGTCCACCAACGGCTCCATTTTTCCAAAATCCATCTGCAAATTTGCTGAGGGGTCTGGCATTGCGGCTTCCACCTGACGCAGCACCTCTTTTGCACGCTCAGTTACCGCATCAGGCAAGCCTGCCAGTTTTGCAACTTGAATTCCATAACTGTCATCTGCTGCACCTGCCACAATACGGCGAAGGAATGTAATGTCATCCCCACGCTTTTTTACAGCAATGGAATAATTCTTTACTCCTTCCAAGGTGTGTTCCAAATCGGTCAACTCATGGTAATGGGTTGCAAAAAGAGTTTTGCATCCCAGTATTGTTTTATCTGCCATGTGTTCCACAACAGCACGAGCAATGCTCATGCCATCAAAGGTGGAGGTTCCACGACCAATCTCATCCAAAACAACCAAACTTTTTTGGGTTGCCTGCTGCAAAATTTCTGCTACTTCCGTCATCTCTACCATAAAGGTAGACTGCCCTGCTGCCAAATCATCTGATGCACCCACACGAGTGAAAATGGCATCAACTGCACCCACATGACAAGACTGTGCCGGTACAAAACTGCCAATCTGTGCCATGAGAACAATCAAAGCATTTTGACGCATATAGGTGGATTTACCTGCCATGTTTGGCCCTGTGATAATCAACATTCTGTTTTCGCCGCAGTCCATCGTTGTGTCATTTGGCACAAACAAATTGCCCTCCAGCATTTTTTCGATGACGGGGTGTCTGCCCTGCTGAATCGAAAGAATATCGCTGTTATCTATAACTGGCTTTATGTAGTTGTTTTCTTCTGCTGTCTGTGCAAAAGAGCATAAAACATCCAGTTTGGCAATGGCTGCTGCTGTTTGCTGGATGCGGTGTTGCTGTTGGGAGATTGTTTGCAGCAAATTTTCAAACAGCTTTTTTTCCAATGTAACCAAGCGTTCACTTGCACCCAAAATTTTGCCTTCTAATTGTTTTAATTCCTCTGTGATGTAGCGTTCTGCATTGGCAAGGGTTTGTTTGCGGACAAAGTCGGTTGGTACTTGTTCAGAAAAACTTTTGCTGACTTCGATATAATAGCCAAATACCCGATTGTAACCGATTTTCAAGGTACGGATTCCTGTTTGTTCTTTCATTTTGGCTTCCAGAGAGGTCAGGTATCCCTTACCATTCTGCATAATTTCCCGCAGCTCGTCCACCTCTGCATTATAGCCCAAACGAATCACATTGCCCTCTTTGATAGCTGTTGGTGCAGTTTCATCCAATGCTTTAAAAATTTCCTCTTTAATATCCTGCAATGTATCAATATCCTGCTCAATCTGTTGCATTTCCATGCCAGAATACTGTTTTGCTGTTTCTTTCAGGAGGGGTAACTGTTGGCAAGTGTTTGCCAAAGCATAAATCTCTTTTGGGCTTGCAGAGCCATAGACAGTGCGTGTCATGAGGCGTTCCATATCTGATACTGAACGCAATGCCTCAATGATTTCCCCTCTGCCCATAAAATCATCAAATAGTTGCTCTACTGCATTCAAACGGGCATTGATTGCCTGTGGAGAAATCAAAGGCTGTTCAATCCATCTGCGCAGCAGTCGTTTGCCCATTGATGTTCTGGTTTTGTCCAACACCCACAACAAAGTGCCTTTTTTCTCTCTGCCGCGCATGGTTTCGGTCAGTTCCAGATTGGTTCGTGTGACAGGGGAAAGCTGCATAAACTGCTTTTCAGCATAGTGGCGGACGGTTTTCATTCGTTCAATGCCTTTTTTCTGTGTTTGTCCCAAATATTCTAGCAAAACACTCAATGCTGCATAGGTTAACTGGCTGCTGTCCATGCCCACAATTTGCTCACAATTTTCTCCAAATTGTTGATGCATAATAGATTCGATATTGTCAATTTCGTATCGTTCATCTTCAACCAGTTCCACAGCACATTTCATTCTTTTTTTGATATAAGATGTAACCTCTTTCAAGTTTAACAGGGTTGGATTGATTAACACTTCACTGGGAGAAAAGCGGCACAATTCAGAAATAATTTGTGCTGACAAATTTTCTCCTTTCAACATGGTGACTTGTGCTTCTCCGGTGGAAACATCTGCAAAGCAAACACCAGCACAGTCATTTTGAACCACAATACTGCCAAGATAATTGTTTCGGTCATCCTCCAGCATACTGCTTTCAATGACGGTACCGGGGGTGACAATACGGATGATGTCCCGTTTTACCAGCCCTTTTGCGGCGGACGGGTCTTCTACCTGTTCACAAATGGCAACCTTATACCCTTTTGCAATGAGACGAGCAATATAGCTTTCACTGCTATGAAAAGGCACACCACACATGGGGGCACGCTCTTCCTGTCCGCAATCTCTGCCGGTGAGGGTCAGTTCCAATTCTTGTGATGCCAAAATCGCATCATCATAAAACATTTCATAAAAATCACCTAAACGAAAAAACAAAATTTCGTCTTTGTGTTTTTCTTTCAGCTCAAAATATTGCTGCATCATCGGGGAAAGCTTTGCCAAAAAATTCGCCTCCTAAAAGAAATTTCAATTTAAGTATACCATATAAAATCTTCTGTTTGTTAGGGGCTATCTGAAAAGTCTAAAAATTTGTCAATTTCTCAGTTTTCGGATGCACCTTAAATTCCATTTACAAAATTTGTTTTTGGCTCTGTGGGGGTACAAAACCAAAAACAAATTTTGCAAAAATACACCGACCGAAAGTGATATTTCGGTCGGTGTACAGTCAAACAATGTCCACTTGATTAGTGGCAGCCGCTGCAGCTGGAGCAGCTTCCTGTGCAGGCTGCACTGGGTTCTTCTACCAGCATTGGGTCGCCGCCTTCAACAGCAGTGTTCACAATTGCGTTGATGTGGTTAATCATGCCTTCCACTGCAGTTTTTGCTTCGTTATACGCTTGCATTTCAGCAGTTTCCATGATTTCATTGTAAACCTGACCAACCTTCTCATTCAGTTCAGCAATCTTTTGATTGTTGCGCTCAGGTTTGCCGATTTCCTCGTTCATATCAATACGCATCAGGTTGAATTTGCCAATCAAATCCTGCAATGCTGCGTTTTCATCGCAAGCCTTTTGTGCGCTGTTCAAAGCAACACAACGAGAGTCTGTCTGCATTGCAGCAGCAGCTTTTTTAAACAGTTCGATACAATCCATGCTTATCTCTCCTTCAATTTAAAGATGCTGTACATTCAGAATATATACAACACCATAATTTTTTATATTTGAAAATGCGGATGTTCCGCACATCAAAGCATTTATTTTATAAGGCTGCCTTTGAGCATTGTAACCCGTGCATCTTCAATTATCACATCTGCATAGCTGCCAATCAAAGCGGGGTCTGCCTTAAATTCCACAACCAAATTGTTGTTGAGCCGCCCTGTAAGCGTTCCTTCCTGACGGGAATGTCCTTCTACCAGCACACGGCAGGTTTTGCCCACCATTCCTTTTGCCAAACGGGAGGCAATTTCTTCCTGTGCTTTGAGAAGTCTGCCCATACGGTCAGTTTTTTCTTTGCGAGTGATGGGGTCGGGCATTTCAGCTGCACGAGTTCCGTTTCGTTTGGAATAAATGAAAGTAAACAACTGCATATATTCCACTTTTTGAATCAGTTCCAATGTCTGCTCAAATTCTTCCTCTGTTTCCCCCGGGAAACCAATGATAATATCACTGGAGAAAGTGATTCCATCCACCTTCTGTTTTGCATAGTCAATCAAATCCAAATATTGCTCCACAGTGTAATGGCGGTTCATCTCTTTTAAAACCCGATTTGAGCCGCTTTGTACCGGCAAATGCAAATGATTGCAGATTTGTGGATATTTCGCTATGGTATCAATCAGCTTTTTGGTAGCATCTTTGGGGTGGCTGGTCATAAAGCGAATGTGAAAATCGCCTTCTTCCTGACACAGTTTTTCCAACAGGTCTGCAAAATCCAGAGATTCCTCCAAGCCTTTTCCGTAAGAGTTTACATTTTGACCCAGCAAGGTAATTTCCTTATAGCCTGCTGAAATCAACTGACGAAACTCATGCAAAATATCTTCACTTTTGCGACTGCGTTCCCGTCCTCTTACATAAGGCACAATACAATAGGAACAAAAATTATCACAGCCATACATAATTGGAAGCCATGCACGGAAGGTGGAATCACGCTGAATGGGCATCTGCTCCACCACATCATACCGCTCGGTTGGGGTTTTCAGCAAACGCTTGCCTGCACCCATTTTTTCAGCCAAAAGCTGAGGCAGAGTGTCAATTCCGTTTACTCCAAACACCAAATCAACAAAGGGGTAGCTTTTCCGCAGCCGCTCAACAACCCCTTCCTGCTGGGTCATGCAACCGCAAATGCCGATAATCAAGTTTGGGTTTTTGGCTTTCAGTTGTTTCAAGGCACCCACATTGCCGAAAACACGCTCCTCTGCGTGCTCTCGAACAGCACAGGTATTGAACAAAATCAAATCAGCATCTTCAAATTTATCGCAAAGCCCATAGCCGGCATCCACCAAAACGCCTTTAATTTTTTCGCCATCGTTAACATTTTGCTGGCATCCATAGGAATGAACAAACGCCATTGGCGGGCTGTCGTAATGGGCAGCAATTGCATTGACCGCCTCTGTATTATGTGTAAAATCAACTCGATTCAATCTGTACACCTCATAAAATTCCATTGTTTTCGGACTATACTGTTTTAGTATACTACAAATTTTTTATTTTTACAAGAAAAAACATTTCAAGTTTTTATCTGTGCAAAAGAAACAATCTTTTTGTTGCAAAATGACATTCAAAATTTTTCTTCGTTTTGGGGCAGCAATTCCAAAAGTTCTGTCAAGGTCGCCGCAGACAAGTCTGCCTGCTTTGCATTTGCGGCATTTGCCACTCCAACTGCAGCCATTCCCACCTTTTTGCAGCCTTGCAAATCATCAATGGGGTTATCGCCAATCATATACGCTTTGGGTGGGTTGCCTGCCAGCTCCAATGCAGCACGGAAAATACCCTCTTGCGGTTTGTCATATCCCACCAAAGCAGACACAATCATCCCACTGAAATAGGGTGCCAAGCCAAGCTGCTGTACTACCTGTACCGTTTCGGGAAAGTTGTTTGACAGCAGATATTGCCGATAACCCTTTCGCTGAAACTGCTGCAAAACATACAAAGCATCCGACTTTAAACGGTGTCTTTCCGGCTGAATGATTTTCGCCCTCATTTTTTTGGCAATATGTTCTGCCTCATTGGGCAAAAATCCGCATTGTTCAAAAACCCACTGAAACTCCTGTTCAAACTCTGCCCACCATTCCCGTGGTGTTTTAAGGTGCTGTTCCTCTCCCGAAACTGAGTTCCACCATGGCAATTTTGATTGGTGAAAAGCATCTTGAATCCTTTGAGCAGCCACCGTTTTTTCCGGGAACAGTTGTTGAATAATCTCCTGTGCAGCATCATACCAGATGGGGTCATGTTCTGTAAGTGTTCCATGAAAATCCCAAAACAATACTGGCTTTTGCTGCAAAACATCACAAAATTCTTCGTATGTATACATCCGATTTAGCACTTCGCATAATGCCTTTTTGGACAGTCTGGGGGGCAGCCCAACACGACAAAGCAATTCTCTGCGTGTGTCTGCACTGCCAACCCCGCCTGACAGCCCCCACTCAAACAAATCCGTATAATTGATTTGTCTGCCTTGACGCTGTGGGCGAACCTGTGCCCCTGCTGTCAGCAATGCCTGCCGAATCACCTCGGTCGGAATCCCCTCAACCCCCAAAGTTCCCTCTTTTGAGGCTTGTGTTTTGCGTTTTTCTTTGCCCTGTACCGCTGGGATATAGGCTTGCTTTACATTCGTTTCCCCTACAATATCGGTGATGAATTTGCGAATTTTAAACCCTGCATCGTCTGCATCTGTCAATAAAATCAGCCCTTGTATCTGTGCCAAATGTTTCAGCAAAAGCTGTTGTTCTTTATCTTTAAAAATTGCAAACCCATTGGTAGTCAGAATGGGAGCATCTACAATATCAGCCAATTTTGCTGCATCATACCGCCCTTCTACCACAACAGCTTGCTGTATTCTGAGTTTTTCCATTATCTTCTACTCCCTGCCTGAATCATTGCTGCCAACGCACTTTGCAGCAAAATCCCTTTGTCTGCTGGACAGCTTTTCAATTGTGTATCCAAGTCCATTAAAATATCCAGTATTTTTTCCAATTGCTCAATACTCAATCGTGCTGCGGATTCAGACGCCTTTTTTAATCGCCAGTCGCTGCCTTTATACCCAAAATCTTTGTGGACTTGTGTGTGATTTTTCCGCACTGCTTGTGCCGCTTTGGTGCGGTATAAATCCACATAACTGCTGGACAGCGCTGCTGCAATGGCAATGGGGTCGTTTTGCTGCTGCAACAGTTGTTCCAGCCGCTGAAATGCCTCCACTTTTCTGCCTGATTGTACCAGACGAACCATATCGAATACATCAGCTTCTACATTGCGGACTGACATTTGAGCAACCAACTTTTTGGTGATTGTGGTATATCCACTGGCTGCTGCTAATTTTTCCACCTCTGTATGCAGCAAAAATAAATCATTTCCGCATCGTTCCAAAAGTGCTTGTGGAGCCCCTGCTTCCATTTCCGTTTGCAGTTCTTTTGCTGTTTCAACCAACATTTTTACCATTTCAGAAGACCCCAAAGGTGCAATCTCCACCGAAACGCCCAATTTTTCTGTGGCTTGTATGAGTGTTTGGGCTCGTTTTCCTCTGCGTGCTTTTTCATCCTCAAACACACTGGTGATAACAAATACTGCATTTTCTGTACTGTTCAGCACCTCACAAAATTCTTTCAAATCCTTATCAGAAAATTTAGAAGGTTGCACCAGAGGCAGTTCCACAATTCGCTTTGTGCCAAAAAACGAAATGGTTCCTGCTGCCAAAACAATTTCTTCCACACAGGGGACTGGGCCTTCGATTACAGTGCTTTCTTCTCCTGTTTGCTGCACCAATGATTGAACCACTTTTTGGGCAGCTTTTCTGACCAGATATTCTTCCGAAGAATAAAAATAATAAATTGGTTGATTGGGGTTTTGTTCCAAAATACTATTTAATTTTTGTTCGTTTACAATCATTTCAAATCCCTTTCCAATCGTATCCCCTTTGATGGCCATATCCTGATGGCAGGCTGCTGCCCCGAAAAGACATATTCTACTTTTTCAGCCAATGGATGATTTTGTTTTGTTAAAACCCAGTTTGCAGAAAAATCCTTTGGTGAGGTATTTCCTAAAATTAAAAAAGTAGTTTTTGGAATTTCTTCCCAACAACCATTCCCATACGGAACAGCCGCAGTCAGTCCATACATTTCTATCAAAGCCAATGCTGCTTGTTG
>JAHHUF010000032.1 GCA_020024115.1 Anaerofilum sp.
ATCTTCATCAATGCGGCATAGCTGTCGGCAGTGTAGTCCTCGGCTTTGAGTGTCTCTGCCTGTGCAATCATATCGGCTAGGCTGGAATCCAGCTTTGCGGTCAGCTTGCCCTTTGCGGTTTCGATTGCCTTGACAGCCTGCTCCACTGCCTTTTGGGTGCCGTTATTCAGCAATTCCTTGCTGTCCTTGACGGCTTTTTCATAGGCGGCATAGGAATCCTCGGTGTAGAGTTTTCCGTCTACGGTATCAAACTCTGCAATCAGTGCTTTCAGCTTGGAAATGTCCACCAGTCCATCTTTTGCGGCTTGATATGCTTTTTCAGCCTTGATAAATTCTTGCGGGTTCACACGCTCACCGTCGGTGGTTTCGCCTTGTTTGTCCTTGGCAATCAGAGCGTCCATTGCCTCTTTTGCGGTGGTCAAAGCTGCATAGCTGTCGGCGGTGTAGTTATCCTTTGCGATGGTCGGATAGCTTTCGCCTTTTAGCTGGGCAATTTCACGGTTTCGGGTGGAATATGCCAGCTCACGCACCGCCTTCTCTACATTGGATTTGAGGGTGTCTGCTTCGGTTTGGGAGAGATTCTCTGCCTTTTTCATCCCTTTTTCCAGTGCGTTCAGTGCGTCCTCATAGGCGGTGTAGCTACGGTGAGAATAGAGGTTTTGGCTGTTGCTGATTTTGCCTTGCAACAGTTTTTGCAGCTCGTCTAGGTTGGTTGCCTTGAGAATGGCGTTGTCCTGTGCGGATTTCAATGCACCCAATGCAGTTTCCACCACAGTCTGGCTGACATTCTGGTTTTCAAAGACTTGTTGTGCGATTTGTTTTGCTTTGTTGTAAGCATTGATGCTGTCGGTTGTCCAAGCGTTGTTGGCTGGCTGTTTGATTGCCTCGCCCAGTGCGGTTTTGTCCACTTGTTCGCCCTTGTTTGCCGAGATTGCAATTTCGGCAATTTCGGGGATTTGGTCGTTCCAAGACACCTTTACGCTTTCCAAAGTTTTTCCGTCGGGAATCAAAAATTCGTTGATTGCCTGATTCAAAGTCCCCAACACAACTTCTTTGTCCTCACCGATGAATTGTGCGGTGACGGCTGCGTTGGACACATCGCCCAACTGCACCAAACGGATAGATGCTGCTTTTTGGGCATCTTTCAAACGGTAGGTGAAGGAGCTGTTTTTGGCAGAAGATTTATAAAAGGTATTATAGTTTCCGTCCAGCATATTAGATGGAACTTTGCCCGGCTGCTCGACGGCATCGGTCAGGAAATCTTTGTTGTCTTCAGCGGAAGTATACGCACCGCCGTTGATTTGCAATTCGTTGATGACCACCCATCTGTGGGAATAGGTGCTGGTGGGGGTGATTTTGATATATCTGCCGTCCACATTCAGCCCAGTTGCCTCTTTGAACATATAGCCGGGGTTTTTGCTGTCGTGATAGAGGGTGATGTCCTGCATATCCTTTGCGGTGGACTCGTTGGGGGTATTTTCGGTTTTTTGTCCCACATGAAGAACCGGAGTCCATGTGGTTTTGTCGGTGGATACCGAGAAATCGGCGTCACGCAGATAGTTGCGCTGTGCCTCTGCGATGTAGTAGCGCAGCGAGGAGAAATGAACCACCTGCCCCAAATCAAGAATAATTTCCTTACCCTGTTCCTGTGCGCCGTTAATCAAACCGGCGGTAGACAGCTTGCCATCAAACAGGTTGCCCACTGTGCCGGACAAACGCATATCTTCAGCAGGGTCGGCAAGGGCAAAATTGCTTTCCACCGATTTTTTTGCGGTGTATTTGTATTGAACAGAGAATTTATCCAGATTGATGGTTTGAGGGGTGTTGCCCTTGTTGAAAATGCGGACATAGGCAGCATCCACGGCGGCTTTTGCGGTGGGGTTGTAGTCTGTCCATGTAACTTGGTTCATGGAAGTCTGCAAGACTACCCCCTCAGGCAGCTGACTGGTGGAAATGTTGGAAATTTCCTTGATGTGGTCAAACTGTACACCGATATAGTCGTTTTGCTTGAGTGTGGCAGAGCCGGGGGTCAAAGTCATGTTGCCGCCTCTGTCCAGCGACAGCATATCGGTCTGCACATTGGTGTAGAGGTTTTCGGTATCGCCGCCCTTTGGCGCACGAATGTCAATTTCGGCAATGCGTACCCAGCCGTTGGTTTTTTGTTTGTTTACCAGACGAATGGCTTTGACATTTTCCAGATTGTTGAAATCGACGGTTTGCTCTTTGGCGCTGCCAATCATGCCGATGGGTTTCCATTCGTTGCTGCCATCCAACTGATATTCCACCGCTGCCATTTTGAATACATCCCGCTCAGCACTCAGCCCTTGCAGCAAGGTGAAGCTGCCCACAGCCTTGGGATTATCAAATGTGATGGTCAGGGTTGCATTTGCAGGCACGGCATCCCGTTCGGGGTTTTGATAGGGGCCTTTTGCCAGATGCACTTCGCTGGTTTTGCTGTTGTCAAAATAGGCATCTTTGTTTCCGCCTTTTTCAGACATTCCGTCATAGGTGACAGTACCGGTGATGCGGTCTTGTTTGTTTTCGGTGTTTTTTTTGTTGATTTGAATTTCATACACATCGAGATAAGCATCCAGTTGGTTGTCCTGTGTGGCGGTCAGACGGATGCCCATTGCTTGAAAGTTTTCGGGCAGGTTTTCCTTTGGCACTTTCACTTCTAAAAATTCGTTTCGTGTTGCAGTAAAGCTGTTCTGCATATTCTGCAAGGGGAGTTCTTCCCATGTAGTGCCGTCCTTGGTGTATTCCAGTTTGGACTGCTCAAAGTGGTTTTTGCCGTCGCCCAGCAGGAAACGAATGCTGTTGATTTCGATGGATTTGTTATAGGTCACACCCACATAGTCGCCTTTTTTAATCCAAACAGGGTTTTGGTAGCTGACAAAGGTAGAGTCGTTGCCGTCCAGTACCTTGTCGGTGCCGTTGATTGGGGTGTCGGTGCGGTTGGTGTCGAACTGGGCAATCACAGCCGATGGATTCATCTCCAGCTCGGCATATTTTGCCATATAGTCTGCCAAAGTGTTGATAAATGGCACAATATGCTGCACACCCACTTCGGCAAATTCCTGATGGTCTACATAGTGGAAACCATAGGATTTTGAGCGTTCAAAGGCTGTTTTTCCGTCCATGCTGTATTGGAGGATGTTGGCTTTTTCGCCGTTCAGCACAGCTTTGACACCGTTCAAATAGGCAATAGCTGCATCGGTGGTGTCCTGCCAGCAGTTGAGCCAGTGTACAATTTGGTTTTTCAGGTTGGCATCGCCTGCCTGTTCCTGATACAATGCAGCCGACTGTTTCAGCAATTGGAACTGCTCAATGACGGGGTCAACCTCGGCAGCCTGCAAAGTACCTGCTGCCAGTTTTTCTTTGAAGTCATTCAGCAAAGGAGCCAATTCCACTGATTCCTGCAATGGGGTGACACGGTTGTCCATTGCTTGATTTATCATGTGTTTGGAAATTTCACGCAGAGCGTTGGACGCCTGTGTGGGAATTGCCGAGTTGTGGTCGGCATATTTAAAAGAAGCCTCCCATGCAGCGTTGGCTTGTTCGGCATTTTCCCAGATGTTCCACGAATAGCAGGCATTGCCAAAGATGGCAACCTTACTGGGTTCGGACTGCTGCATAGGGTTCAGTACAATGCCTTGAATGTTGGCAGGGTTGACCCCATTTTGCAGGAATGTGTCATAGCCGCCCATAATCAGGTGCTTTTTGGAGTTGTCAGTGCAGGGCCAGTTAATCCACATATAGGGGCCTCTGCCTACATTGGTGGTGAAAGCGTTGGTGAAGTTGTTGGACACCTCGCCCCAAACACGACCACCTGTCATGACAATCTGAATATTGTCGGGGAAGTCTCTGTAATAAGCCTCACCTGTGCCGCCATATTCCACGGGGCAGAAGGGGAGAGTGATTTTCAAATCGGGGTACTGTTTTTGTTTTTCGGTCAGCCATGCGGTCATGTCTTGCAGCACACGCTTATAGTTGTTGCCGCCTAAATTTCCCGTATTGTTGTAGTTTTTGGCATCGTCTGCAAGAATTGCAATCTGCCGCACCCCTGCATCAATTACCTGCTCAAATTTTGCTTGCATCACCTTCAGGTCAGCCTCGTATGCCTCCTGAGAATCAAAACTGATGGGGTTGTTCATAAAGGGGTGAAGGGCAAAGACAAAACGGCATTTTGAGGAATTGCCTGCATCTGCCAACGGTTTGATTTTGGTTTCGATTTCATCGGGGCTGTACAGTTCACGCCAGTTTGCATTATGTTTTGGGTCATCTTTTGGGGCATAGAAATAGGAATTTAGTTTGTAATAGCCGCCCCATTTCATCAGGTTGGAGCGGTCTTCGGTTGACCAAGGGTTGCCGTAATAGCCCTCGATAAAACCACGGCTGCTGACATCCGCCCAGTCCTCCACTTGGAAGTTGCGGATGGTGTAGCTGTCCATTTGCTTGACGATATGATAGAGGGTTGTCAGGGCATAAAAGCTGGAATCGGTGTCTTTGCCCAGCACGGTGATAACATCGTTGTCACTTTCCAGCACATAGGAATCGGTTTTGTCGTACAATCCCTCGGTGGCAATGGTGACATTTTCTTTGGCGAAGTTGTCAACATATTCGTCAGAGCCTTCGATGCCCACAAGAATATTGGTTTTGCCCTCGACCAGTGCGTCGGACTCGGTAACAGAAGTGATATCCTGTTTTAGTTGCAGCACCTCGGTCAAACGGCTGCGGGTAGCAGGGTCGATTCCACTTTCATAGACGATATTGACATCATTTTTCAGGATATAGTCGCCATCGGCATAATTGATGGACTGTGGGGAGGGATAAATCTCATAGTCCTGCTGCTGCGCACCATGCACAACTGTGGGAACCAATGTCAAACTTTGCACAACCATTGAGCCAGCCATGACAATTGCAGTCAGCCGCTGCAATTTGCCAACAGATTTCTTGGAATGTTTTGCCTGCATAATTTTCCTCCTTTTAATAAAAACATAAAACCAGAAACAAACAAGAGCCCCTGCTGCCTTTGTGTTTTCTGGTTTCATCATTTTTTGAAAAAAATCGCTAACGGTTCAATTTTAAGTGAATTATAACAATTATTTAATGAAATGTAAATAATTTTTGTTGTTTTTATTATATCTTTTTGTTGCATTTATAAAACAGGCATCTTGAAAGATTTCCCAAAAAGAGTATTATCAGACTAATTTGCAAAGGAGTTGACATCAAATGCAGTATATGGAATATGGGGCACAACACACAAAAATAATGCTGTTTCTTCATGGGGGTGGGCTGTCATGGTGGAGTTTTCGGGAAGTTGCCCAGCAATTGCACCATCATCAAACAGCTTGTCAATTCATAGAAACATGGATAAACGCATTGTTCATACACCTTCAAAGCTATAAAAAAACAGTGCATTTCTTGGCATTTTGCCAGAGCTGCACTGTTTTTTGTTCAATATTTCATTTTAGTTTTGGGAAGAAGACGATGCAGGGGGCAGGCTGGAGGTTATCTGGTCGGCGGAGGATTCCGTCTGGGGCTGCTTTTCGTCCAAGTATACCCAATTGATGGTGTATTCCTTGCCAACGGCATTGCCGATGTTGGTTACATAGTCTTCCAACAAGGTTTGTGCCCGCTGCTGTGCTTCGGCAAGCAATGTGGTGTCACTGGCGGCATTTTCTTCCAACATTTTCTGTGCCTCTTTAAAGGCGAGAATTTCGTCCTCCGCCTTGATGTTGGCAGAGGATTGGTCAACGATGTAGGATTCTTTTGTCAAAGAGGAGGAATCCACCGTGCAGCCCTGCACCTCGGCTGGGGGTAATGTGATGGTGATTTGTGAATCCTCCACCTCGATATTGACCAGCGATACATCGATGCCCAGCTTAACAACCCCGCTGTATTCAATCCAAAAACGCTTGTCTTTTTTCCACCACAGCATCCCGGCGGCATCTTTTTCGGTGTATTTTGCCACATCGTGATAGTAGCACTCCATCACAGCCAGTTTGCAGATGGATTTCATTTGAGAAATTTGTGGTTCAATCGTGATTTTTTCTTCGGGCTGTCCACAGGCAGTCAGCGACACCAGCACAACCAGCGAAAGAAAAACAGAGAGTAATTTTTTCATTTTTCATGCCCTTTCTACCGAATTTCCAATGTATATTCTGCGTCCAGTTGTTCAATGATGGGGCGGGTCAAGGCGGTCAGAATATTTTTTGCATTTTGGGTTGCCAGTTCAAAGATGGCTTTTTCTTTTTCACTTTCTTTTTTTGCGTCCTCTTCACAGGCTTTGAAGGCTGCTTCGGAGGATGTGGAAGTGTTTGCCTTTTGGTTCAGAAAAATATAGTCCAATGAAGCAATGTCTACATTGATGTCGGTTATGTATACTTCGGGAAGTTTGATGGTGACAACCTTTTTGTTGTGGTCCACCGCAATATCAACCTTTTCAAAATCAATGCCTGCATTGACTTTGGATTCATAGGATACATAATAGTCGATTTTTTCGGGATTTTCGGGGTTTGGCACCGTTGCAATGCCATTGTAAACCGCTGTAAAGGTGGACAATTCGCTGACATTGATGATTTTTTCCAATGTCATCACGGTAATCACTTCTTTTTCCTGCTCTTTGCCGTGTAGCACACGAGGCACTACCACAAACCCCAAAAGTAGCAAACAAACACCAACGGCAGCCCAACCGACAAGCCGTCTTTTTACCAAAGTTTTCATCTGTGTTTCTCCTTTATGAAAAGAATTTATCTCAGTTATCAAACAGTATCAGTATTGTCGAGGTTTCATTATAACAAATAATTGTTAATATTTCTATGATTATCAACAAAATCCAACCTGTTTAGAGGGTATCTGAAGTCGACGGATTTTTCCCAAGGAATGTCTGAATACAAGAAAAGACAAACTCTTGCCGGATTTTGCGTATTTTTAAGGCAGCAAAAGCTATTTATTGCAGAAAAGCTGAAAATTTCGACTTTTCAGACAGCCTCAAGCAGTTGGTTGTTGCAAATTTGGACAATCAATCGCTGATTTTTGCAAAATCTTTATTTCTGTTGTATGCGTTTTCAAGCAAAGATACAATGCAAAAACCAAGGGGATTTTTTTGGTTGAAAGCTGCCGAAAAGCCTCTCTTTTTCGCTAAACTACCATTTAGTGAAGCAAAACAGTGTCAGTTTTCTGAACAACCTCCATATCTGTTCCTCTGCCCGATTGCTTGCCTTTTTCTGGCGAAGTCACTGCTTGTTATTCTAAAAACAGTCGTTTTATCGTTATAATTTACTTGTTTTTGTGGAAAATTACTTTTTGATGCACAAAGCAAAGCAAGCCAAAGGTCGATTTGTCAAGGATTTTATCTATAAAATGGTACTTTTTGGGCAAATTTATTGCAAATTCTGTAACTGTTTTCGCTTGTCTGGGGTTTAAAGTGTTTCTCTTTCGCTAAATTGGGCAGCGGTTTTTGATGCTTTCGCACTTTCTCACAAATATTGCGGATGTTCTTTATGCTTGTTTTATATAGTACAAGCACAAAAATCGGATTTTATTGAAAAAAACGGAAAAAATGTTTGAATTTTGTAGAAAAACAAAGTATAATTACGCCAATGTCATAAAATTGTACAACATAAATACAAAAATTGATTCTGTATTTTAAATTTATGGTGGTTTTAACAAGGGAGGAAACACAATGTATTTAAAAAAAAGAATGCAGCAAGGCATTAGTATGGCGCTGATTACTGCGGTCAGCTTGGGTAATGCTTCTGCTGTATACGCAAATACCGAAACAGAACCAACTTCGGACACAACACAAGAAATTAACGCACAAGCCAATTTTACCGATGAGGGCGTGACTTTGGATTCTCTTTTGAACACCCAAACAGCGGACAGCCCTGCGCCTGTTGCAGACAACACAATCCAACTGATTCGTGGAAACTCCATCGAAATTCCCACCCCTGCACATTTTGAGGGTGAAGTGAGTTGGAGTACAAAGTTTTTGAAAAACGATGGTACATTTTTGCGCAATGTAGGCTATAAATCAATCAAGCGTGAGCTGAAAGAGGGCGAAGCCGATGGCAACCGCAAAGCCGGTGACGCAAATGCAAATCATCTGCTGGATGTGACACAATCCGCCGCAGGCGCATTGCTGACAGCCAAAAACAAAGGCAATATTGTTGTTGTGGCACAGGACAGCAAAGGGCAAACCCAGCAATGGAATGTGGAAATTTTGTACCAAGACCCTGCAAAACTGCCTGCCGTTACCGCTGCCGATTTTGCAAAAATCCGCCAAACATGGGTGGAAAGCCTGATTGGTAAAAATGTAGCCGCCCAGCAAGGCGGCGCAGAAATTTTGGAAACCGTCAACCAAGAGGCAGAAACTGCATGGAACAGCTACGACTATAAAGGACAGGACAAATGTGCAGGGATTCCATGGAAAGAAGACGAGGACGCAAAAGGCAACAAAAAAATCCCTTATGTTGACGATGCTGTCGAGTTCCGCCCCGCCTACAAAAAAGTGCTGGCAATGAGCAAGGCCTATGCAATGGAAGGCAGCAGGCTGTACCACAACAAAGAGATGCTGAAAGACATCATCAACATTTTGGATTATCTCTCCACAGAATGCTATGTGCCAAAGAGCCAGACAGACAACTGGTGGACATGGGAAATCGGTATTCCTAAGGATTTGATTCCTGCTTTGATGCTGATTCACGACGATTTGAGCGCAGAGCAGATTGAAAAATTCACCGCTGGTTTGTACTTCTTCCAGCCTGACCCCTTCCACGAGGGCATTATCAACACCGCCAGCACCCACGGACAGGGCTATCGTGTGGCACAGGGTGCAAACATCATTGACTGCTCTACAACTGCGGTTGGCTTGGGTGCATTGAGAGAAAACAACGAGCTGGTTTATCTGGGAATGTTGGCTTCTTCTCAAACTTTCACCATTCACACTGTACAAAACAGTGCAGAAATTGCTCAAAAGGGATACGAAAGTGGATTCTATCCAGATGGCTCTTATCTCGACCATGGCAAAGTTCCCTATCTGGGAGCATACGGCATTGAGTTCATGAAAGGTGCTGTCCGAATTCCCTCTCTGCTGTCAGGCACTGCTTGGGTATACCCCCCAGAGGTGCAAAAGAATCTTGAAAGCTATGTTGTGGAAGGCTTTGGAAACGGTATCTATCGTGGAATGATGCTGGATTCTTTGAAAGGCCGCTCCGTGTCCCGTCCTGCCTCCAGCAACCGTGCAGCGGGTCGTGATGCAATGGCAATCACCCTCCAAATGGTGGACTCTTTCAGCCCGGAAGCAAAAAGCACAACCCTTTCTTTCCTCAAATACTGGCTGCAACAAGACCCCGGCTTTGCAGACAGCCTGACCGGTGCAGAAAATATTGCTACCAAGCAAAAAGCACAGCAAATTCTCAGCGATGATTCCATCAAGGCTTATGTTGCCCCCATGCACAAGTCCTACGCTCTGATGGACCGTGCAATTCATCGTACAGACGACTATTTGTTTGCGGTATCCATGTATTCCGAGCGTATCCAAAACAGCGAAATCATGAACCACGAGAACCGTTTTGGCTGGCATCAGAATAATGGCATGACCTACATTTACGACAAAGATGACCAATACACCGAAAACTATTGGAACACCGTCAACCCTCTGCGTTTGGCAGGTACCACCGTTGTGCCTGTGAATATGGGCAACGGCAAACCCGACAGCTCCGGCTTTGCACAGGGCGGTGACTTCTGCTCTGACCAAAGCTGGGTGGGCGGCAGTGTAATTGGCAACCACGGCATCAGCGGCATGGCTTTCTCAGGTGTGTCTGGTGCAATCCCCGGTGACGGTTCGGTGGAATATGCACCAAACCTCAACGGCAAAAAATCATGGTTTATGTTTGATAACGAGATTGTTTGTCTGGGTGCAGGGATTACCAATCAGGGCATGAATCTGCCCGTGGAAACCACCATCGAAAACAAAAAGCTGAACCCAGAAGGCAGCAATTCTTTTGTTGTGAACGGAAAAGAAACCAAACTGCCTGTCCAAGAGGCAAACATTAAAGATTTGGTAAACCGCACCGTTGATGTATCCGGCACAAAGCTGGAAAATGTAAAATGGGCGCATTTGGCAGGCACTCAGGCAGTGGGTACAGGCTACTATTTCCCAGAGAACAACACCTCTGTGCAGGTGCGTCACGGCAAAACCACCGGCAATTGGAAAGATGTTGGCACCTTTGAGGGCGAAAGCACTCAAAACTATCTCGAAATGTGGTTCGACCACGGTGTCAACCCAACAAATGCGGCATATAGCTATGTATTGCTGCCTGAGAAAACACAGGAGCAAACCCAACAGTATGCACAAAATCCCAATGTGGAAATTTTGCAGAATACCCCAAGCATTCAAGCTGTTTTGCACAATGGTCTGCACATGGAAGGCATCAACTTCTGGGACGCAAACGGCGGAAAAGTGGACAAGGTGGAAAGCAACAAAGCTGCATCTGTCATGCTGCAAGTGACCCCCGAAAACACCTTGAAACTGGCTGTTTCTGACCCAACTATGAAAAACAATGGCAGCATTGAAATTACATTGCATGAGCAGGTTGGCGATGCCGTGAAACTGGACAGTAATGTGACCGTTTCCAAAAACAGCGATGGTGCAACTGTTTTGACCTTTAATATGGCAAATACAAACGGTGCATCCTGTATGGCAGAGCTGAAACTTCCTGTTGTTGCGGACAAAACCCAATTGAAAACCACCCTTGACAAAGCACAGGCTTTGAAAGCTGAAGACTACACTGCCGAAAGCTGGAAGGCTGTCCAGACTGCACTGGAAAAAGCCGTTGAGGTTTTGGACAAAAAGGATGCCCCTCAGGACGAAATAACCAAAGCAGCCCAAAAATTGCAAACCGCAATGGATGCTCTGGTTCTGAAAGCCGATGCAGCAGCAGCCCAATCTGTGCAGACTGCCATCGACAAAATCGGCACTGTAACATTGGAAAGCAAGTCTGCAATCCAGAATGTACGCAAAGCATACAATGCTTTGACCGATGCACAGAAAAAGCTGGTGACAAACTACGATAAACTGGTTCAGGCAGAGGTAGAACTGAACAAGCTGGAGCAAGCACAAAAGCCCACTCCAACTCCAGAGTCAAAACCCAACACAACCCCTGCCCCTGCTGCTCCTGCCACTCCTCCCACCACCAACAGCCCCATTGTGCAAACAGGCGACTCCAGCCCTCTTGCATTGTTGGGTATGGCGGTTGCATCTGCCGCAGCGATGGTGACTGCACTGTGGAAACGCAGAGAGCAATAAACAGTCAAACTGCCCAAAATAGGGCAGACAAAAAACCGTAACCCAATCATAAACGGGCAATCCACGGCATAAAATAAAAATTTCCGAGGTTGGTTCTCCCTTGAACTTTCCTCGGAATTTTTTATTTTATAAATGACAGATTCACATTTTCAAAAATCTTGCTGTCAGACAAAAGTATAACAAACTGTACAGAAGTGTTCAACGCCCTGCCCACCCATCTTCACAGTTTTCTTCCGTACAATGATTGATGTTGCAATCGTGATATGGTATAATACTGCTATTTTTTGCAAAAACAGCGAAATACGATATAAACGGGCATCGTATATAACTGGATGACCGTGCAAATCTCTTTATGCAATACAAACGAATCCTTGAGATTATCAAGCCCCGTGCCTTTGTGTTTGAAAATGGAGTGGGAATCCTCAGCATGGACAAAGGACGCCTGTTTAAAAAGGTGAAAACCGAATCTTCGGATTTGGGCTATACACTCAAGCACCATGTTTTGGATGCCGTTGATTTTGGCGTTCCACAGCATAGAGAGCGTGTAATTTGGGTTGGTATCCAAGGGGTTAAGCATTTTATCTATCCAAAACCTACCCACGGAGATGGCTTGCAGCCCTATGTAACACTAAAAGACGCAATCGGTGACCTTCCCGCCCTGCAAAGTGGGCAGACAAAAAGTTTCTACCAAACACCTGCCAACAATGATTTTCTCAGGTTTGTGAGAAAAAATGTATCCGATACTCTAACCGAGCATCGTGCCCCTAAAAACGGTGATGACCTCATCAGAATTATGAACACTTTGAAAGACGGACAGTCTAAAAATGACCTTCCGGAAGAAATTCGCCCCAAAAGTGGATACGGAAACACCTACGCAAAACTCTGGTGGGAAAAGCCTTCGACTACAATCACAAGGAATTTTGCCTGTCCATCCTCCTCAAGATGTATTCACCCCAGAGACTCTTGTGCACTGTCTATTCGGGAGGGCGCACGCCTTCAAAGTTTTCCGGATGATTATAAATTCTATGGTGCAGATGGAACAAAACGCAAGGCAGTTGATTGGAGTTTCAATTTTATCTGTGATATAATTTGAATCACCCCCTGCAATATAGCAGAGGGATACCGGGAAATATCAATGCCTCTCTTTTATCATACAACTAGAAGGAGTCAAAAAGTTCGTGGATATTTTATATAAAGATAAAAATTATATCGTGTGCATCAAGCCGTCGGGAGTGCCGTCACAGCAGGCACCCAATTGTAAAACAACCATGCTCACTTTGCTTGAGCAAGAACTCAATCAATCGGTGTATCCTGTGCATCGTCTGGACAAACCCGTTGCAGGGCTTATGGTGTACGCCTGCACAAAGCAAGCAGCCGACGCTCTGTCACAAGCCATGCAGCAGGGAAGATTCCACAAGGAATACTATGCAGTGCTGAAAGGCGTTCCCAAAGAGTCGGCTGCCCGTTTGGAGGACTTGCTCTATCACGACCAAAAACGCAACAAAACCTATGTTGTCAAGAAAAAACGAAAGGGCGTCCGTACCGCAATTTTGGAATACCAAACCATCGCACAAAATGAAGAATCTGCCCTTGTGCGTGTCCGCCTGCTCACCGGCAGAACCCACCAAATCAGGGCACAGTTTGCATCCAGAGGGCTGCCCCTTGTGGGGGATGGTACTTACGGAGGAGGCAGTGGGCAAATTGGGCTTTGGTCGGGGAAACTGACATTTCCCGACCCCGAAACTGGAACCGAAAAAGAATTTACCCTTGCTCCTCCCTGTTCTGCCCCCTTTGACCGATTCGCCCCTGTGAAAGATTAAACTGAATTTGCATCGCTGAAAATGCCATAGAAACAGCAAAGCCTTTGGATGGTTTTATCATCTAAGGGCTTTTTCCTTGTCCGTTTTTTCTTCTTTGAGAACGGTTTTTATCTTTGCTCTATTTTTATTGCAGAAAAAACGAAAATTCGGATTTTTCAGATAGCCTCTACATAAAACATAATTTTTGTGATAAATTCTTCCTCGAACCGTGATGTTATATAATCATTGATACAAAATTCATAAGAATCCGAAACAATCTTCAGATTGTGATTTTTGCAATACTGAATCAGCTTAATATAGGAATTGGCGATTTCATAATAATTGCCGAAGTGGTAAAGTGCAGCAGTCAGCCCTTTGGGAAGGCACATAATATTTTGGATTGACGGCACCTGTTCTGTTGTCAAAAATGCTCTGCTTGCCTCTATGTAGCGTTCTTCCCGAATTTTTTTCAGCGGCACCGACACTCCGCATTGAAAGAAAATCGGGAGATTGTTGGTGAGTGCCTGTGCATAGCATTTTTTTGTGGCGATGCTGATTTCCTGCATGGTAAAGGGCTGGGATACATCATGATAGAGCAAAAAAATTTCATTGGTCATGTCCACAATGGGTTCCGAATATTTTTTAGTGTATGCTTGCTGCACCTGCTCACAGCGATGCTTCAGTCTGCTTTGAATTAGGGAAAGTTCTTGAATTTTCGCTCCAATCACCTCAAGCTGCTGCTGAAACGAAATAATACTGTTTTCTGTGGTGTAATTCTGCATTTGAGCTTTGATTTCGTTCAGAGAAAAACCGATTTTTTTCATAATGAGGATTGTGTCAAGGTAATCCAATTGTTCTGCACTGTAATAACGATACCCGTTTTGGGGGTCGGTATAGCTGGGCTGAAACAAGCCGATTTTATCATAATATAAAAGTGTTTGTTTGGATATGTTCTGATATTTAGCCAGTTCTCCGGCTGAAAACATATTCTGCATTGTTCAATTTCACCTCTTGACTATATAGTTGCTATATACTTTATTATACTATTTACAAGCATAAAAACAAACTATCTATTTTTTGAGGAGACTGCTATGAATGCTTTTGTAAAGCCTATGTCTTATAGGCAATTTCTAAAATATCTGGTTCCGTCCATTTTGACTATGGTTTTCCTTTCTTTCTACACCACCATAGACGGGTTTTTTGTTTCCCGATATGCAGGGTCGGACGCTCTTGCAGGCATCAATATTGTAATTCCTATCACCTGCATCATCTTTGGTACAGCGGTGATGCTGGCAACCGGAGCCGGAGCAATCATCGGCGAATACATGGGCAGAAATGAGCAGAAAAAAGCAAACGAGCTTTTCAGCACTGTTTCGGTTGTTCTGTTGATTTTTTCCGTTGTTTTTGCTGTTGTGGGCATTGTGTTTCTGCGCCCCATCGCCGTTTTGCTGGGAACCAGTGAACGCTTGATGCCCCATGTCCTTCCATACGCATTTGTGGTTTTTGCTGGCACTGCACCGATGGTGTTCAAGTTGTTTTTTGAATATCTGGTGCGAACCGACGGTAAACCCCAGATGGGGCTTCAAATGTCGATTGTCGGCTTGGTTTTGAATGTTGTTTTTGACTATTTCTTTGTCGGAGTTTTGGGATTTGGTACCTTTGGTGCGGCTTTGGGAACGATTTTGTCCATTAGTGCCAGTGCAATCATTGGGCTGGTCTATTTTTTAAAGCACAGCACACTCAAATTCTGCAAACCCAAATTCAATGCCCGCCTTATTTGGAAATCCTGTACAAACGGCAGCAGCGAGATGCTGACCGAGCTTTCTACCGGTATCACCACCTTGTTGTTTAACATCATCATTATGCAAAATTTCGGTGAGGACGGAGTGGCTGCGGTTACTATCATCATGTATATCTACTACTTCTTTATTGCTTTTTATATGGGGATTGCAGTTGCAACTGCACCTGTTGTCAGCTATAACTTGGGGGCAGGCAATCGGGCAAAAATTCGGGAAACGGTCAAATACAGCTTTATTACAATTGGTTTCACCGCTATTTTGATTATGGTCATCTTATTTTTTGGTGGTGATTTTATCATTGGTTTGTTCACCGACAATGCCCATGTATTTGAGCTGACAAGCATAGCTTTGATGTACTTTAGCCCTGTGTTTCTGTTTATTGGAGTGAATGTTTTTCTGTCCGGCTATTTCACAGCCGTCGGGGATGGACTTACCTCGGCAATCATTTCTTCCCTTCGTTCCTTCTTTTTTGTTATCCTTTTCATTTTTACTCTGCCCCAAATTGTGGGTGTGAACGGTGTTTGGATTACAATGCCTTTGGCAGAAATTTCAACAATTTTGTTTTCTCTGTTGCTTTATCAGAAAAAGGGAAGAAAATATCTGTCAAATTCACAGGCATCTGCCAGCATTTCCTAAGACGACAGCTACCATTTATTTTATGGCATATCTGAAAACTAAGAAATTGACAAGAATTTTTTGGTGTTTTGGGTAGCTGCTAATTCAATCACAACACAGTGCTTTTTGGCTGCAATTTGGCTTTGCAGAATATTTGATATTGACTGTTTTTGAAAAGTGTACTTGTATCAAGTACACTTTTTCTTTGTGCTTTTTGTACATTACAGAGGCTTTTGCGGATGCAGGATTTTACTTTATCTCCAAAAATGTTTTTAGGATGTATCGTCATTTTCACGAAATAAAATTATTTTTTAAAAACTACTTGCAATCCTTGAAAGATATGCTATAATCGAAACTAAATTTTTCTAAGGAGTGGAAAGTATGAAGAATTTTGTCCGTCAGTGGAATACAATTAGCCTTGTCAAACGCATCCTCTGCGGTTTGCTCCTCGGTCTTGTTCTGGGGTTTGCCGTTCCACAGGTATCAGCTGTTGCTCTGCTTGGGGATTTGTTCGTGGGTGCGCTCAAGGCAGTTGCTCCTGCACTGGTTTTGTTTTTGGTCATGTCTGCACTGTGCAAGCATGAACCAGGCAAGCAAACCAACATGAAAGGTGTTATCCTTTTGTATCTGCTGGGCACCTTTGTTTCGGGGTTTGTGGCAGTGGTTGCCAGCTTTTTGTTCCCCATCACCTTGACACTGACATCTTCTGTTTCTGACATTATACCGCCCGACGGGATTCAGCAGGTTTTGCATACCCTGTTTATGAATGTTGTATCCAACCCTGTTGATGCTTTGATAAATGCCAACTATATCGGTATTCTCACTTGGGCTGTCCTGCTTGGCATCGCCCTGCGTGGGGCTTCGCAAGGGGTGAAAAATGCCATTGAAAGCCTTGCCAATGCCTTTTCCACCATTGTATCGTGGGTTATCAGCTTTGCTCCCTTTGGTGTGATGGGGCTTGTGTTCAAGACTATCTCTCAACAGGGTGCAGCCTCTTTGCTGGGCTATGGAAAATTGATTCTTGTGCTGGTGGGTACAATGGCGTTTGTGGCATTTGTTGTAAACCCCCTTATCACATTCATCTGTATTCGCCGCAACCCCTATCCCCTTGTGCTAAAGTGCATCAAAGACAGCGGCATCACTGCATTTTTCACCCGTTCTTCCGCTGCAAATATCCCTGTCAATATGCGTTTGTGTGAGGAATTGGGGCTGCACAAGGACACCTATACCGTGTCCATTCCGCTGGGTGCTACCATCAATATGGGCGGTGCTGCCATCACCATTTCAATTCTCACCTTAGCCGCTGCTCACACAATGGGGATTCAGGTTGATTTTGCATCTGCCCTCATTTTGAGCCTCCTTTCGGCAATTAGTGCCTGTGGTGCTTCGGGTGTAGCAGGGGGGTCTCTGCTGCTGGTTCCAATGGCTTGTAGCCTGTTCGGTATTCCAAACGATATTGCCATGCAGGTAGTTGGGGTTGGCTTTATTGTAGGGGTGATTCAGGATTCCTGCGAAACAGCCATTAACTCCTCCACCGATGTGCTGTACACCGCCATTGCAGAACTGTCCCAACAAAGAAAAAAACAAACCGTTTCTTTCCATGTCCAACAACAAAATGTCCCCGAAAGCTGAGAAATAAACGGATTTTTCCGAAAAACAAAGACCGACACAAGAGAGACA
>JAHHUF010000033.1 GCA_020024115.1 Anaerofilum sp.
GACAGCAGTACTTTTTTATCTTCCATATCGCAGCTCCTTACATATGCGTTCTGGGGTCGGAGGCATCACCCAAGTTCTGGCCAACCATGTACAGAATAACTGTGATTAATGATGCCAGAATAACAGGGCTCCAGAATTCAAAGCCCCAGCCTGGTGTAACCATAGCGCTTTCTGCCGCAAAAATCAGCTTGCCCAGAGACATTTCAGACAGACCCATGCCCAAATAGGACAAGAACACCTCATAAGAAATGTATGAGGGAATCTCGGTTGCCGCCAGTGTCACGATGACAGAAGTCATGAATGGCAGAATGTTACGCATGGTAATGCGGAAGGTTGAAGTACCCAAGCATCGGGATGCCAGATTGTATTCACGGTCACGGATGATAACGACCTGCGTACGGATAAAGTAGGCAATGCCTAGCCAGCCGGTTACTGTCAAGGCAAAAACCATTGACCAGAAACTGGCGGTGAAAATCATGACCAGAACGGAAATCAGCAGAACATACGGAATATTACCCAGAATGTTGTAGACACTAATCATAACAGCATCAACTTTTTTGGAAAAGCCCCACAATGCACCTATAACCACGCCAATCGACAGGTTGATTGCAGCGCAGATAAATGCCAGAGACAGGGAAATGGAGGCACCATGCCAGATTGCATCAAATGTGGACTGACCTGCATCACCGGTACCCAAAATCGAATGAATGTTGAGACCATATTTCTCAATTGCGGCAGATGGGCTTAGATGCTTAGACGAACTGTCCATCAAGTTTGAAAAACGGTCATAACCAGAGAACAGCGGATAAATATAAGCAAACACAATTACCAGTGCCAGAATAGCAATGATAATGATATTAAACTTCTTTTTGAAGAACACACGGAACACCGAATGCCAGTAAGAATACCGTGGTGCTGTAATCTTTTCAGAATCCAGACTGTTGTTGTCGATGGGGGCAAACAGCTCTTCCTCGCTGAAACCGAGGTCATCGATTTTTTCTAATGTTTCATTCATGTTGTTTACCTCGCTTTCTCAACAAAGGAGATTCGGGGATCAGCCATAGACATCAGCAGGTCGCCAAGAATAATAGCTACGACCGAAAGCAGTGCATAGAACAGTGTCAGACCCACGATTACATTGTTGTCATACATATTGATTGCCGTAGTCAGCAGGTTGCCAGCACCGGGAACCACATAAACACGCTCTGTGATGATGGCGCCAACCAGTGCGGACAGAATCGTAGCGGGCAGTCCGTGAATAATGGGAATAGCAGCATTTTTAAAGATATGCTTCTGGAAAATCTCATGCTCAGACAGACCGCTGGCGCGTGCGAAGCGGACATAGTCTGAATTCATCTGGTCAATCATATAGCGGCGCATCCACTTCATCAGGTTGCCGATAGCTGGCAGGGCCAGAGAAATGATGGGCAACAGATACATCAGCCATGTGCCATGCTCAACATCGAAGTTGGTTGGCAGACCGGCCATGCCACCAATTGCCTTTACCATAAAGATGTAAGCCAGAGATGGAACAGCCAAACTGAACACAATGTATGCTGTACCAATATGGTCCAGAGTCTTATCCTTCCGGCGTGCCATTGCGATACCTGCCGGAATACCAATCAGGTAAGCCAAAGCACTGGACAGAAAGCCCAGAACAAAGGAAAAACCAACCTTGGACATGGTATTCTTTACGATGCTCACTTGGGTGTAATCATCGGTAAAGCATTTTATATTGATTGCACTGTTCTCACGAGAGCCGGGCACATAGGTTGCGGTGTGCAAATCGTCTGCACTCATCTCCACAAGACCGGTGGGGAAAGTCACAGGAGACATAATATAAGAGCCCTGAGACTGGGTCATAGTGTCAAACACATCCACACCCTGATTGACTGTATAAGAAGTGCCCAGATGAACGGTCAGCAGGTTCTGATGAATGTATGGGAATTTTTCATCAAAATAAAGCAGATATTTATGCTGGGTACCGTTGCCGAGAATGGCGGGCGAGAACTTTTCTCCTCCATAAACAGGGTCATATAATGTGAAGGTCAAACCACGCTTGCCCACATCTTCCTTGACAGTATGGATATTGTCCACTTGAAAAACACCTGTAAAATAATGCAACACACGGGAGATAAGAGACTTATCTTTATGTGCAAACAATTGCTGTGTACCACCTGTGGCAACCTTATGACCGCCCTGCAAAACTGCATCCATACGCTGCACAGTATAGCCCTTAGATTCGTAATATTCCGTAAACTGCTTTACATATGGAGCAACTTCTTTCGGGTCAGCCTTTGCAGTACGACCAATCTTTATGGCGGATTCCAGAGTCTTCTGGTCAATTTCGCCATCTTGCGCCAACTGGTTCAGATAATCCGCATAGGTCACATAATCCAAGTAGCCAAATTCTTCCCACTTACGATATTTATAGACCTCACGGGCATTATTGGTTTGTTTGCTGAACACCGGATCCTTTGCAAAAACAAGCGTCCGGTCCAGCAGGGAAAAGATCATCAACATTACGATGACCGTTGCTGCCATGGCCGACAATAAACCGGTCAGGAGCCTTTTTAACATGTATTTTTTCATAAAAGATCCCTGCTCTTTTTCTTATTACAAACGCAAACAATGGGATGGAAAATATCTATTTTCCCTCCCATTCCTGCATTCAGATCATGTAAAGCTCACGATAATGTCCGCGATTAGTACATACCCAGGAACATGGTCAGTGAGCCAGAGTAGTTGTCTTGTACAGCGTCCAGATAGGTCTGAGGATCGCCGTAGTCTGGGCCCCAGCCAGCCATGTTATAGATGGAGTAGTTTGCCTGTCCACCGTTTTCAATGAAGAAACCAGCGTCCTCCAAGTCTTTCTGGTCTGCGCACTCAACAATGTTAATCACAACATTGCCTTGCAGAGAAGTCTCAATGGACTGCTTCAAAACATTTGCACGGTTTGCATCAGACTCGCTTGCCATAAACACAGGCAGGTCCAGATAAATGGGATTCTCAGGAGAAATCTCCAGACCATACTCTTTGACTTCCTCAATAGCCATGTTCAACTGCTCCATAGCATTCTCAGGGCTGTACCAGCCAACAAAGCCATCGCTGGTCATATTCTCTGCGTCCCAAACTTTGATTTTAATACCATCAGCGTCCAGCTGATCCTGCACAATCTGGCCATAGTAGGTGCCAGCGGGGTAGGTCTTATCAGTACCATTGATGGAAACAGTAGTCTCATCGGGCAGAGAAACGAAGTTACCGGGGGTGAAGCTGTTACGGATGCTGGTCAGTTTCAACTCCTCACCAACTCTTTGAGCATTGTAAGAACCTGCATCCAGACCCATAGCCAATACCATACGGAAGTGGGGGTTGAACATTGCAATGTTGGTAGCCAGCTTTTGGTCATCCGTCATCTTAGAAACTGCCTTGGTCGAGTCGTTTACATTTGCATAAATCTGACGATTTATATTCATGTACATCATATAGACATTAGCTGCTGTATCAGAAACAGTTACATAGTCATCAAACAGACCATCTTTCTTACAGTTCTCAGTTGATGCAGAGTTCAGACCAGCACCATCAACAACGCCTGATTTGGCATCATTGTATACCTTGGTGGGATCCTTGCCATCGTTGTATTTCCAAACAATTTTTTTCAGACGGATGTTATCCTTGTTCCAATAAGTAGGATTTGCTTCAAACACAATGGTGTTCTCAGCAGTTGCGTTGGTTACCAAGTAAGGGCCACAGTAAGCAATGTCGTTGGAAGTGTTTCCATAAGTATAGTTGCCACTGTCAACTGCTGCCTGGAAAGCATCCAGACCAAAGTCGCCACCCTTAGACTTGAAGTATTCACGGTTGACTGGCGCAAATACACCGTAACCCAACATAGTCATGAAGTAGCTGGTGGGTTTTTCTAGGGTGTAAACAACAGTATAGTCATCGGCAGCCTTAACACCAACCTTAGTAAAGTCGGTGACATCACCAGCCAGATACTCCGTAGCGTTAACAATCACACCATCAACCAAGTATTCCAAGCCGCCATGGGTGTCCATCATGTGCTGCATACCAGCAACAAAGTCATCAGCTTTCACTTCGCCAAGCTCACGGCCCTGAGAGTCAACCCACTTCACACCCTTGCGCAGTTTAAAGGTGTAGGTCAGACCGTCCTCGGAGACCTCCCAGCTTTCAGCCAAAGCAGGTTGCATCTCATTCTCCATGTCGTACTCAACCAAGCCGTCATAGGTATTGACAATTGCACGCATATCTGTACTATAGGGAGTTCTTGTAGCATCCCAAGTTTTAGGCTCAGTAGCATAGGCTACTTGATAGGTATCTTTCAGAGTGTAGCCCTTGCCATTCAGGTACTCAACAGCTTTTTCTTCATAAGTGCCAGTGCCCTTCAGTTCGTTCCACATTTCCTTCAGCTTATTCTGATCCTCAGCCTTAATCATATCAGTGGTAACAATCAGGTTGTGCTCACGCTCTGCGTCAGTGCCCCAGAACACGGTAGGAGCAGTACGCTTTGCTACACGACCGAGACCGTAGTTGCCACCACGGGTAGCCTGTGGAATCAAGGTTGCAGTTTCCAGCATTTTAGCCTCAGCGAGTGCCATCTTTGCAAAACGTTCAGACTGAGTGTCTGCCATCTTTGCCTCGTCCAGCATAGCCTTGAACTCGCCCATCTGTGCGTCATAAGCAAAAGCAGATGCTGCATCATAATCCAGATCTGCGGGAATCGGAGCAACTATTCCCTCTGTGGTGCCACCGGACGGATTGGAATTATTAGCAGTGCTGCTTGTGGATGCCTTTGCACCACAGCCTGCCAGGGTTGCTGCTGCCATCGCTGTTGCCAAAATCAGCGAAAGCGATTTAGTAACATTCTTTTCCATGTCAACTTTCCTCCCTATATCATATAAAACATGACTAACTTTTAGAGCGGCCGCTCTCCCCAACATCGAAGTCTGAATATTCATTCACCTTGTAGTTGTTGTTCTATACAATATCACTTTAATGTGCTAAATGCAAGCTTTCTTTTTATTTTTTCAAATTTTCATTATTTTGCATTACTTTTTTTACTATCAGTGAAATTACTATTATATTTTACTATATTTATTGAAAATTTTGTTTTTTCTCAGATACATCTTTTCAATGTATTTTTTTGTATATTTTTTATTAAATGAATATAACATTCATATATATTCATTTTTTAGCTAATAAACAACTTCAGTCATTGTTTCATCTATCCACAGCAGCTCTTTTTTTATACTCAATGTGTAAACAATTTTGTTTCTTCTCAGAACCTTTTTTCTATTTCTCTACATATTTCACATCTAGCGGACCCATTTTTATAAAATATTCAGCAATTTTTCTATGAAATTCTTTTTTCTTTCACTTTTTAGGGCACTAAAGTGTTTCAATGCCTATTTCCTCTTTTCCCTGCACATTTTTTCTGTCTTTCCATTTTTCATGGTATTCATCTTATTTTTATACAAAAATTCTGTTATTTTTTTGTCTTTACCAGATGAACAAGATTTATCACATCCCCATCCTTTGTCTTCTGATTAAGCATCTACTTTTATTTTTCATAAGTGTATACCTCAAACTTGCAATATTTGATATACCAACAATAAATATCAGAATCTATTTTTATCACAAGATAAATTATTATAATTTTACAAAATAGAAAAAAGAAATATAGTAAACACACAAACAAACAACATCCAATGTAGAGGCAACTACATTGGATGTAACAACAATGTATGATATTATTATCATCGGAGCAGGCCTTGCCGGAATCAGTACAGGAATCTATGCAATGAGCCGTGGTCAGAAAACCGTAATTCTTGAGAAAAACGAAGTAGGCGAATTGATTGGCAAGGTATCCACCGTTCTCCCCATTACGCCTCTGTTGAAGAAGGCGACACAGGCAAAACTTTTGCTGAAAAGCTGAAGAGACAGGCTGAACTTTCCGGTGTGGAAATTGTAAAGGCAGAAGTTACTGGTGTAAACCTTGAAGGAGAAACCAAAGAGATTTACACAAACAAAGGAATCTATTGCGGACGCAAGATTATTTTAGCCAGTGGTACCTCTCCCAGAAAACTATATATTCCCGTCGAAAAAGAACTGTGTGGAAAAGGAATGTCACTGAATGTTGCAAAAGATGCTACAAACTATGAAGGAAAAAATGTATATGTTGTTGGCGGAGCGGATGGAACAGTGAAAAAGGCTTTGTATTTGGCAAAGTATGCTGCAAAAGTCACTATTATTCACTTTGAAGAACAACTGGGCTGTATTGCAGAGTTCAGAGAAAAAGTCAAGAAAACCCCCACGATTTCTTTACTTCTCAATTCACGGCTCCATGGTGTATACGGTACAAATCAGGTAGAATCTCTAGAAATTGCAGATGAGAAAACAGGCAAAATCACAACCATTCAAGATTCAAGATTCAGGATGCGGAATTTATATATATGTTGGAACAACCCCTAATACAGCATTGTATACACAGTTAAATTTAAAAGATAGTTTTATTCCTGTAAACGAAAAGATGGAAACTGCACTTTCGGGTGTTTATGCTGTGGGTGATGTATGCGTAAAACAGGTTCGGCAGATATCCACAGCGGTTGCAGATGGAACAATTGCTACAATCAACACAACTGCAGCTATGTAAAATTGTGATTTTTTGCATTAAGCAAAAGACAGTTCTTGTAGCTGACTTATCCTATAGATTAAAAACGAGAAATGCTACACCTAAAATGGCACTTCTCGTTTTTCTTTTACAAATATTCTTTTATCACTTGCCACTGCTCTTTCAACCGCTGCAAAGAATAGCTTGCATTTGCAGGACTGGTGCTTGGCAATGCAATTGCCTGGATGTTTGTGTGTGGATAATGAAATTTTTTATAAAACTTCATTGCTGCATTTCCATTGCAAAATACCGCTTTGATTCCATATTTTTGTATCAAAGCTGCAACATCATTGGGCACTGCATTGCGAATACTTGCATCAGATGCCCCATCAATTTCGCAACTTCGCAAGGTATCCCACAAAGCAATTGAGTTTTCAACAAGAAGTCCTTTCTTTTGTTGAATTGTCTGTGGGATAGGCTGTTCCAAAAGCTCTGCCATCAGCTTCCAAAAGCGATTTCTGGGATGTCCGTAATAAAACCCTTCTTCCCAACTTTTAGGGCTTGGCCAACTGCCCAAAATCAATATTTTGGCTCCTTGCTGCGCCACTGGGTCAAAACTCATATCATTTCTCCTGTTTACACAATTCCAAACACCTGCTGAATCACTTCGAGCACTCCATTTTGTTTGACATCTGGAGCAATGTGGTCAGCCACTTGTTTGACTTCTTGGTGAGCATTTCCCATTGCATAGCTCACTCCTGCCAGTTCAAACATTTCAATATCGTTCATGCCATCTCCAACAGCAAGCACTTCTTTTGAATTGATTCCCAACTGCTCAAACAATACCTTTGCCCCATCAGCTTTTGTGTTGCTTGGTTTAAATACATCATATTTCCCATCGCAGTATGGAACAAATTTCAAACCCGGATATTTTTTGTAATATTCCTTAACTTGTTCTGGCGGCACCAATGCAAAAGCAGTATAGGGCATACTTTCCAGATGTCTGTCTTGGTCTTCGCCATCTTTGATATGTTCCGGATGTCCTGTAATTTCATAATAACAGTTTTGCATTTCCTCATATTCAATATAGGCATAATATCCATCTTCATAACAAAATGCCAATGGATAATTAAAATCTTCACAAAAATCAACCAATGTATACATATTCTGAGGGGTCAAGCGGTCTTCAAAAATGGTTTTTCCTTTTTTATCTTTTACACAAGCACCGTTGGAATAGATGCCATAATCAGGGCGAAGCCCTGCCAGTGTGTCTTTTCCTGCTGCAAACTGTGCCCGTCCTGTTGCAACAATCACCAAAACACCTTTTTCCTGCAATTGTGCAACTGCTTTTGCCACTTCCGGGCGAATTTGCGGCTCTCCCGGAACCACCAAAGTTCCGTCAATGTCCACCAACATTGCTTTATACTGCATTGCTTTTCCTCCTGTATCCAAATCCTTTTGCTGTTATTATAATTTATTTCACTTTGTTTGGCAAATATCCTTTTGCCTCAACAAAAAAATGCAGTATGAGAAAAAGAACTTCCTTTTTCTCATACTGCATTTTATCTTAAAAGGCGTTCGCCTTAAATTCTTACAGCTTTTTACCGCCGATGAAGATATGCTCAGGATTCAAAGTTTCATCCATAACCAGAACATCTGCAATCTTGCCTTCGGTGATGCTGCCCAACTGGTCAAACAGACCCACTGCTTGTGCAGGGTTGATGGTTGCAGCACGCAAAGCACTCTCCAGAGGTACACCGAAGCGTACTGCACGGCGGAAACATTCTGCCAGACAGGTTGCACTTCCTGCAATCGTACCGCTTTCCAAAGTAGCCATACCATCTTTTACAATAACTTTCTGACCACCCAAGCTGTATTCACCGTTTGGCATACCGCAAGCACACATACTGTCACTTACCAAGCAAACACGCTCTTTGCCGAACCATTTGAAGATTGCCCGAACAACTGCGGGATGCAGGTGAACGCTATCACTGATGATTTCAACATGCTCTGCATCGTCGCTGGATGCACCAACAACACCGGGAGCACGATGAGTGAATGCAGGCATTGCATTAAACAGGTGAGTTGCGTGTTTTGCACCAGCAGCAAAACCAGCTTTTGCCTGGTCGTAGTCTGCACAAGTGTGTGCCAAACTTACAGTACATTTTTTGCTTGCATGCTCAATGAACTCCAAGCTGCCTTCCAACTCAGGAGCAATGTCTACCAAACGAATGTTATTGCCAGATGCTTCATACAAACGGTCAAACATATCCTTATCAGGATTGATGATGTACTTTTCTGCCTGTGCGCCTTTCTTTTCTTTGTTGAAGAAGGGGCCTTCCAAGTTTACACCACGCAGAACTGCGCCGTTGCCCTCTTTGTTGAACATGGGGCGAGCAGTGGAAAGGATTTTTTCCAGAATTTCCTCGCTAAATGCCATTGTGGTACCCAAAAAGCTGGTAACACCTTGACTTGCCAAAAATTCGCTAATTTTTTCGATGTGCTTTGTGTTGCCATCAACGCAATCACAGAAATCTTCACCCGCAGAACCATGGGTGTGAATGTCGATAAAACCAGGAGTAACATACTTGCCGGTCGCATCAATGCCTTCACCTTCCAAAGTGCCAGCAGGTGCAACCTTTGCAATTTTTCCATTTTCCAGCTGAATATCAGCCAAAACAAATTCGCCATTTTCGTTAAAGATTTTTCCGTTGCGAATAATCATAATGAACAACTCCTTTTATTGGTTAATTTTAAGCAATTTACTTAAAATGATATTTTTCTTTCCCTATTATAACGCACAGATTTGTTTATCGCAAAGCAATCTTAATATAAAAAACATTTGTACACATTTTTTCTGATTTTATACGATTAAACCCATTTTCTTTTGTCAAAAAGCAAAAAAACAGCACTCTGCTTTTTAACAGAGTGCTGAAAATCAAATTGATTTAAAATTATGCGTTGGAAGCTGCAACTGCACAAGCAACGGTAGCACCAACCATTGGGTTGTTACCCATACCGATGAGACCCATCATCTCAACATGAGCAGGAACAGAAGAAGAACCTGCAAACTGAGCATCACCATGCATACGACCCATGCTATCGGTCAAGCCGTAGCTTGCAGGGCCTGCTGCAACATTATCGGGATGCAAAGTACGGCCAGTACCACCACCAGAAGCAACGGAGAAGTACTTTTTGCCGTTTTCGATTGCCCACTTTTTGTAAGTGCCTGCAACCAAGTGCTGGAAGCGAGTGGGGTTGGTGGAGTTACCAGTGATGGAAACCTCAACACCCTCAGACTTCATGATAGCAACGCCTTCCAAAACATCGTTTGCACCGTAGCAACGAACTGCTGCACGCTCACCCTCAGAGAAAGCCTGCTCACGAACAGTCTTCAATTCACCGGTAGAGAAGTCGTAATCGGTCTCAACATAGGTGAAACCATTGATACGGCTGATGATATAAGCAGCATCTTTGCCCAAACCGTTCAGGATAACACGCAGAGGAGTTTTGCGAGCCTTGTTTGCAGTGCGAGCGATGCCGATAGCACCCTCAGCAGCAGCAAAGCTCTCGTGACCTGCCAAGAAAGCAAAGCACTTAGTGTCGTCGCTCAACAGCATTGCGCCCAGGTTACCATGACCCAGACCAACTGCACGCTGCTCTGCAACAGAACCAGGAACGGTGAAAGCCTCCAGACCCTCACCAATTGCTGCTGCACAATCAGCTGCATTTTTCAAACCACGCTTTACAGCGATAGCGGTGCCGAGAATATAAGCCCAAACAGCATTCTCAAAGCAGATGGGCTGAACGCCCTTAACAATGGATTCAACATCGATGCCTTTTTCTACCAGCATATCGCGGCAAGCATCCAAAGATTCCAAGCCGTTCTTTGCGAGGCAAGCCTCGATTTTAGGCATACGACGCTCCTGACCTTCAAATTTAGCCATAATAATTCTCCTCCTCTCTTATTCTTCGCGTGGGTCGATATACTTGGCAGCACCGTCAAAACGGCCGTATGTGCCAACATTTTTCTCGAAAGCCTCTTTGGGGTCTTTGCCGTGACGGATGTCTTCCAGCATTTTGCCCAAACGCACGAACTTGTAGCCAATTGCCTCGTTGTTTTTATCCAAAGCAACCTGCAGAATGTAACCTTCGGTCAGCTCCAGATAACGAACGCCCTTAGCACGGGTGGAGAAGATGGTGCCAGTCATGCTGCGCAGACCCTTGCCTAGGTCTTCCAAGCAAGCGCCAACAGGCAGACCGCCCTCGGAGAAAGCAGTCTGTGTACGGCCGTACACAATCTGCAAGAACAGTTCACGCATTGCAACATTGATTGCATCGCAAACCAAGTCGGTGTTCAAAGCCTCCAGCAAAGTTTTGCCGGGCAGGATTTCGCCAGCCATTGCAGCAGAATGGGTCATACCGGAGCAGCCGATGGTCTCAACCAAAGCCTCTTCGATGATGCCGTTCTTAACATTCAGGCTCAGCTTACATGCGCCCTGCTGAGGTGCGCACCAGCCTACACCGTGGGTCAAACCAGAAATGTCCTTGATCTCGTAAGCCTTTACCCAGCTGCCCTCTACAGGAATAGGAGCAGGACCGTGGTTAGGGCCCTTGGTCAGAGGACACATATGCTCTACTTCATGAGAATAGTTCATAATAGTACTCCTTTACAAGCATGATAGATTTTTAACGGGGTTACCTCTTTCAATTATAAAGAACCTATTGCATTTTTTCAAGCCCAAAGTTTCTTTTTTCATATAGAAACTTTCTTTTTTTGCATATCTGAATAAAAATGCAGCAAAATCTGTGCAATTTTTTCTTTTTTTGCTCAGTTTATTCTTCAATTTGCTTTTTGATATGAGCTTTCATTTTTTCAAAAGTTTCTTCACTCAAATCATGTTCCAGCTTGCAAGCATCTTCGGCAGCGGTTTCCGCTGATACTCCAAGCCGTATTAGCCATTCTGTCAACAGGCAGTGCCGCTCATAAATTCGTTCTGCAATCTGCCGCCCGCTTTCGGTCAGCTCAATCCAGCCCTCTTTGTCCATTGTAATATGCCCTTTTTGCCGCAGCAATCCCATTGCATGGCTGACACTCGGTTTGGAAAACTCCATTTTTCGCACAATGTCGATGGAGCGTACTGCACCATTTTTATTTTTCAGCATTAAAATTGTTTCCAAATAATTCTCCGCCGATTCGTTTTTTCTCACAGGTGTTCTCCATCCTTCCAATATAAATTATTTTTAATTGTAACATACGATTGGCTTTTTCTCAACCGCTTTTCCTGTTTCTTTTCAAGTCAAATATTCAAATATACTATAAAACGAAAAAAACTGCTTTCAGACAAAAATCCAAAAGCAGTTTTTGATTAAAATATTATCCCACATTGATTTTTGCTTCAGGCAAAACCTCTCTGCGAGAAATCTCTTTTGCCTGCCGTGCCAAAGAAATTACCAAGGACACAGGGCCAACTCGTCCAATGAACATTGTAACAATGGTAATTATTTTTGCAATGGGGTTCATAATGGTGGTTGCACCCAGCGAAAGTCCAACCGTTGCAAAAGCAGACACTGCCTCAAACATTGAATCAATTTCATTCACTCGTGCATCGGTGTTGAAAAAGATTGTGATTGTTGAGACAATTACCGCCGTCAAACTCAACAAAATAATTGTGATGGAACGATAAACAGTTTTTTTGTCAATTTTTCTTCCAAAAATAACAGGGTCTTCCTGTCCTCGTGCCACACTGAACACAGTCACCGCCAAAACACCAATTGTTGTTACCTTGACACCGCCGCCCGTTCCTCCGGGGGCAGCACCCACAAACATGAGAAAAATCATGAAATATTTGCTCATAAGTGTCATTGACGCCAAATCAATGGTTGCATATCCTGCCGTACGGGCACTGACCGATTGAAACAATGCTGCCAATACACGCTCATCTGGGGGCAAATTTCTCATTGTTTCGGGGTTGTTCCATTCCAATGCCAACAGGCCCAATGTGCCCAAAAGCAGCAAAACAGCCGTGAACAGAATTACGACCTTTGAATGTAGGCAGAGTGTTTTTGTTTTGAACCAACTGAACAAATCATACCAAACCAAAAAGCCCAAACCACCGCTGACAATCAAAAACATAATAATAGACAAAACATACCAGTTGCCCACATAGGTTGTCAGGCTGGAAAAAGGTCCAAAAAAACCAACAATATCAAAGCCTGCATTACAAAACGAAGAAATGGAAAGGAAAATCGAAATCCAAATTCCTTGCAAACCAAACTGTGGCACAAAATAAAATGCCAGCAATGCTGCACCCACACCCTCGAACAAAAACGCCAGCTTGATGACCACCATCAACAGCTTTCGGGCACCGGTGATATTGGAGGTACTGATTGACTCACTGGCAAGTTTCATTGATTTAAAGCCTGCCCGTCTTCGCAATCCCACTGTAAAAAAGCTGGTCAGGGTCACAAGCCCCAAACCGCCGATTTGAATCAGCAGCAGAATAATCAACTGCCCAAACCCTGTAAACTTTTCATAGGTATCAAACACTACCAATCCTGTCACACAGGTGGCAGAGGTTGCAGTGAATAGCGCATCTACAATTCCAATTGTGCCATCTCTTGTGGAAAACGGAAGCAAAAGCAGCAATGTGCCTACTAAAATCACCAATAAAAAGCTGCCTACAATCAATCGTGTAGGGGAAATCTCTTTCTTTCGTTTATTATTTTGAGAAAACGCATTTGACTCATCCATCAATAAAAACCTCCATAGATAGGTATCATTAACTATACACCAATCATTTTGTTTTTTCAACGGTATTCTGGATGAAAACTAATTTTCTGTTTTCCAATAAATTTGCACTTTTGCACTTTGAGCAGGTTGTTTTGAAGTTGTCTGTATTTTTCAAAAAAACACCCCTCTGCCTTTGAAAAGCAGAGGGGCTGCAACTTGGTTCATTTTTTGAATTGTTCAATATAAGCACAAATCAGTTCGACTGTTTTTTCTGTACCCAACTTTGAAGAATTTATGCACAGATTATAATTTGTCATATCGCCCCATTTTCGGTCGGTAGAGAAATTATAATAATTGGCTCGTGTTTTGTCTGTTTTCCGAATCAAAACCGATGCTGCATCCTCTCGGATATTATACATTTTTGCAATTCTCTTTTTGCGATAGTCCAAATCGACATGAACAAAAACTGAAACCATGTTTGGGTTATCCTTCAAAATATAATCGGCACAGCGACCGATAATCACACAAGGCGATTCTTTTGCAAACTTTTCAATGGTGCGTGCCTGCCAAACAAACAGCCGCTCTCCCGTTGGAATTTCCATATCCGATGTGCCATAGAAAAATGGCATGGTATATCCTCCCCCCATTGAAATATTATACAAAAAACTGGGGGTATAGCGTTCATCCATTTGTTCAAACAAATCCTGCATAATTCCACTTTCTTTTGCAGCATTTGCCAAAATTTCTTTATCGTAAAAGGCGATGCCCAGCTTTTGTGCCACGCCTTTTCCAATATCTCTGCCGCCGGAACCAAATTGTCTGCCGATTGCGATAACCAGATTTTCAGCCATAAAACATCTCTCCTTTTATCTGCAAGTCAAACATTGTGTTTTATGGCTTTATTATAATACTTTTTTGAGGGTTTTTCAATATTAAAAACAAATTTCACATCAAAAACTGCTTTGTTTTTGTTATTGTTGCTCAAATTGTTTGGGCATTGCCTTCATCAGCAATACTGCACCCACAACCGTGATGATGGTTTCAGGCAACATATACCCTCCATTATAAATCAAGCTGTACAGCCACACAGGCAAATCTTTTGCCCAATCATAGGAATCTTTGTAACTTCCCCACAACAGCCAACCCGAAAAAAAGCTGCAAAAAAAACGCAAAAAGCAAACCCCAAATGTACCAACAGCAACACCCAGCAATTTATTTGCAAATGGTTTCACAAATGTTGCTGCCAATCCTAAGACAGTGAACGCCAATACATAGTCCAAAAGCACACAGCCCACCTGTGCCATCAAATTTCCTGCTGCTGCCACGCTGGAAAGCCCCATCAAAAGCTGTAGCAAGCTATGGATAAAGGCAATAAACAATCCCCACTTTGTACCATGACGCAAGCTCATCAAAATGAGCGGCAACATGGACAGCAAAGTGACTGAACCACCATACGGCATTTCAAACACTTTCACCATACTCAAAACAGTAGAAAGGGCAATCATCATTGCACCTTCTGTCAGAATACGGGTTTTAGAGTAACAAACAGTAGACATTGGAAAAACTCCTTACAGAATCTATTAGTACATAAAAACAGAAAACACCCTTGCTGCAATAGGCAAACAAGGGTGTAGTACCACATAATTCCTTAAACTCCCTACGCTGGAATTACCCAGATCAGGTTCAAGGTGACCTGAGGTTGCAATTCACCTCAATCTCAGCCGAAAAAGCTTTCAGCGCCCCTGTTTTTATGTCCGTTGGTTATTATATCCTTTTTAGAAAACTTTGTCAAATCCGTTCTCACAAAATTTTTTTGCACAAATCTGCAACAGGACATTCTTCACAGTTTGGTTTGCGTGCATCGCAAACTGCTCTGCCATGAATAACCAAACGATGGCAAAAATCGCTGCCTTCTTCCGGCGGCACAAGTTTCCACAAAGCCATTTCCACTTTGTAGGGGTCTTTAATTTTGTCCACCAACCCCATACGGTTTACCAAACGAATACAATGGGTATCTGTTACAATGGCAGGTTTGCCAAACACATCGCCCATAATCAGGTTTGCACTTTTTCTGCCAACTCCCGGCAGTGCCAGCACTTCATCAAAATCAGACGGTACATTGTCCTGATATTTTTCATGCAAAATTTTCATGCAGGCACTAATATCTCTCGCTTTGCTTCGTCCCAATCCACAAGGCTTTACAATTGCCTCAATTTCTTCTGGTTCTGCCTGTGCCAAATCTGCCACTGTGGGATATTTTGCAAATAAGTCCTCCAGCACCACATTTACCCTTGCATCTGTGCATTGTGCTGCCAAACGAACCCCCACCAACAGTTGCCAAGCATGGTCATAATCAAGGGTACATTCTGCCAAGGGATATATTTCTTTTAATCGTTGTATCATTTCCAGCGTACGCTGTTTTTTTGTCATTTTCATTCTCTCCTTTTGTTTTTTATATGATAACATGTATTATTAGAAAGGTAAAGAAAAACCAGTGCATATCTCAAAACCAAAAACCGACGAATTTTTCTAAAAGGCAAGTAAATACAAGGTAAAAAAGATACAAATCCTTTCTCGATTCCAAGTATTTGAAAGGCAGCAGATACGGTTTATTGCAGAAAAAGATGAAAATTTCGATTTTTCAGACAGTCCCTAGTCTTCAATTGTCTTTTCCTCTTGTGAAAAAGGGCAAAATAGGTGTATAATAACAATAATATTGTTTCGTAAAAGGAAGTGTTTTTATGGCATTTTTTAGAATGAGACTAAAAAGCAATGCTTTATGCTCCACCACTATGGTGCGGTTATATCTTCCCTGTGATTTACCTGCCGAAGTTGGCAACGAGGTTAAAGGCATGATTACTCTGCTGCATGGACACACTAACGACGGCGATGACTGGGTAAACTTCTCTGCCGCTGTGCGCTATGCTGCAGATAATGGTCTTGCACTGCTGATTCCCGATGGTTCCAATTCTTTTTACCATGATATGACTTATGGGCAAGCATACTACACATGGCTTACAGAAGAAATGCCTGCTTTGCTGAAAAAAATGGTAAACCTTCCCTGGAAACGCGAAAAAAATGCCATTTGTGGACTGTCTATGGGGGGATATGGTGCATTGATGATTGCACTCAATCACCCTGAACGCTATTTTGCTTGCGGCAGTTTTTCGGGTGCTGTTGATTTGCAGATGATGCTGAATGTTGGGGCAGACAATCCAATGATACAGCAAACATTTGTCCCCATTTTAGGTAATGAACTATATCTTCCCCCAAATCGAAATATTCTATCTTTGGCTGAACAAGTCAGCCAGCTTCCATTAGAGCAGCAGCCCAAAATTCTTTGTACTGTGGGTAGACAAGACCACGAGCCATACTATATTTACGAGCAAAACCAGAGTTTGAAACAATATGTGCAAAACCTTCCCCTTGATTTTCATTATATGGAGTGGGATGGTGTACATGAATGGAATTTCTGGGACAGAAGTTTGGTGTATGCCATTGACCTGTTTTATAACAATGGATATGCAAAGAAAAAATTGCAGGATTGGGCAGCAAACTAGAGCGTTTCTGAAAAGTCCGCACAGCTGGTTTATTTCAACAAAATAGCAA
>JAHHUF010000034.1 GCA_020024115.1 Anaerofilum sp.
AACAAAAACGCAAAGTATCATTTTTTGAAATTTTTTGTTTTATTTGCCAAATTTAGAAGGCTTTGTATTCCTTTTATAAAAAATGTTTTCAAACGACAGTGCTTTACATTTTCAATATAAAAGCGTAAAATAAAAGCAATCAACAAATTGATTGTAAATCCAGCAAAAGCAGATGGTTCGCTTTTGGAAAGAGAGGTTTTGGATATATGAGCATCCAAATTATTGTGGACAGTTGTTGTGACACAACACTGACCTTGCGAAACGCAATGCAGTTTCAGATTGCGCCTTTAACGGTCGATGTGGGAAACAAACAATTTTTAGATAACGGCGAACTGTCAATTTCAACCTTGCTTACTGCAATGAAATCCACAAAAGACCCCGCTGCCAGTGCTTGTCCTTCTCCGGAAAGTTATGCAAATTTAATGCGTCAGTCGGATGCAAGTATGGTTGTGACCCTTTCCTCTCAACTTTCAGGCAGTTATAACGCTGCAATGGTGGCAAAGGAAATGGTACTGGAAGAATTTCCGGAAAAGAAAATCCATGTGTTTGATTCTCAAAGTGCTTCAGCAGGAGAACTGCGCATTGCGCTGCTTTTGCGGGAATGGATTGATGGTGGAATGGATTTTGATTCGATTGTGACAAAAGCAACGGATTTTATCACAAATATGAAAACCTTTTTTGTTCTGGAAGATTTGTCCAATTTGGTGAAAAACGGAAGAATTTCCAAGGTGGCAGGACTGATGGGAACTATGCTAAACATTCGCCCTATTATGGGAGAAAACGGAAAAGGTGAAATCATTCAATTGGATAAGGTGCGTGGAACCCAAGCCGCAATGCGCCGTTTGACCGAGATTGTGGCAGAACATCTCAAAAAGATGCAGACAGCAAGCCAAACCCTGATTATCAGCCATTGCAACTGTCCGGAACGAGCAATGGAACTGAAAAAGGCTTTCATGGAACTTTGCCCTGCGCTGAAGGATGTTATTCTGGTTCCTACAGGCGGGGTGTCCACCGTCTATGCCAACAATGGCGGAGTTGTGCTGGCAGTTTAAAAATGTGAAACAAAAGCGGTGCAGATTGTTGATTTTGGTGCAGTCTGTGCCGCTTTATGCTTGCCCATAAAAGTGGAATACGGTATAATATCAGATACAGCAAAAAGCAGGAACAACGGAAATTTTTTTGAGTGAACGGAGCAGAAAAAATGTATTATCTGGACAATGCAGCCACTACACCGGTGGCACAGCAAGTGGTACAGGAAGTTGCAAAGGTGATGGAAGAATGTTTTGGCAATCCATCTTCTTTGTACCAATTGGGATTAGACAGCGAATTGTTATTGCGAAAAAGCCGAGCTGCGGTAGCGTCTGCTTTGGGGTGCAGCGCAGCAGAGGTGTATTTCACCTCTTGCGGAAGTGAAAGCAATAATATTGCAATTTTGGGTGGTACACAAGCCAGAAAAAGCTGGGCAGACCATATTGTATGCACAGGGTATGAGCATCCATCTGCAGGAAAGGTGGTGGAACGGCTGGAGCAGCAAGGCTGGAAAGTGACCTATGTTATGCCAAACGCAGAAGGTGTTATTTTGCCTCAGGAGATTGCACAGGCTGTGACTGCAAAAACGGCAATGGTTGTTGCGATGCAGGTGAATAATGAAACAGGTGCAGTGATTGATGTAGCAAAATTGGCAAAATTGGTCAAACAAAAAAACAGCCGCACAATGATGCATGTGGATGGGGTGCAGGCATGGCTGCGGTTGCCCATCAAGCTGTCTGCCACAGAGATTGACAGCTATGCAGTGTCTGGGCATAAGATTCATGCTCCAAAAGGAATCGGTGCACTGTATCTGCGCAAAAACACCCATATTGAGGCTCCGTTTTGTGGGGGTGGGCAGGAAAAGGGAATTCGACCGGGAACCGAAAATCTTCCCTATATTGCAGGGCTTGCAACTGCTGCAACCATGATGAAACAGAATTTTTCCGAACGGAAAAAGCGAATTACAATGCTCAATCAGATGCTGCGAAAAGAACTGCAAAATATGGAAGGAATTTTGATAAACAGTCCCGAAACTGCTGTCCCGGAAGTTCTGAATTTCAGCATTACAGGGATTCGCAGCGAAACCATGCTGCATTTTTTGGAACAGCAGCAGATTTATGTTTCCAGCGGTTCTGCTTGCAACAAAGGAGCAGCCAGCCATACCCTTGCAGCAATGGGGCTGCCGCCGGAGCGAATTGACAGCGCACTGCGCATTAGTTTTTCAAAAGACAGCACCGAGCAGGATGTAGAGGCTTTGGTACAGGGGCTTTCACAGGGGATGGCATCCATTGCACGGATACGATAACCAACGAAAGAGAGGATAACACAATGAATGAAATTATTATGGCATTTCAAGGTGAAATGGTTTTGAAAGGATTGAACCGCAGTAGCTTTGAATCCACTTTGATGAAAATTACTCGCCGCAGATTGGAAAATGTAGGCGATTTTAAGGTGTATAAAGCACAAAGCACTATTTATATTGAGCCAAAAGACGAATTTGCAGATGTTGACACTGCTTTTGATAAGGTGCGCAAAATTTTTGGGGTGGCTGCAGTCTGCCGTGCGGCGGTCTGCGAAAAAACATTTGAGGCAATCTGCGAAACCGCAGAGGAATATATGGGTGACCAACTCCGTGAGTGTCGTACTTTTAAGGTAGAGGCACGGCGTGCAGATAAGAGTTTCCCCATGAAAAGCCCTGAACTTTCAAAGGAGCTGGGTGGATTTTTGTTGAGCAAACACCCACATTTGCGTGTAAATGTAAAGCAGCCTGACATTGTGGTCTATGTGGAAGTGCGTGACTTTGGTGCGTATGTTCATGGTCCAAAACAGCAGGGTGCAGGTGGATTGCCTGTGTCCACCAGTGGCAGAGCCTTGACAATGCTGTCAGGTGGCATTGACAGCCCTGTTGCTGCATGGATGATGGCAAAGCGTGGGTTGAGCCTGCATCATATCCATTTTGCAAGCCCTCCCTATACCAGTGAACGCGCAAAGCTGAAAGTGCAAAGTTTGGGTCAGCTGTTGACCGATTATACAGGCAGCTGTAATTTGTATGTTGTTCCCTATACCAAACCACAGGAATATATTCGTGATAATGCCCCAGATGTGCTGTTTACTGTTTTGATGCGCCGCAGCATGATGCGCATTGCACGCATGATTGCGGATGACATCAGTTGCGAGGGAATTGTTACAGGTGAAAGTCTGGCACAGGTGGCAAGCCAAACTTTGAAGGCTTTGATGTGTACTGATTTGGCACAAGATTTGCCTGTACTGCGCCCCTTGATTGGCATGGACAAAACCGAGATTATTGAAATTGCACGAAAGATAGGCACCTTTGAAACCAGCATCATGCCATACGAAGATTGCTGCACCATCTTTACACCTCCTCACCCCAAAACAAAACCATCTTTGGAGGAAATCGAAGAAGCTGAGTCCAAAATGCCGCAACTAAAAGAGTTGGAAGAAGCAGCTGCAAAAGAGGTGGAAATTATTCGTTTGAGAATGGGGGAAGAAGCACCTTTGGCAGCAGAAGTTTAACAGAAAGTAGGTGGCAGCCATGAATGCAGAAATTATTGCAGTGGGAACAGAACTGCTTTTGGGAGATATTTTAAACACAAATGCACAGTATTTGTCCCAAAAGTTGGCACAGCTTGGCTTTACAGTGCATTTTCAAAGTGTTGTGGGGGATAATCCCCAGCGTTTAGCACAGCTTGCACAACAGGCAAAAGAGCGCAGTGAGGTTGTGATTTACAGCGGGGGGCTGGGGCCAACCGCAGATGATTTGACCAAAGAAACCGTTGCCCAAATCTATGGTGACCCTTTGCAGTTTGATGTTGCTCAGTTTGAAAAAATACAAGACTTTTTTCATGCCTGCGGCAAACCTATGAGTGAGAACAACCGCAAACAGGCAATGGTTCCGTTGTATGGTGAAACTTTGGAAAACAACAATGGAACTGCTCCGGGAATGTTGTTTCGGCAGGATGGGCGTGTGGCGATTCTTTTGCCGGGGCCACCCAAAGAATTGATTCCCATGTTTGAGGGGGAAGTTCTTCCGATTTTGCAGAAAATGCAAAAAAATGTACTTGTTTCCCGTGTGCTGCGTGTGTATGGCATTGGTGAAAGTGTTCTGGAAGAAATGGTTGCTCCCTTGCTGGAGGGGCAAAACCCCACTGCCGCCCTGTATGCGAAAACAGCTGAAGTTGTGGTGCGCATTACCGCAAAAGCGGAAACCACAGAACAAGCGGCTGAAATGTGCGATAAAACAGCGAAAGAGTTTTATCGCATTGTTGGGGATTGTATCTATGCAGAGGGAGAACAATTGTTAGAAGAAACGGTTGTAAAGCTTCTTGCAGAAAAAAACTTGCAGCTGTCCACTGCTGAAAGTTGCACAGGCGGTTTACTGAGCCAGCGCATCACCTCAATTGCTGGTAGCAGCAAGGTGTTTGAGTGTGGTGTGTGCAGCTATGCCAATACAGTGAAAGAAAAATTGCTGGGTGTGCCTGCTGATGTTTTGGAGCAGTTTGGTGCAGTCAGCCCCCAAACAGCAAAGGCAATGGCACAGGGCAGTTTGCGCCTTTCGGGGGCAGATATTGCAGTGGGTATCACCGGAATTGCAGGCCCCGATGGCGAAACCCCTGAAAAACCTGTGGGATTGGTGTATATCGCCGCAGCAAACAAAGAAAAAGTGTGGGTGCATCGCATGGTGATGGCAAACCGCACCAGAGAGGTTGTTCGATTTGCTGCATCACAAAAGGCGCTGGATTTGGTTCGCAGGATTGCAATGGAATTTGAGATAAAAGATTGTGACTGTTTTGAAAAATAAGATAAAAAGATTTGGGAAATATTTTGTGCAACTCGTCCAAAAATAATGAATAACATGTAAAAAAAATGCCGCTTGTTTGCAATAAGCGGCATTTTTTGGTATGATATAGTTTGATTATAAAACTTTTAAAGGGAAATACTCTAGGAAGTATCTGAAAAGTCGAAATTTTCAGATACGCCTAAACAAAAGCCACAAAAATGCAATTTGAACACAGGAGTTTGGACACTATGAATTCAAAACGCAAGTGGGGAAAATGGGTGCTGGTAGGTGTAATTCTTGTAATCCTAGCTGTACTGGGCTACTTTGCAAAAATGTATCTGGAACTGGAAAACCTTTTGGATACAGGCGATGCAGGTAATCTTCCCCAAAGCTATCAGACAATGAAAGATGACAACGGAACTGATTTATCACAAGTAAAAGAAAAAGATGTATATACAGTGTTGGTTGCTGTAACGGATAAAGGTGTGCAGGAAGAAAACAGAAATGGTGAAAATACCGATGTGCTGATGTATATTCGTTTGGATAACAAAGCACACAAAATGAACATTCTGCAAATTCCAAGAGACACCTATGTCGGAGATATCAGTGTAAATTGTGGTGTTTATCATCGCATCAATGGTGCATATCTTCATGGGTCAAACAAAGAAAACCCCATTGCTAACACAGCCAATGCCATTTATGAGTTGTTCGGTTTGAAAGCAGACAACTATGCTGTGATGGATGTGGAAGGATTCCGCACAATGCTCAATACAATGGGCGGAATTTGGATGAATATTCCACGAGATTTGCATGAAAAGAATACTCACGAATTGATTGTGCCAGCCGGTGATGTGAAAATCAGCGGTGACAGTGCTGAAATTATTCTGAGAAATCGCTCTACAACTTTGGGCGACTATGACCGTTTGGAATTGCAGCAAAGTTTTTATGCAGCAGTATTCCGCACCTTTATGGAACAGTATCCCATTGGTGATGCGTTGCAGGTAGCAAAAAATACTGCTGTTTATCTGAAAACAGATTTTTCGGTTATGGATTTGGTGGCAATTTATCTTTCTATGAAGGATTTGAAACCAGAAGATATTTATGTAGTTCGATGCAGCGGCGGCCCCATCACCATTGTTGGAGATGATGGCAAAAAAGCAGCATTGTATGGTGTGGAAAAAGAAAACACTGCACGCATTCTCAATGAACATTTCCGCCCAGAAGGGGTCACAGTCAGCCCAGAGCAATTGGGTTTGCCGGATGTAGAGTATCATCTGGGCTATAATGTGGATGAGGGAAAACGCTTGAGCGATGTGAAAACCGCAGAAATTAAAGACTAAAGAAAAAACCTCTTTGATGATTTTGAGCATCAAAGAGGTTTTGTTGTTTTAAGAGAATCATACTTCTTCGGTTTTGGGGATTGAACGGTTTGGGTTCAGCTTAGGCAAAGGAATCTCCGGCATCAATTCATCACAGATTGTTTCCAGCATATAGGAAAGCTGAGCAGTTTCTTGTGCAGAAAAATGCTCTGCAATGCGTTCCATTACTTTATCCAAATAATTATAGCTGACATTGTAGTAATCCAGATATTTTTGGGTGGGGTGCAGGTGATATTCCCGACGGTCGTTTTCCGAGCGCACCTTTTCCAAATAACCTTTTTGAATCAGACTGTTTACCTTATAGGCAGCATTGGGGGAAGAAATTTCAATAAAATTTGCAAATTCATTGATGGTAGGGTTCCCCATTGCGTGGATAATTTCCATACAGAAGGTTTCTACGGTTGTGAGAGTAGCCTCTCTGCTTTGCAGGCTGCTGCTAAACACCTGACGATAAAAATGCAGCTTGAATTTTGTGTAAATTTGTTCAAAACTGTCCTGCAACATATCAAATGGCTCCTTTGAATCTAAATGGACATTATATTGTATTTCCATTATATCACAAAGTGTCAATAGAATCAGCCAACCGCAAAGGTGAATTCTCCGATTACAGCAATTTTGCCATCCACTTTTGCAGTTCCTTTTCCGATTCCCACAGAACCACGAAGCTGAATCAACTCACATTCCAGTTCCAAAACATCTCCGGGACGCACCTGCTTTTTGAAGCGTGCATTTTTGATGCCGCCAAAGAATACGGTTTTTCCTTTAAATTCTTCCATTGTCAAAAGAGCAACTGCACCCGCCTGTGCCAAAGCCTCAATCATCAATACCCCAGGCATTACATGATATTGCGGAAAATGTCCGCAAAACTGCATTTCGTTTACAGATACACATTTGATACCTTTTGCATATTTTCCGGGTTCACAGTCAGTGATGCGGTCTACCATTTGAAAGGGGTAACGGTGTGGTAAAATTTCTTGAATTTGCTTGGAATCCAACTGCATTTTTCAATCCTCCTTTGCAAAAATCAGGCTGGCATTGTGTCCGCCAAAGCCCAGACTATTGGACATTGCTGCTTTTAAAGAAACACTTCTGCCCACATTGGGAACAATATCCAAGTCACATTCAGGGTCACTGCATTGATAGTTGATGGTGGCAGGAACAAAGCCATCCTTCACTGCCATTGCGGTGAAGATTGCTTCCACTGCACCCGATGCACCCAATAAATGCCCTGTCATAGATTTTGTACTGCTGACACAAAGCTGTGCAGCATGTGCGCCAAACACAGTTTTGATGGCAGCGGTTTCGCAGGAATCGTTCATAGGGGTTGAGGTTCCATGTGCATTGATATAGCTGATTTCTTCTGGCAACATTCCTGCATCTTCCAAAGCAAGCTGCATACATTTTGCTGCACCCTGTCCGTTTGGTGCAGGTGCAGTGATGTGGTGTGCGTCACAGTTGGAGGCATAGCCTACAATCTCTGCATAAATTTTAGCACCACGGGCTTTGGCATGGTTGTATTCTTCCAAAATCAAAATGCCTGACCCTTCGCCCATCACAAAACCACTGCGCTCTGCATCAAAAGGAATACTTGCCCGTGCAGGGTTATCTCTGGTATGTAACGCCTTTAAAGAAGTAAATCCGCCAACACCCATTGGTGTGATGCTGGCTTCAGTGCCACCACACAGCATTACATCTGCATACCCATCACGAATTTGTCGAAAAGCATCACCAACTGCATTGGAGCCACTGGCACAGGCGGTCACAGGGCAGCTGCACATACCATGAAAACCATATTGAATAGCAATATGTCCGGCAGGCATATTGCAGATTGCCATAGGGATAAAATAAGGGGAAACACGGTCAAAGCCTTTTTCAAGACCTTTGCTGTGTTCGGTTTCGATGGTGCCTAATCCGCCGATGCCACTGGAAACAATTACTCCACAGCGGGAAGAATCCTCCGCAGCCATGTCCAGCCGACTGTCTGCCATTGCCTGTGCAGATGCAACCATTGCAAGCTGAGTGACACGGTCCATTTTGCGGCTTTCTCGCTTTTCGATAAAATCGTCTATATTCAGCCCTTTTACTTCACCTGCAAGTTTTGCTTTTTGGTTGGTGGTATCATAAAAAGTAATGGGAGCAATGCCGCATTTGCCTTCTTTTACAGCCTGCCAGCTTTCAAAAGCAGTATTTCCAATGGGAGTAACGGCACCAATGCCTGTAATAACAACCTTACGCTTCATGGTTTTTCCTCCTTACATTGCCATGCCGCCATCAACGCATAGCACTTGCCCTGTAATATAGCCTGCCTGCTGGGATGCCAGATAACAAACTGCTGAGGCAATATCTTGTGGTTTTCCAAAATTACCCATTGGAATTTGAGCCAAAATTCCTTCTTTTACACTGTCAGGCAAAACCCGTGTCATATCAGTGTCGATAAAACCGGGGGCAACAGCATTGACTGTTACATTGCGGCTGCCCAGCTCTTTTGCAAGGGATTTGGTCATGCCAATCAAACCAGCTTTGCTTGCAGCATAATTTGCCTGTCCTGCGTTTCCACGCACACCAACAACACTGCTGATACTGATAATTCTGCCGTATCGCTGTTTCATCATAATGCGTGCAGCTTTTTTGGCACACAGAAATGCGCCTTTTAAGTTGGTGTTGATAACAGCATCAAAATCCTCTTCGGAAAGACGCATCATCAAATTATCACGGGTAATTCCTGCATTATTTACCAAAATATCAATTCTGCCAAACTCTTTGATTGCAGCATCAAACAAATCAGAGCAGCCTTGCTCGGTGGAAATGTCTGCCAATACAGTGATGGCAGAAACGCCACGATTTTTACATTCTTGTGCAGTTTCTTCTGCAACCGCAGCATTGCCTGCGTAATTGATGACAACATTGATACCGGCATCAGCCAAGGCAATACAAATGGCACGCCCAATGCCGCGACTGCCGCCTGTGACGATGGCAGCCTGTTGGATGGATTCACTCATAACATTATTCTCCTTTCAAAGCAGAAACGGTGCTGTGGAAAGAATCCATATCCTCTACATTCAGCACACGAATGGATTTGGCAGTTTTTTTCACAAAACCAGAAAGTGCTTTTCCCGGGTCAATCTCAATCACAGTATCAAATCCGTTTTGCTCTAACCAACGGATAGAATCTTCAAAATATACACTGGACTGTACCTGTTTCACCAGCAAATCAGAAATGGTATCTTCTTCACTTTTGGGTTTGCCCAAACAGTTAAAAAGAACAGGAATCTTCATGATGCCAAAAGATTCTGTTTCAAATCGCTGATTCAAGGCGTCACCAGCAGATGCCATCAAACTGGTATGGAATGGGCCACTAACATTCAAAGGTACACAGCGTTTTGCTCCAACAGCTTTTGCAGCTTCACAAGCAGCCTCCACAGCGGCAGCATCTCCTGCAATTACAAGCTGATTGGGACAGTTATAATTTGCAATTTCGCAAACACCTTTTTCGGATACCCCTTTGCAGCAGGCTGCAAGAGGTTCTCGTTCCAGCCCCAAAATTGCAGCCATGCCACAAGGACGGTTCTGCACAGCGTTTGCCATGGCAGCTCCACGAAAGGCAGCCAGTTCAATGGCTTGCTTTGCAGTAAATACCCCTGCACATTGCAGAGCTGAGTATTCGCCCAAAGACAGTCCTGCAACTGCTTCGGGTCGGATATTTTCGGCAGAAAGGGCGGCAGTGACACCACAGGCAAATGCAACCATGCAAGGCTGTGTAAAACGAGTGTCTGCCAACTGCTGTTCACTGCCCTCAAAGCAAAGCTGTTTATAATCAAAATCAAGCTGGGCACTGTCAAAGGCAGAGCGAAAGGCTTGGTTTTCGGCATAAAAATCCTTTCCCATTCCGGAATGTTGACTGCCTTGCCCAGCATATAAAAATGCAAGTTTCATAAAAATTCTCCAATTATTTCAATGTTTCCAGACATTGACTCATTCCAGCCATCAAGTCCTCAAAAATAACCTGCAAGGGACGAATTTCGGTCAGCATACCTGCCACCTGTCCAGCCATCAGGCTGCCTGTTTCGGTGTCACCATCAAACACAGCACGGCGCAAAGAGCCTAAGGTGTAGTGTTCCAGTTCCATTTTGTCTGCACCTGCTTTTTCCTGTTTGACATATTCTCGTGCCATGCGATTCTTCAAAATTCGCACAGGAACACCTGCAATCCGTCCGGTGACAACGGTGTCGTTGTCGCTTGCTTTCAGCAAAGCATTTTTGTAGTTTTGGTGGATGGGACATTCCTCACTGGCGAGCAGACAGGTTCCCAACTGAACCCCCACTGCACCCAATGCAAATGCAGCCAATAACTGTCTGCCATCTGCAATGCCGCCCGCAGCAATAACAGGAATCTTTACAGCATCAACCACCTGTGGAACCAATGCCATTGTGGTCATCTCCCCAACATGACCGCCGCTTTCAGTGCCTTCGGCAATGACAGCATCTGCACCCGATTGTTCCATACGCTTTGCAAGCACTACCGCCGGAACAACAGGAATAACTTTGATTCCTGCGGCTTTCCAGTTGGGAATGTATTTTCCGGGGTTGCCTGCACCGGTTGTGACAACAGGAATTTGCTCATCAATCACAATCTGAGCCATTTCCTCTACTTGAGGGTTCATCAACATGATATTGACCCCAAAAGGGTTTTTTGTGAGGGATTTGCAAATGCGAATTTCTTCACGCAGTTGGTCTGCACTCATTCCACCGGCACCAATCAGCCCCAAAGCACCTGCATTGGAAACCGCAGCTGCAAAAGTTCCGGTGGCAATGTTTGCCATACCTCCCTGAATAAAAGGATATTTTGTTCCCAGAATTTCATTTAGTCGCATAATTTACTCCTTTTTGTTCCACTCGATGAGGGTCGCTCCCCAAGTAAGCCCGCCACCAAATCCAACACAAATTATTTTTGCTTTGGGATGGAGAAGCCCTTGCTGCTGCATATCTGCCAAAGCAAGAGGAATACTGGCAGCAGAGGTGTTGCCATAATTTTGAAGATTCATATAAAATTTTTCGATGGGTGCTTTCATTTGACGCACTACATAATCAATAATACGGCGGTTTGCCTGATGGCATACGATATAATCAATATCATCCAGACTCAAAGCGGATTTTGTTAAAACAGATTCAATACATCGGGGAATGGTTTCGACTGCAAAACGGAATACAGCCTTTCCATCCATTTCCAAACACTGCTTTTCTGCTCCATATCCTCCGCAGACCAAAGCAGTCACATCGCCTTTTGTTCCATGCATTGAAACAAAGGGGTATTCACTTCGCTGCACCACAACCGCTGCTGCACCATCACCAAACAAAACACAGGTATTGCGATTGGTAAAATCTGTGATTTTGCTCAATGCTTCACAGCCAATGACCAATGCGTATGGTTTTTGGTTGGCTGCCAGAAGTGCGTTGGCAGTTTCCAGTGCATACACAAATCCGCTGCAAGCTGCATTCAAATCAAAAGCCAGAATGTCCTGCAGAAGATGCAATTCTTTTTGGACAATGCAGGAGATTGAGGGTGTTGCAAACGGAGGGGACATGGTGGCAGTGATACAAATTCCGATTTCTTCTGTTGAAATACCTGCTTTCTCAATCGCCTGTTTTGCGGCATCCACTGCAAGCTGCCAGCTTTGCTGCTCTTGTTTGCAGAAATATCGGGTGAAAATGCCGGTGCGTGTCGAAATCCATTCGTCGCTGGTTTCGACAATTTTTGACATATCATCGTTTGTGATTTTAGAATTTGGCAATGCTTTGCCAGCAGAAACAAGACACATTCCACTCATAAAGATTCCTCCTGCAGAAGATTGCCCATATTGCGGAATTTTTGATAGCGTGATGCAGTCAGGGTGGAAGGACGCATTTTGCACAGCTTTTTAAGATGAGAATATAACGAAACATCAACGGTTTCAAACAAAGCATCAGGGTGGTTATGTGCACCACCAAACGGCTCCGGGATAATTCCATCAATCAGCCCTAGCTGCATTAAATCCTGTGCAGTCAGTTTCATTTGTTGGGCTGCATCATCCCAACGGGAAGAATCTTTCCATAAAATGCTTGCAAATCCTTCCGGACTTAGAACTGCATAAATAGAATGTTCCAGCATTAAAACCGCGTCCGCCACACCCAATGCCAACGCACCGCCGCTACTGCCTTCGCCTGTTACAATGCTGACAATTGGCACAGTGAGGGTACTCATTTCTGCAAGGTTTCTTGCAATGGCTTCTGCCTGCCCATGCTCCTCGGCTTCTTTTCCGGGATAGGCACCGGGAGTGTCAATCAAAGTAATGATGGGTCTGCCGAATTTTTCTGCCTGTTTCATCAAACGCAATGCTTTTCGGTAGCCTTCTGGTTCAGGCATTCCAAAATTACAGACCAGATTCTCTTGCAATGTACGCCCCTTTTTATGTCCGATTACAGTGACAGGCATTCCGTGAAACATCGCTATTCCACCCACAATGCTTCTGTCATCTTTGCAAAGGCGGTCACCCTTACACTCGAAAAAGTCGGTGAACAAAGCATCAATATAATCGTTGATGTTGGGGCGCATTGGGTGGCGTGCAAGATATACTTTGTCAGCGGCGGTGTGGGGGTGATATGCAGTTTTCAATTCCTGTAAATCACGATACAATTGTTTATATTCCAGCTTTTCCACTTCGGTTTTGGGCTGGCTTTGTTCAAGTTTGCTTTGCAGTTGTTCAATCCGCTGTTCCAGTTCTTTCAGCATTTTTCCAGCCCTCCTTTGATGGTGTGAAGTGTGAGCAGCTGTGTCAATTTGTGTTTCAGTTGGTCACGAGGAACGACCTCATCGACAAATCCATGCTCTTGAAGATATTCTGCACGCTGAAAACCATCGGGTAAAGTTTCGCCGATGGTTTGCTGAATGACACGAGGGCCAGCAAAACCGATCAGTGCCTTTGGCTCAGCTAAGGTAATATCCCCCAGCATTGCAAAGCTGGCACTGACTCCCCCTGTGGTGGGATGGGTTAAAACTGTAATGTACAATCCTCCGGCATCCGAAAACTTTTTGATGGCTGCACTGGTTTTTGCCATCTGCATCAAAGAAACAGCACCTTCCTGCATTCTGGCACCACCACTAGCGCAAAAAATAATCAAAGGCAGTCTGTTTTTGTGGGCATATTCAATTGCCTGTGTAATGGCTTCCCCCACAGCACAGCCCATGCTGCCCATCATAAAACGGCTATCCATTACAGAAATGACAGCCTTGTATCCATTCACTTTTCCCACAGCGGAAATAACAGCATCATTCAGGTTGGTTTTGTGTTGCAGCATTGCCAGTTTTTCAGCGTATCCTTCAAATTTCAGCGGGTCACTAATAAAGCGTTTTTTGGAAGAAATCAGCCTTGCACTGCCTTGGTCAAACAACATTCCCAGCCGTGAGGGAGCAGTCAATGGGTGGTGATGACCGCAGTTGGGACATACCTGCAAACAATCAGCCAGCTTTTGTGCCGGTATCTCAAAGCCACAGTTTGCACAGGCTGCAAAAGCAACAGGGTCAGATGGTTTCGGCAAACGAGTGGGCTTTTGACGCTGTTCTTTTAATGTGTTGAAGAATTGGCGTCGTTGTTGGAATGGGCTGGACATGGTGTGTTATCTCCTTTCGCTTGCACTGACCAACTCAGGATTTCATCCAGATTTTGCTCAATAAAAGAGGTGGTGTAGTTTCCTTTCAGATAATCCGGATGGTATAAAATCAAATGTGCAAGTTCTGCACCTGTGTCAATGCCATCAATCACCAATTCTTCCAATGCACGCCGCATACGGCGAATTGCCAGCAATCGGTTGGGGGCATGAACAATAATTTTTGCCACCATAGAATCGTAAAAAGGGCTTGTTTCATAACTGGCATACAGTGCAGTATCTACACGCACCCCATTTCCACCGGGAAGATGCAAAAAGTTGATTTTTCCGGGGCATGGCAGAAAGCCTTTGGCAGGGTTTTCGGCATTGATACGGCACTCGATGGAATGTCCGAAAAAGCGGATGTCTTGCTGCTGAAAGCCAAGAGGAAGATGAGCCGCTACACGAATTTGCTCACGGATGAGGTCGATGCCTGTTACCATTTCGGTGACAGGATGTTCCACCTGAATGCGTGTGTTCATCTCAATAAAATAAAATTCCCCTTCTGGGCTTACAACAAATTCGATTGTGCCTGCACCTGTGTATCCGGCTGCTTTGGCTGCTTTGATGGCTGCACTGCCCATTTCCTTGCGCAATTCTTCTGAAAGAGTTTTGCAGGGGCTTTCTTCCATCAGCTTTTGATTTTTGCGCTGAATGGAGCAATCCCGTTCTCCAAGATGGACAGTATTGCCATACTCATCTGCCAAAATTTGAAATTCAATATGGCGAGGATTTAAAACCAGCTTTTCCAGATACATTTCACCATTGCCAAAACAAGCAATTGCTTCGCTTCGTGCTGCCTCAAAGCTGGGGACTAATTCTTCAGCAGAAAATACTCGCCTCATCCCTCTGCCACCGCCGCCGGCAGCAGCTTTGAGCAAAACAGGATAGCCAATTTTGCCAGCCAGTGCTTTTGCCTGCTGTGGAGTATCCAAACTGCCTTGACTGCCGGGAACAACAGGTACACCATGTTTTTGCATCAAACGGCGTGCGGCTGATTTGTTGCCCATAGTGTCAATGACTTTCGGAGAAGGGCCAATGAAGATGATGCCTGATTCTTGGCACAATCGGGCAAACTCGCTGTTTTCGCTCAAAAAACCAAATCCAGGATGAATGGCATCACAGCCTGTTTTGATTGCAGCGGTCAAAATGGCTTTCATATTCAAATAGCTGTCAGTTGCTTTGGCAGACCCAATACAGACAGCTTGCGTTGCCAACTGAATGTGCAAAGCGGTTGCATCTGCTTGGGAATAGACTGCTACCGTTTCAATTTCCAACTCACGGCAGCAGCGCAAAATTCGTACAGCAATTTCACCACGGTTTGCAATTAGGATGCGTTTGAACATAGCAATCTCCTTATAAACGAGTGATGCGGAACAATGGACAGCCAAATTCCGCCAGTGTGCCATCGGCAATCAAAACTTCTTCAATTACACAATCAAAAGGTGCAGGAACTTCGCTCATCATCTTCATTGCCTCCAAAAGGCATACCGTTTGCCCTTGTTTTACTTTGTCGCCAACCGAAACAAAGGGAGCTTTGTCAGGGGCAGAAGAAGCATAGAAGGTGCCAACCAGTGGAGCATCAATGCTCTCTATTGCAGCAGGTTCCGGTGTGGCAGCGGGTTCGGCTGAGGGGGTTGACATCACAGTAGGTGGAGCAGCCAAAGGCAGAACCGATGGAACGGTTTGGCAGTAGGCAGCAGCCTTTTTGAAAGAAATTTTTTCTTCGCCCTGTTCCCAAACAAAAGAAACAGCACTGCTTGTTTCAAAGGCTTCCAGCAAAGCCTGAATTTCTTTTAATTGCATAAAGATTCCTTCCTTATATTTTTTATGAAAGATAGCCCTGTTGTTCTGAATAAATCAGACAGAAAACAGGGCTTTGATGGTGAAAATTAAGAGTTGGATTCCAAATAGGAAACAATGTCGCCAACGGTTTTGAGTTGTGCCAGTGTTTCGTCTGGAATGGAAATGCCCAGATAGTCCTCCAGTGCCATGTTCAGCTCCACAGCATCCAAAGAATCTGCACCCAAATCATCTGCCAAAGAGGCGGTTGGGGTTACATCCTCAACAGAACAGCTCAAAGTTTCAACAATAATGTCACGCACTTTCTCAAACATAATAGAATCTCCTTTTGTGTAAAATTGATAAAAATAATTGTGAGCATTAAAATTCAAATAA
>JAHHUF010000035.1 GCA_020024115.1 Anaerofilum sp.
CCCATATCCGTCCCCTTCTCGGCAGGGCAGCATACATCTGACATTTGCCCCCATATTCACCAAATGAGTAAACAGCAAAGCGGTGGCAGTTACACCATCCACATCGTAATCGCCAAAAACAACAATTTTTTCGCCGTTGTCAATGGCAGCATGGATGCGTTCCACTGCCTTATCCATATCTTTCATCAAAAAGGAGTCCGAAAGTTCACAGCCCTCCTCCAGCAAAGCGGCTGCACCGGCAGAAGTTGTGATTCCTCTTGCAATCAGCACCCTTGCCGTCAGCATTGGAATTCCCATCTCTGCACAAAGCTGTTTTGCTGCTGTTTCGTCCTGTTTTCCAACCTTCCAGCAACGGTATTTCATCCCTTTCGTCCTCCTTGAACAAATTCCTTAGTTCGATGCAGGCAGATATGTTTCTGCAATTGCTTGCGCAACCCGCAAGCCATCAACAGCTGCGGAAATGATTCCTCCTGCATACCCTGCACCCTCTCCACAAGGATACAATCCTTTTATCTGTACTGATTCAAAATTTTCTGCACGAGGCAACCGAACCGGAGAAGATGTTCGTGTTTCCAGCCCGGTCAAAACTGCATCTGGCGAGGTATATCCTTTTAATTTTCGTTCAAACGCAGTCAATCCTGTTCGCAAGGTATCTGCCAGCTCAGCAGGTAGCAGACTCCCCAGTTTATATGGTGTTACCCCTCTAAAATAGGTCGGTTCTACCGCACCGAGACGAAGTTGACCTGCATCTTTTAAAAAACTTTGCACTGTTTCAGCAGGAGCAGTGTAATCTTTTCCACCAGCCGCAAATGCTGCTCGTTCCAATTTTCTTTGAAATTCGATAGCTGCAAAAGGATTTTGCCCAAAATCGTTGCCATCCACACTAACTACAACTGCAGCATTGGCGTTTTTGCCATCACGGGCATGGTAACTCATGCCATTGGTGACAACTCCACCCTCCTCGCTGGATGCTGCAACCACCTGTCCACCTGGACACATACAAAAGGTATAGACACACCGATTGCCTACATGGTGACTCAACTGATACTCACCCTTTGGCAAAGCGGGATGTCCTGCTGCATCGTGATACAAACTTTTTTCAATTTCTGTCTGTAAATGTTCTGCACGGAATCCCACCGAAAAAGGCTTGCACTCCATATCAATTCCACTGTTTGAGAGCATTTCAAAGGTATCACGGGCAGAATGCCCCACCGCCAAAATCAACGTTTCTGTGGGGATTTCTCCCTGTGTGGTTTGGATGCTTTTCAATCTTCCATCCTGCATTTTGATTCCAGTCAAACGAGTATTAAAATACACCTCTCCACCCAAACGCTGAATTTCTTTCCGCAGAGAAACAATCACACTTTGCAAACGGTCTGTGCCAATGTGCGGCTTTTGACGCCATGCAATATCCTCTGGTGCTCCATGCTCTAACAAAAGCCGTGTGACCTCTGCACAAAGAGAATCTCCAATCCGAGTGGTGAGTTTTCCGTCTGAAAAGGTTCCTGCACCACCTTCGCCAAACTGAATGTTTGTGTTGGCATCAAATTCACCGCCTGCACGAAATGTTTCAATTTTCTCCATTCGTTTTTCAATTTCCGCACCACGCTCCAGCACAATTGGGCAAAATCCCTGCTGCGCCAAAAGCAAAGCACAAAATAGCCCTGCCGGGCCTAAGCCAACAACAACCGGTCTGAACTCCAGCTTTTTATCACCTTTTTTTATTTCTAAAGGCTTTGACTGCATGAACGAAACATAGGGCACAGAGCCTGCATAAGCAGGCTCGGCACCCTCATCTTTTAATCGAATGGCAACCGTATACACCAAAGTTGGTGTTTTTCGGCGTGCATCTACTGAAATTTTTGCAATTTCTGCTTGACCAACTGCTCCCTTTGGCAGCTTTGCCAGCCGAACCGCCTGCTCAACTGCCTGCTGTTTTCCGGCAGAGAGAGGAAGGCGGATATTTCGGATAAGCAACATATTTTTTACCCCTTGCTGCCAGTAGAAACTTCACACTCAATTGTATAATTTCCTACTGCAAAAATATTTGAATCTCCTGGTACCAAAATGCGAACAGGCGCATTCATAACCCCTGCACTCAGCTGCAAATCTTCGCTGTTCAGTTGCGCAATCACTGCACCTTCTGTCAGTCCTTCCAGCTCTTGTTTGGGCCCAATCAAAGTGACATTATTCACTTTTTTGCTGCGTGGTTTGACCTGATAATTTTCAGGTACATTGGCTGTTCTGATATCTTTTACAGATATTGTTCGTTCTGCCAATCCGTTATAATCAAATGTCACATCAACGGTTGTGATGTTTTCTTGATTTTTAATGCCATTGGGTAATGTGATTGGCATGGTATAGATTTTATCTAACGCAAATGTGGAAACATCGAAATACGCAATTGTCAATTCGTTCAAATTATCCAGCTTGCGGCTATCACCTGAAACCACCAACTTTTCAGTGGAAAGTTTCACACGATTTTGCAGGGTAGAAACATCAAACCCTGCCGGAACATTGGTAAACTCAATTTTTAGCGGAAGCTCTTTCCGTTGTTGAATCAACAAGGTTACTTCTGCAATTTCCGTAGAGAAAGACACATATTTGGGGTGAACTTCATCTCCGTTTTCGTCTACTGCAACCAATGTTGAACTTTGTGTGATGGATTCACTTCGTTCTCCTTCCACATACAAAGGAGCGATAATTTTATCCACCTTTCCGATTTCGCCTTCGGGGCCTTTCAAGGTTACTTCGCCTGGACTGCATTGGGCTTTATCAAAGATATATCCATTTGCAACCTGCACACTGGATGTATCAGTATTGATTGTAAATGTTTTGGTAATCACTGTATCAAAAACAACTTCGACAGGTGCAAAATTTTTTTCATTGATGATGGATGCACTGCTGCTGTCCCAGTTGTTATTTTGAATTTTCACCTGCAAATTCAGGCTATACTCACCTGCACCATGCACTTGTGTATAGTTTGGGTAGACTAAAAAATCATCTGGGGTTAAGTTATTGATATAAGAGCGTTTTCCCCGAACGCGGATATCCACAGTTGCTGCCGGAGCAGATACAATATCCAAACCATTGGCGGTATAAGAAGCAGAATCATAGTCAAAATTGACCGGTACTGATTGAACTACTGTTTCACCTTCGGGATTGATGGTTGTCACTACAATCACCCATGAAATGACTGCAATCACCAAAGACAAAAACATATTAAAAAGACGGCTGTTAAACAGTTTTTGCAGATTTATTTTCATGATGCTTTCTCCCAAAATATCTCTTTTTCACTTCGGCTGGCTCCTCCGGAACAACATCACCTTCCAAAAGCTGAAACAGATTTTGTCTATCCAAACGACGAATCAAAACGCCATTTTTGGCCAGCGAAATAATGCCGGTTTCTTCGCTCACCACAACCACAACTGCATCTGAATTTTCGCTCATGCCAAGAGCGGCACGATGACGAGTTCCCATATCTTTTCCAATTTCCAGATTATTAGAGAGAGGCAAAAAACAGCCTGCGGCTTTGATTTGTCCATCTCGAACCACTACTGCACCATCATGCAGAGGCGTTCCTTCGTAGAAAATTGTGCCCAATACTTCTGGATTGATGTCACCATTCATAACAGTTCCTGTTTTGATGATTTCGCTCAGATTTGTTTTTCGCTCAATTACAATCAATGCACCTGTGCGAGTATCGCTCAATCGCTCAGCAGTATCGCAAATGGCAACCACTGCATTACGCCATTTTTCACGGGTTGCATCGGTCACCCGTTCAGACTGAAAAAACCGTACCGCAAAAATATTGGTTCTGCCCACCTGCTCCAACGCTCTGCGCAGTTCTGGCTGGAACACAACAATTAACAAAACAAAACCTGCCTGCATAATGCTGTTGATGAAGTATGATACGGTTTGCAGATGGAATTGTTGTGCAAGCCAGCTGGAAATTAGCAGCAGCAAAACACCTTTTGCCAATTGTGCGGCACGGGTTTGACGAACCAGCACAATAATTTCGTACACAACAAACGCAACAATTAAAATATCCAGCAAATCAATAAAAATTGTACTTGGCTGGAACAGATTTTTGACCAATTGATGCCAAAATTCTTCTATACTCAAAGAAACTGCGCCTCCTTTGTTTTAATAACCCCAAAACTTTTATAAAAGTTTGGAGCACAAACAATTTCTGCTTTTATTCCAAAAATCGTATTTTTTATTATAACACATAATAAAGTTTAGGAAAAGTTACAATTATTTTATTTTTCCAAAAGTGCAACTGCATGCACTGCAATTCCCTGTCCTGCACCTGTAAAACCCAGTTTTTCTTCGGTGGTTGCTTTGACTGAAACAGCATCAACATCCACCTTCAGCACATTGGCAAGATTTTTACGCATTGTATGAATATGTGGTGCAAGTTTGGGAGCTTGGCAAAGAATGGTAGCATCAACATTGCCAATCTTCCAGCCTTTTTCTTGCAGCAAACTTGCAACATACTCTGCCAGTTTCAAGCTGTCTGCACCTTTGTATTTGGAATCTGTATCGGGAAAATGCTTTCCAATATCCCCCAAAGCAGCTGCTCCCAAAAGAGCGTCCATAACCGCATGGGTCAGTACATCTGCGTCAGAATGTCCCAAAAGCCCTTTTTCATAGGGAATTTCTACACCACCCAAAATCAATTTTCTGTTTTCTACTAATTTATGTACATCATACCCATGTCCGATTCGCACTTTTTTCTCCTCCTTTAAATCATCGGGGGTGGTAATTTTATAATTTTCATAGCTGCCTTGTGTCAAACAAACCGGCAGCCCTGCCCGTTCAAATAACTGACAATCATCTGTTACCGTGTCGTCCTGCACCAATTCCAATACTTTTTGATAGTTTTTTTTGCTGAATACCTGTGGTGTCTGCACTGCGTACAAGGTTTCTCTTGCCGGGGTACTTTCTACCATTGCATCATGCGCAACTTTGATGGTGTCTTTCACTGCCACAGCCGGGGCTGCTGCTCCAACTTGCCATGCTTTTTGGATAGTTTGTGTGATAATCTGTTCTGATACAAAGGGTCTTGCACCATCATGGATTGCAACATATTCTCCTTTTGCTTGCTTCAATCCATTTTGCACAGATTGTCCACGAGTTGCACCACCTTGCACCACAACAATATCCTTTGTGCATTTTTGTGCCAACTGCTTCACCTGCTCAAGATTTGCACCAGCCACCAAAACAATTTGTTGAATCAATGGGTGCTGTTCAAATTTGCGTATGGTATGTTCTAAAACAGGAACTCCGCCTATTGTATAAAACATTTTATCGAACCCCATCCGTCTTGAACTTCCGGCAGCCACAATAATTGCTGTTACAGTTGCATTTGGCATAAACTCACCAATCCTTTTGTTCACTTTTTAAAAGCAGCATACAGTTTTAAAATCGTATTGCTTTTGCTTAGTATTACCTATATTATATTATACAAAACACCACCTTAAAAATCCACTATTTGTACAAGAAAAGCACCTATTTTTGAAAAATAAAATGCTCTTGTGCTTGATAAGCTGCCTCAATCTGTGCATACAGTACAAAAAAATCCTTGGTGTAGGTAATATATTAAGTTTTAAGCAATAGGCAGTGTGTAAGTGATTCTGTTCTTTGTTTTAATTGGATGTGCCTGTGGTTGTGGAAGTAAATATCGGTCAATTATTTTAATATCTTTTCTTTACACACAACCAGACATAGTGGTAACTATATGTTTTACGACCGCTTTGCTATCAGCTTTAATTGCATTGACCAGCTTAATATCTATGCACAGTTGGCTTTTTGGTTTTATAAAATTGTAGTAATTACTGCAAGAGACAATTTTGATTCAAACTCTGTGTCTATATTTTCTCTTAGACATAGCAATACCCCTGACATAGTTTTATTATCCTATATCAGGGGTATTGTTATTTCCTATTTTCAGCAAATATGTTCAGATTGCTTGTGGTTCCTTTTTAAAACAAATGGGATAAAGGAATGATACTTTGCATTGTTTGGTATATTTCCGGTGTATTTACATTCAGCAAACACTGACTTAAACGGTCATCCAATTGAATGATTGTACCCTTTGCCTGCTCTAAGCAGCGCATAATTTTTCGGTTGCCCTGCTGCAAATTTGTACGGATAACAGATTCCATACTTTTTCGATAAATTCCACACAGTGGATGTATTTTTCCGTCTGATGTTTTTACAATACAATAGTCTGACTCTTGCTGCATTTCCTGATAAATTTTTGCAATCAATTCTCTTGTCAGCAATGGGGTATCACAAGCAGTAACAAACACCAATGGTGTAGCAGCATGGTTCAAAACAGTTGCAAGGGCTGCCAGTGGACCTTGTCCACTGATTTCATCGTTCCAGCAAGGAAGAATACACTCCTGCTCAAAATCTTGCTGGACAGAACAGACACACTCGTCAAAACAGTCCAAACAAAAAATCAAATGTTCCAAAAATGTATACCCATGCCATCGCAAACTCTGTTTCGGAACACCCTCCATGCGGCTTGCCTGTCCACCTGCCAAAATAACAGCGGTACTTTGTTGCAGCATGGGGCGAATCAACCGTCGCTTTGCAATTGCAAGCTGCTTTTGAATACGGGTATTTTCCACAAGCTGCCATTGTTCCGACCTTCTGCACAGGCGAACTGTACGACACAAATCTTCTTTTAACCCCTCTGTTTTCAGCCAATAGCTTTCCAGATATGCCAACAAAATTGCAGTGTTTTCTTCTGGTTCACCAAAGTGCCACACTTCAAAATCCACCCCTGCAACTCTATCTCCACACAGTAAAAAATTGTTTAAATGCAAATCATTTAATACCACGGTTTTGCCCAATACCGCTTGTGTATGGGTTTCAAAGGCATCTAACCAACGGCAAAGGGCTTGGATTGCCTGCTCCATTGATGCAACACATGATGAGTTATAATCACTTTGATTCAAAAGTTCCAACAAAGAAACTCCTTTTAAAAAACTCATCTGTAAAACCGTTCCCTGTTGCGAGTACAAGTCCGCAGTAAGGTTTGTGCCTTTGCAAGCATTTAAAATTTGTGCCTCTTTATCTGCTGCAATTTTGCTTCGATATTTCTTTGTCACAACTTCTTTGCCAATTTCTATTCGATTATGAATCATCTATTTCTATCTCCTTGCAGCAAAACGGCTTAATTGTTTCGATATTCTTTTGGAGTACATCCCACTGCAACTTTGAACACATTTGAAAAATATTTTGGGTCTTTGAAACCACAAATTTCTGCCACTTCATAAATTTTATATTGCGGCTTTTTTAAATATTCTTTTGCAGCTTGAATTCTGCAATCTGAAATATAATCGCTGATATTCTGCCCTGTTTCTTTCTTGAACAGCTTTGAAAGATAGGTTGGATGAACATACGCCAGTTCTGCCATATCATTCAATGTGAGATTTTCAGAAAGATGTTCCTGAATATAGGCTTTAATCAATTTGATAGGATTGGCGGTTTGCTGCAAGTTTTGCAGTTCATCATCTTTCAAAACTTCATCATATCCATTCCACAACCCTTCTTGTGCTGTCGAAGGGGCAGACTTGCGAATTTGTGCAAATGAAATTTCAGGCTTTAATCGCTGAAAGTAGTTGTCACATTGTTCAGCTGTATCTGCCGAAACACACAGCACAAGCATATCTTTTCTGCAAAAGCAGATTGCAGAAATTTCATCTGTCATTTCTTCTTGTATGGAATAGACCATATTTTTACAGTTTTGAATCTGCACATCCCATTGCACAGAGTCTTCCATAAAAATAGTTGCAATGACTGCTGTGTGTTTGAGAGAGAGTTTGCTCCAGAGCTGGTCATTTAATTTATCACTGATATAATCTCGTTCATTGAGCAATGTCCGCAAAGCAGAGCCTTGCTGCATTCGATACCGTGCATTTGCATTTTTGAGCAGTTCTTTGATTTTCATAGGGTCAACAGGTTTCAGCAAATAGTCCTGTACACCATACTGCATTGCCTTTTGTGCATAAGCAAAATCTGCATAACCACTAATTACCACCAACTGACGCCCACGCTTTTCAAGCTGTTCCAAAAACTGCAAACCGTCCATATTGGGCATACAAATATCTGTGAAAATTAAATCAAAAGGCTGACTGCCACAAATCTGTAAGGCTTGTTTGCCATTTTCGACTGTTTCAACCTGTGCAGCAGGCTGAAAATTCATCACCAGCTTTTTTAATCCGTTTCGGGTTCTTGGTTCATCTTCCACAATCAGAATCCGCATTTATATCCATCCCCAAATCTAGTAGTAGTATCATTTTTGTATACTTGCCTTCTTGGCTTTCTATCCTTAGTCCGCTTTTTCTGCCAAACACATAGTTCAGTCGACTGTTTACATTTGAAAGCCCAATATGAAACCCGTTTTCGTCCTCAATTTGTTGGTTTTCCTGCAATCCTTGCCGCAGCAGTTCCAGCTGTTCCTGAGAGATTCCACAGCCGGTATCCATCACTGTAATGGTAATTCCTTCCGGACAAGCAAAGGCTTTAATTTCCAGCAGCCCATCTTTTTCCTGTTCCAAACCATGCTGAATTGCGTTTTCTGCCAATGGCTGCAACAGCATTTTGGGAACCATAATTTTTTTCAGCGGCTCTTCCACTTCAATTGTATAGTAAAAACGGTCAGGAAAACGACTTTGCTGAATAACAAGATAGTTTTTGACCTGTTCAATTTCTTCTTCTAAAAAGACCATTTCTTTGCTGTCATCAATGCTATACCGCAGCACAGAGGATAAGGCAACCAAAATGGAACTGCTTTCCCAATCGCCTTTTTCTAAAAGGCTCCAGTTGATAGAATCCAAAGCATTGTATAAAAAGTGTGGGCTGATTTGGCTTTGCAATGCCTTAATGCGTGCTTTCTGTTCACTGATTTTCAGCTTTAAGGTTCGGTTTACCATAGTATCCAATTCCGCTTTCATCGCACGAAAGGAACGAGTGAGCAAAGCAATTTCATCTTCACCTTTTGGTGCAGGGCCATCAGTGAAATCGCCTTTTCGCATTCGCTTAATTTCTTCCACCAACTGATTGACCCCATCTGAAATACGATAGGAAATTACACAAGCTGCACAAATGGATACAATAATAATAATTAACCCAACTCGAATGGTTATCTCATTCCAAAAGGCAACATTTCCCAGTAAATTTTGAGAATCAAACCATTGCACAACCGTAATATTTTCATCAAATAATTGTGCTGTTACAACAAAGCGGCCTAAATCCCGCTGGGATACAGAATGTGCATCCTTGCTGCTGGATGGCACAATTGAAACCTGTACAACATCTTCGCTGCTGGAAAAAAGCCGCGATAAATAATCGTTATTCAATTGCAAATACAAAACGCTGTTTTGATACTCTCGTTTGATTTCAAGAGTGTTATGCTTTGGCTCCTGCCTTACCTCATCAATAAAAGGCAGTTCAATCAAAATGGATTGCATTGTCTGCAGGTCAGTTTCAACTTCCAAAACCTGCTCCAATGTTTGATTCATTTCGTGGCAAAGCTGATGCAAATTGATTTGCAAATTTTTATTGACCTGCTCGAATGCAACCTTTTGCTGACCATCTGCAATGACACCACCCAAAATCAGCACCGGAATAACCCCCAACGCTGTGAAAGCAAACAGCAACTTGGTTCGCAGGCTGTTTTTCACCAAATTGATTTTCATTTGTTTCCCGCCTTATTTAAAGGGGTTTTGCGAATAATGCCAATTCCCAAAAGAGCAAATACCAAAGATACAATTGGTGTTACCAAATTTAAAAAAGCAAAGGGAAGATATTCTATTGTAGAAATTCCCAGAGCACCTACTATAAATGCACTGGCGGCTGTCCATGGAATCAAAGGTGTAGACATTGTGGTGGCTTCTTCTACGGTACGGGACAGCATAGAAGCATCCAGTCCTTTTTCTTCATAAGTGGAACGGTAGAGATTTGCATTCAGCACAATTGTCAAATAGGTATCTCCAAACACTGCATTGCCCATAACACAGCTTACCATTGTAGTAAGCACCAGCAAAAACACAGAATGGGTCTTTTTTGTAATATTTTCTAAAATTATATGCAATGCTTGTGTTTTTTCCAATGCTCCACCTAGGCAGAGCGCCATAAACCCAAGCAAAAATGTAGGCATCATGCTGTAAATTCCGCCACGGTTTACAAGAATATTGACTGCCTCAACAGGAGTATTAACCGAAACGCCATTCATCACTGCATCAAATGCAAGGCTGATTGTATTTTTCTGCACAAAAACCGAAACCAAAACCCCTGCACCAATTGCAGACAACAAGGAAACAATTGCATCCATTTTTAAAATACACAGAATAACCAACAAAACAGGTGGAATCAGAACCCAAACATTGATTTGATACAATTCATTTAATGTATCTCTCAATGGCTGAAGTGCTTGCTGATTCAATACAACATCCTGTGCATAATATTGATTGAGCAGAAAAAATAACACCAATGAAATTAAGTAAGAGGGAATCGTGGTATAACACATGGAACGGATATGCTTATAAACATCAGTTCCGCAGGCGGTAGCCGTCAAAACAGTGGAGTCTGAAACTGGTGACATCTTATCGCCAAACCATGAGCCGGAAATTACACTGCCTGCAATCACGGGCAAAGGAATCTGAATTCCGCTTGCTGCTGCAATGCCCATAATAGCAATGCCCAATGTTCCAACCGTTCCCCAGCTTGTACCGATGACAGTTGAAACAATGCCACATATTACAAAACTGCTCACCAAAAAATAGCGTGGGTTGAGAATATCCAATCCATAATATACCAAAGCTGGTACGGTTCCTGCCTGCATCCATACACCAATCAATGCCCCTATCAGCAGGAAAAACAACAGCCCGATAAATGCTTGGCTACATCCATCTTTCATACCTTGAATAAAATCATTGAGCGGCATTCCCTGTGTTTTACCCACAATTGCAAGATAAATCATGCTTAAAATCAAAAGTAAAATTACATCTATTTTAAAAATCAAGATTCCGGTTAATAAAATACACAGTACCCCACCGATACTAATCCATGCACTTTTTTGTGAAGGTTTCATATTATCCCCCTTTATATTGGCTGTTGGTCTTTTTTTGCATAATCCAAAATCGCCAAAACTGTCCCCAATAAAATCATTAAACTGCCCAACAAACGGGTTGCTGTGATACTTTTATTTTGGAACAGCATATTGCTTAAAACTAATACAATCGGGATTCCATTCAGCACCAAACTCACACGAATTGGCCCCATTTGCTTTAATCCATAGGCGTTGAGCAAAAAACCAACAGCGATTCCAAAAACGCCCAAAAACACCAGCACTCCCCATTGCAAACCGGTTACCGCTTGGATTGATATTGGCTCAAAAATGAAAGCCGGTGTGAGAATCACTGCTGAAAGCAAGCATTGTCCATACACCACCCAAAAGCAAGAGCTGTTTTGCAAAAGTTTGGGTACATAGATGCAATACATTACCCATACTACAATTGCAACTATCATCAGCGCATAACCACGCAATACATTTTCTCTTAACAGTCCAAATTCCATGGTCAAAACTGCTCCAACCGAAGAAATACCCACACAAAAACTGATTTTGGGAGTTACAAGGTTTTCAAGAAGCAGCCCCGAAGCCAGAAGTGTGAACACTGCCTGAAACGAAGAAATCATGGAAGATTCTGTTTCGTTGAGCAATTGGCTTGCCTGATTGGAAAAAACATAGTGCAAAACACAAGCAATTGATGTTAGAACAAGAAGTTTCCAATCTTCTTTTCGCAGCCCCTTTCCGCATTTTTGCGGAAACGGCAGTTTGACAACTGTGAGCAGAATTGCTGCAATCCAAAAGCGAATTGCTGCGAGGCTGGCTGGCCCTATCGTTGGCAGTAATATTTTTGAGCCACTAAACGCGGGTGCCCAGATTAAAGAAAGCAAAATGATAGCAGCAATGCTGATATTGCCTTTTTTCATATTTTATCCCCATTATCGTTGTATTTATCCGTTAAAATTTTATCATGCTTCATATTTCTATAATATCTTCTGCCGCAAAAAATGCAAAAAAACCATAGAAAAGGCAATATTTTACACTATTCAATAAATACAAAACAAAAAACTGCATAATAAAACCTTTAAAAGAGATACTTAAAATTATACTAATAAAATCTTCAAAGTTCAACAAATACCATAGCCAAAAATTTATTTTATATTTTTATCTAAATATGGTTTAATATCTTTTAATTTTTCAAAAATTTCCACAAAAAAGTCCTGCCAACCAAACAATTGTACAGAACTTTTTTGTGTATATTATTGAAAGATGCTTGGTTATTCCTCTTGTTGAATGGCATATTTGCTCAATCTTGTTTCTCCCCATGGTGAACTCAATATAGGTTCTCCGTTTACAATTCCAGCTTTCAAAACCTCAATGGGTGATACAATGGCTGTAATTGCCAAACCATCTATTTTTGCATTTTGTAAAAATTCTTCCCATATATCATATTCTTTTCCATCAAACATAAATTTAATATCTTTCTTTTCAATATTTTCACGAAAAGGTGTTACATAGGAACCCATTTGATGAATTTTTTCGGAGTATTGAAACTCAATCACTTCAAATATCATTACTTGGTCATAATCATTTTGGATGATATTCAGCACATCTTGCATGGAAATCCATAAGGTTTTTGCTTTTTTCTTTCCAAATCCAAATATTTAAAACACATTCTTTCCAAAACTATTGATTTGATAAACAAAATAAGCCTTGGTCATAATATCTGTACAACTTGAGAAAACAATATTACATTTTATCAACATAGGTGACTTGCTTGGTTTCAATGCAGTATGCTGCCAACCTTCCCCCTGCTGCACACCCACAATCAATTGCTATATGCCCATTTTTCTGATATACTTCTGGCTTTTCCCATTCAGGAATATAAATTGTTGGTGTATGCCCTGTGACAACAAATGTGTGTTTATCCGAGTAATATCTTTTGGAATAGTCCACTCGTTCATTCAGCAGTTCATCCAATTCATATTCGCTCAAATCTTTCTCGGGGGCAAAATTGCCTAACCCTGCATGCACCAAAATATATCGTTTGTTTTGATGTTGTATCACTTCATACAATGAAGATTCTGCCAGATACTCCAGCAAATCCATTCGTTCTAGCTTATCCAACTTTTTAAATTGCTCCACTGTGGGCTGTCCGCCGTTTTGAAGCCACAAATTGTAATCCAGCAGGTCATCCAATGTTAAATGCTTGTCAAAATTTTCCGCTGTGATGTCTACTGCCATTCGTTTCATAATGGTATACATCATCAATTCATGATTGCCTAATATCAGTGTTATATTGGGATGATTCATAATATCTTGAAGCAGTTTGATGGGATTTTTTCCACGGTCAATCACATCTCCCAAAATATACAATTCATCCTGCTCTGAAAAATTGATTTTTGCCAACAATTTTTTATATTCATCATAGCAACCATGAATATCGGAAACGATATAGCGCATAGCATCAACACCCTATCTTTTATTTTACACTTGTATTATACCATAATTTTTGTGTTTCAATCTATAACTTTGGGCAGCCTGTAATTACGCTTTTGAAGCCACTCCTGCGCATATTTTCCCCCTTGTTCCGCCGCTTTGGTGTACCAATCAATCATTTCTTCCTCAGCACACTCACCCAAACGATATAGGTTTCCCAGTTGAAACTGTGCATCAGCATCTCCCTGTCCAGTAGCTTTCATATACCAATAAAATGCTTTGTCCGAATCATACTCTTTATTGGCTTCATCATTGTATATTTCTCCCAATATAAGCTGTGCCTCTATATTGCCCTGTTCAGCGGCGTTTATATATTTATCTAGCAATTTTTTATTTTCATCACAGTGACTCATAGCAACTTTTCTCCTTTAAATTAAAACTCACTCCCTAAAACCCATACACAGTCCCTCCATAGTTACTAGAATTTGCATATTCTGTAAAAACTCTTGATTGCTTGAGTATACAACAACATCAAATCCACTGCTTATTTGTATCAATGAGTCAAAATCCACAAAATAAACATTCATTGATGTTCCGCCTTGAATTACAATATATTCTATCATCTTTGCAATGTTTTCTAGTCCAATCTCTCTGATGTTTGTATATTCAGGCAGATGCAGAGGAGTGGGAGGATGTTCGGGATAAAATCCAGCCAGTCCTATCTACGCTGGATATAGACAAATCATCTTTAACACAATCATAGAAACTTTATCCGAAAAAGTATGGATATGTTTTTTCAGAAAATAGTCTTCTAATTCACTGAAATCCGTTTTAAATCCATAGATACAATGAAATGGTGAAATAACATACCAACTGTCACTCTGCAGCAATGATTCGATTAAATTTTCAGTAGAATCATTATTATTCATATCTCTGCGCACTCTTTTCTGTTTTTTAGTATTGTTATCTGTTGGTTTTGTGGAAGTGAAATTGCATTTTTTCAAAATTTGTTCTGCTTTGTCAATATCCAGAATGGGGGTTGGTATATAGGGTGTTTTTAACTCTCCTCTGAAAAGTTAAAAATTCCGTTAATTTCTTCCTTTTCAGATACACCCTAATCTTTTAAACAAATGCCAATTATAAAATATAAAAAACAATAGCATCCCCTTGCTTTGCCACTTGCATAAAATACCACTTTAATTCCGTCAAATAGGAAAAAATATATTCATAAAATTCATTTTCATCGTCATCTTCAACTAGAGGATACAACTCCTGCTGTTGCATTTCTTGAAAATTATACATTCTTTTTATAGTGTCGTCATTCAACATATTCAAAAAATTAGATGCTGTTTTCACTTGTTCCGGTGTGATGTAAAAAGCCCCAAAATCCTGCTCACTGTCTATTACATTATCATCCAGCAATGGAACCACATAGCTCATCGGTGGCTCTCCATTATCAATATTTTTGCACAAAAGATAATGCAAAGCCTGCCATGATTTATCAATATCTAAAGTTTGGTCTTGGTTTGCTTCAATTTCAAGAATCGCTTTGTCACCATTTAAAATTTGCTCAAGCAATGAATTTTCAACAGCTATGTAATTTCCAATCATTCCCATTTTATTTTCCTTCTTTCTTAATATTATTTTTGTCCCAATATACACTAAAATACAATTACTTCTCTGTCCATGAATCAAATCTTTGTGATATTTGAGGGTCATACAAAGGGCATCCAAAATCAAGCAAAATATCTATCAAAGTATTGATAGAAGATTCTTGCATACCATAACAATCAAACCTTACAATTTGTGCAGTTGTAAAAATCTCAAAAGCTCCATTGTCTTCTTTTTCATAGGTATGTGTTTGTACTTTAGTCCAATCTGAAAAAACATCTGCAACTTTGTTAAGAATTTTATCTATTGGAAGTATTTCCAGTTCCTCTGCTGTTTGACCATCACAACATGCCAACTCATAAATTTTATTATCATTATGAGCAATTCCTTTTTTGTATTTCCAAAAAACAAAATCCATTCCCATAAAAAACTCCTTTTTTATAATTCGTTTTATTTTTGCCAAAAACAAAGTTATTCACAATTTTATTATACTGCGCCACTATTTGCAAAGCAACACTTGGCTTATGCCCTCGCTTTACTTTTTAATTCATAGGTTACATCATAAATTTAAAAATACCTTTTAATAATTTTTTATTTTTGTTATAATTAACTTATATAAACTCTTTAAAAAGCTTTTAATATAGAAAAGAGGTTTGAAGATGAAAAAATGGTTCTCCTCAAA
>JAHHUF010000036.1 GCA_020024115.1 Anaerofilum sp.
AGCAGTTCCTCCTTTAAGGACAGCAGTTCCTCCTTTAAGGACAGCAGTTCCTCCTCTAAGGGTAGCAGTTCCTCCTCTAAGGGTAGCAGTTCTTCCTCTAAGAGTAACAGTTCTGGTTATAAAACAGAATGATTGTGGTATAATATGAAACAGGATTTTCCTTTTCGCAAAAAACGGGTTTGTTCCCATTCGAGCTATTTCCACAACAGAAAAAGATGGTAATTCTTATCAGCTTATTTCAATGGAACGGAGCATATAAAAAGATGCCTTACATCAAATAATTTGATGTAAGGCATCTTTTTTATAAATCATTTTTCAAAAAACGGTGGTCGGGATTTTCAGAAAAATCTTCACGGTCTAATGTAAGATTCGGGCTATAATAAGGGTCACGCAGCAATGATTCGCCATATTTTTCTTTCAAGCGTTTTTGCTCTTTCGCAAAACGAGCCTTCTTTGTTTCATCTTCTTCATCCAAGCCTCGGCTTTTGCTTTCATGGTGATATAGCTGGGCATAGGGTGTCCACACAATACGCCAGCCTGCTTGCCGAATACGCAAGCAAAAATCCACATCATTAAAGGCGACCACAAATTCTTCGTCCAGTCCCTCTAGCTGGTCATACACTTCTGTACGCACCATCAAACAGGCAGCCGTAACTGCTGAAAGATTTTGCACTGTTGCAGTGCGGAACATATACCCGCTTTTTCCACGATGAGCATATTTATGGCTATGTCCTGCATAACCACCCAAACCAGTGATAACACCTGCATGCTGAATGGTATCGTCAGGATAGTAGAGCATTGCTCCCACTGCCCCAACTCCTTCACGGGAACAAAAGCTGACCATTTCAGCAAGCCATTTTGGTGTGATAACTTCCACATCATTATTCAGCAAAAGCAAATAGTTTCCTTTTGCAAACTTTCTTCCAAAATTATTGATAGCAGAAAAATTAAATTCTCCCTCATACTGCACCATACGGCAGTTGGGATATTTTTTCTGCATGGTATTGTAATATTCAAAAGTTTCAGGGTCAGTGGAATTGTTTTCAATCACAATTACTTCAAATTGACAGCCTGTTGTTTTTTCATAGATGGATTGCAAAGCAACTTCCAAATCTATGATATGGTCTTTGTTGGGAATTAAAATGCTGACAAAAGCGTCCTCCGGGACGGGAAGTGTCACTTTATATGTAGATGCAAACATCCCCTGCCCTACTGTTGCCTGCACACCTGATTGAGCAAGATAATCACTGATGGCTTTTTGTGCTGCTTCGGTTACATAAGGTTTTGCATCTGTTCCGCTGCTGGTTGAACAACTATGCACACGCCAATAGTACAATACTTTTGGGATATGCACCGGCTCTTGTTTGGATTCTGCAATTATACGCAAAAACAAATCATGGTCTTGTGCACCATCACATTCCGAGCGTTCACCGCCAACCTTCCAAAACAAGTCCTTTTTAAAGGTAGCCAAATGGCAGATATAATTGCAACATTCCAGATATTCCGGAGAATAATCCGGTTTGAAGTGTCCCACAGTTGGGTGCTCAATATCTTTTTCAAACAGTGCTTCATCACTATACAAAAAAGCTGCTTTGGTTTCAAAAGCAGTTTTGCTCATCCAATAAACTGCATGGGGTGCCAGAATGTCATCATGGTCAGCAAGTGCAATATATTCTCCTTCTGCCAATTGTGCAGCTTGGTTGGTATTGGCAGAAATGCCTTGATTTTCAATTTTTTTATAGCAAATACGGGCATCGTTTGCTGCTGCTTGCTGCACCCACTGTCCCACTTCTGTATGTGCATTATCACTGGCATCTGCAAAACAAAGCTGCCAATTGCTGCAAGTTTGCTGCTGTACACTTTGCAGCAGTTGGTCAAAAAAGTTTTTGGGTGTGTTATAAAGTGGGACACAAATGCTGATAACAGGCCATTTGCTGGAATCGGTGTTCTTTTGTTGCTGCAAGACTTCTTCTTTTGGCAAAAAGCGACCTGTCTTTCCAAAAAAACGGCGTTTTACAAAGCCAGCCGTCTTTTTCATGGTTGGCATCACACCATCTGTTTTTATCTGCTCAAAAAAATAATCTGATAATCGTTTTGTTCGTTTCAAATTTTCATTCATTATTTATACCCGTAATTCTCATACAGCAATGTAAAGTGTGGATTATAGTACGGGTCGCCCCCCTCTCCCATCATATCTGCGTATTTTTCTACAAAACGCTGTTTTTCACCTTGATAACGAATGGCATTTGCACCTTGTCCGTCGTTTCCTCGGCTTTTGCTTTCATAGTGATAGGCATCTACAAAGGGGGTGCATACATTCAAATATCCCTCTTTGCGCAGCTTTAGGCAAAAATCTACATCGTTATAAGCAACTGCAAAATTTTGCTCGTCCAATCCGCCTACTTTATCATATAGTGCTGTCTTTACCATTAAACAAGCACCTGTAACAGCACTCATATTTTGTGTGGTTGCCAATCTGTACATATACCCACCGCTATTGCGGGGGTGTCCTTTATGGCTATGCCCTGCACTGCCGCCCAGACCAATAAACACACCTGCATGCTGAATGGTATCATCAGGATAATATAATTTTGCTCCCACTGCCCCCACATCAGCCCTCTGGCTATAACTCAAAAGTTCATACAAAAAATTATCGCTCAAAGGTTCAATATCGTTATTGAGCAGCAAAAGATGATCACCTTTGGCAAAGGTTCTGCCAAAATTATTGATGGCAGAGAAATTAAAATCACCTTTATATGTTACTATACGACAATTGGGATAATTTTTTTGTATTTTATTGTAAAATTCAAAAGTTTTTGGGTCGGTGGAGTTGTTCTCAATGATAATCACTTCATAATTGACTTGCCCTGCTTTTTGTTTCAGCCCTTCCAAACAGCGGCTCAAATCTTCGATATGGTCTTTGTTGGGAATCAAAACGCTGACCAGAGGGTTGCCCTGCACCTCATATCTCACACGATATGCCCCTGGGCTGCCTTTCAAACATTCTGCCTGCCCTTTTAGCCCGATACGGTCTAAATGTGCCTGCAACGCTTTTCTGCCTGCTTCCAGTGCGTATGGTTTTGCGGTTTCAATATCCGCCGCTGTGGAATTGGCATGGCAACGCCAAAAATATAATACTTTGGGAATGTGATGAATTTTTTTTGCCTGCTCACTCAGCCGCAAAATCAAATCAAAATCCTGAGCCCCATCATATTCCTGCTGCTCGTAGCCTGCTTTTTGAAGAAGTTCTTTGGAAAAGACACAAAAATGTGTGATGTAATTGCAGCCTCGCAACGTATCAGGACTGAAATCCGGCTTAAAATGATACCTTGTAATATCTTTATAACCATTCAACACCACTGCTTCATCTGAATACAGCAAATCTGCATCTGTTTGTTTAATTGCTTGTGCCATTTCAAACAAAGCACTCAGCTGCAAAATATCATCATGGTCAAACAGAGCAATATAATCTCCTGATACTTGGTCAAAGGCAGCATTGGTATTGCCTGCAATGCCGAGATTTTTTTCCATCTGAAAATAGCAGATTCTGTCATCTTTCCCTTTGAGCCAAGCCTGATTTTGCATTTGATGCTCTTTGTCCGAGGCATCTGCCAAAACCAACTGCCATTTCGGATAGGACTGATTGATTACACTTTCCACCATTTCCTTTAAAAAAGGTTTTGGAGTGTTGTACAAAGGAACAACAACACTGATGCAAGGCATCCCTGTTGTGTCTGCCCTGCGCTGTTGTTTGAGTTCTTTTTTGAGTGGAATATCTGCACGATACTGCCACACTTCACGACCTAAAGCAAGATTAAACCGAAAAGAAATTTTTCGCCATGTAGCCTCCCAGCCCTGCTGTTTCAGACTTGTAAACCCGCGCTTCATCAGCTGTCCAATATGAGCCGGCGAAAGAAACCGTTTCATCATTTTGCCAATGGTGTCTTTTTGAGGATGGTCTGTATGGTTGCTCATATTGTCACTCCCGATGAATCTGCTTATATGCCTCACAAACAGTCTGTGTATCGCCAATCATTTTCAAATGGCCTTTTTCCAGCCATGCCACCTTATTGCAGTTGCGTTCAATCTGCTGAATTGAATGGCTGACCAAAATCATTGTTGTTCCGTTTTGGCGCAAATTCTGCATACGCTGTTCACACTTTTGCTGGAACAAAAAGTCACCAACAGACAAAATTTCGTCTGCAATCAAAACATCCGGTTGTGTGATGGTGGCAATGGCAAAGCCAATGCGTGCAATCATACCAGAGGAATAGTTTTTCAGCGGTACATCAATAAAATCCTGCAATTCACTGAATGCTACAATTTCATCGAATTTTTCATCAATATACTTTGGAGTCAGCCCCAAAACCGTTCCGTTGAGATAGATGTTTTCCCGTGCAGTCAAATCCATATCAAAGCCCGCACCCAGTTCAATCAATGGTGCAATGGTTCCATTGACATGGGTTGAACCTTCGGTGGGCTTGTACACACCGGAAATGACCTTTAAAAGAGTGGATTTTCCGGAGCCATTCAAGCCAATCAGACCAAAAAAATCGCCCTTTTCTACATTAAAGCTAACATTTCGCAAGGCATAAAATTCGTCAAACTGCAATTTACCGTGAATCAATTGCAAAAAATATTCTTTCAGGCTTTCGCTTTTCTCTTTTGCAAGGTTAAATCGCATGGACACATTGTTGATTTCTATCATGTTCATGTTTTTTCCTCCTTACATATGAAGAATAAATTTGTCTTGATTCTTACGGAACACAGACAGCCCCAGCACCAATGCCACTAATGCACAGATGCCGCAAACAGCAACTTCGGTGCCGGTGAGCAATCTTCCATCCAAAACAGCGCCACGGAATGCAGTGATATACCAATAGATGGGATTCAAGCTGATAAATTTTTGCAAAAATTCCACAGATGGACTTGAAGCCAAACCCATTGGGTCATAGAAAATAGCAGAAAAATACATCAATGCTGTCATAAAGACACCCCAAAGGTGCATTACATCACGGAAGAATACTGCCAAAGTCGCAAGCACTAAGCCAATTCCCAAACTGAATACAAACAGGGTCAGCAATGGATACAAAGCAAGTGGCACTGTCAAATGCAAAGGTGCTTTTGTGGCAATCATCAAAATAATCAGAGCAATAAAGCTAAACAGACAGTTTACCAAGCTGAAACAAACCTTTTCCAGCGGGAAGATATATTTAGGAATATATACTTTGCGTAATAATGGAGCCGAAGAAAACACACTGGACATCGCCACTGTGGTTGCTTCGCTGAAAAAGCTGAACAACAGTTGTCCAATAATCAAATATACCGAAAAGTTTTCGATACCTCCGCTTCTCATATCCATAATGGTAGAAAAAACAATCACCATTACCACATTCATCAGCAGTGGGTTCAGAACACTCCAAACCACACCCAAAATGCTGCGGCGATATTTTAACTTGAAGTCACGCCCAACCAAATTGTAAAGCAGATAGCGGTATCTCCAAAAGTCACGGCAATAGGCTTTGAACATATCCAAACTGTTTACCACCTTTCAAAAAAGCTGAAATTTTGCTCTGCAAAAGGTGTATGCTCGCCATCTTTTGCGCTCAATTTGTACTCACAGCCACAATCGGGCCATTGTACATTGATGGTTGGGTCATTATAAGGAATTCCGCCTTCTGCCGAAGGAGTGTAGTAATCTGTACATTTATAAGTAAACTCTGCCTCGTCACTCAGCACCAAAAACCCATGTGCAAACCCTTCCGGCACATAGAATTGGCGTTTGTTTTCAGCAGAAAGAATCACTCCTGTCCATTTTCCAAAAGTTTCGCTGTTGGGGCGGCAATCCACAGCAACATCAAACACCTCACCGCTCACCACACGCACCAATTTGCCCTGTGTATGTTCGGTTTGAAAATGCAGTCCACGCAAAACACCTCTGGAACTTTTGCTTTGATTGTCCTGCACAAAATCACGGTCAATGCCGGCAGCGGCAAACTCTTCTTTTTGAAAAGTTTCCATAAAATAGCCTCTTTCATCACCAAACACTGTCGGTTCAATGATAAGAACCCCCGGTAGTTCGGTTTTAATAAAGCTAAATTTTCCCATTCTTTATAACCTCACTTTTATATTTCTTGCAATCTATTATTAAAATAAAAGTAATATGCAATCATTTACAGCTTCTCGCTAACCGTTACTAAGAATACCATATTTTGTACTTTTATTCAACTCTTACCCCATTATCATTCTGTGTTTTATCTGTAAACTTATAAAAAACAACCCCTTTTCACTGACACTGAGTGCAAAGGGGCAATTCTTATGATGATTTTATTTCAGCCATTGTTGTGCATCTGCATAGGCTCCATCTTTCATGGCTTCGATGTGGATATGGGATTCCATACCGCTCTCGCAGGGAACCTCGCTGACCTTGCCCAGAACTTGTCCCACCGAAACGGCATCTCCTTCTTTGACTTTCATAGGAATTGAAAGCCCTGCATAACGCAATGTGACATCTCCGCAGTCCACCTCTATAATGCCGCCCCAGCTGCCGTCTTCTGCTGCTTTTATGACAGTGCCTGCTTTTGCATTTTTCACTTCTTCTCCAACGGCTGCGGCAAAGTCAGTGCCATTGTGGGTGCGCCAATCGCCTAATGTTTTGTTAAACACCAATTCATCGCCACTGAATGCGTGCAACATCTGCCCAGAAACCGGCTGCACAAAGGAGGGCACGGAGGCTTCGGCAGGTTTTTCTGGCGCGCTGGAAGTGATAGATTCCGATTGCGGCAATGCCGATGAGGATTGTGGTGCTGAAGATGGTGCTGCCGATTCGACAGGCTTGGAAGAAACTGGCACACTGCTTGCTTTGTTTTCTACGGGTGCTTTGGGCAAATCGGGAAGTGTTGGTTGTGTAATCCATTGGCTTTCTCCTGTTTCCGGGGACGAACTTGTATTTTCGTTCAGTTCGCTCATCATATTGCGGATTGCAACAAAACTGCATCCAGCAGCAGTGACAATACATGCTGCCAGCACAACATAAAAGCCTTTGCCACGCAAAAAGGTCATAACTGGGTTCGTTCGCTTATTCATAGCCTTTCTCCTTTTTCTGTTTTATCATTAGTCTGCGGAGCAAAGATGGGTTTTATACAATGTTTTGCTTGTTTTTTTGATATTTTTTTTGTAAAATAGAGATAAAGAATTGTTAGGATAATATCGCATAACTCCAAATGGTGGATTGCACCAAAAATTTTTGTGCGAATTGTGCGGTGTTGCCTTAATTTTTAAGGAGGAAAGTCTATGTCGTTTGTTGCCGGAATTGGCGGTGCCAATGTAGACACTCATGGCAGCAGCATTCAACCTGTAATTCTTCGTGACTCAAATCCCGGGCATCTCCATCTCTCGTTGGGTGGCGTAATGCGGAATATTCTGGAAAACCTTTCCCGTTTGGGTACAAAAACAGCCATTTTCAGCGTTGTGGGGGATGACCCCTACGGAAAAATGCTGCGTGATGGATGCAATGCTTTGGGAATGGATACCACCCATCTAAAAACTCTGGCTGGTCATCGTTCATCCAGTTATGTTTCCATTCTAGACCAAGAGGGCGATATGCTGGTTGCCATGAGCGATATGGCAATCATCAAAGAATTGGGCGCAGACTTTGTGCTGGAGTGTTTGCCTTTGATGCAGCAGGCAGAGCTTGTTGTGTGCGATGCCAACCTTTCTGTTGAAGCTCTAACCGCTTTGACGGAACATTGCAGCCGTCCTTTGATGCTTGACCCTGTTTCAACCACATGGGCAAAATCAATGGCACATTTGGCAGGGGCATTTCACACGATAAAACCCAATCGCATGGAACTGGAAGCCTTGACCGGCATAGATTGTTCCAATTTTGAAGGAATGAAGGCTGCTTGTACTTTGCTTTTACAAAAAGGCTGCAAGCGACTGTTTGTGAGCTTGGGTGCCGATGGGCTGTATTATCAGGACAACTGCGACAATTGTATCCATCAGGCAACCCGACCATTTTCCCACATTCGCAATGCAACAGGGGCAGGCGATGCCACTATGGCTGGCATTGTCTATGCCGGTTTGCAAGGACTTTCCCCTTTGAAAACAGTACAATTTGGTATGGGTGCAGGGTTGTGTGCACTTTCTGCTGCGGACACCATTGATTTAGAAATCAGTACCACAAAAATTGAACAAATGATAAAGGAGTATTTATTATGAATTTGAAAGATTATTTGTACATTCTGCCTGAAATCGAATCCGCTGTCAAAGATGGCAAGCCTGTTGTTGCTTTGGAAAGCACCATTCTTTCTCATGGTATGCCTTGGCCCCAAAATCTGGAATTTGCAAAAAAAGTGGAGCAAATTGTGCGCGATAATGGTGCTGTGCCTGCAACCACTGCTATTATCAACGGAAAATTAAAGGTTGGTTTGAACAACGAAGAACTGGAACTGATGTGCCGTGGTGAGGGTGTAGAAAAGGTGAGCCGTCGTGACCTACCCATTATGATTGCAACCAGCCGCACCGGTGCAACCACCGTTGCTTCTACTATGATTTTGGCAAGTCTGGCTGGTATTCGTGTATTTGCAACCGGTGGCATTGGTGGTGTTCATCGTGGGGCTGAAACCACAATGGATATTTCTGCTGACCTGCAAGAACTGGCACACACCCCTGTTGCTGTTGTTTGTGCCGGTGCAAAAATGATTTTGGACATCGGTTTGACTTTGGAGTATTTGGAAACAATGGGTGTACCTGTTTTGGGCATGAAAACAGAAGATTTCCCTGCTTTCTACTGCCGCAAGAGCGGCTTTGGTGTTGACTACGCAGCAAAAGATGAACTGGATGCAGCAAAAGTGCTGAAAGCAAAATGGGATTTGGGTCTGCAAGGCGGTGTGCTGATTGGAAATCCTGTTCCCGAGGAGTACGCACTGGATTTTGACGAGATGAGCGCAGTAATTGACCATGCTTTGCAAAGTGCAGAAAAAGACGGCATCAAAGGCAAACACACTACTCCTTATCTGTTGGCACATATTGTGGAATACACTGGCGGCAAAAGTCTTGCAACCAACTTGCAGCTAGCATATAACAATGCTTGTGTAGCAGCAAAGCTGGCGGTTGAATATTCTAAACTGTAATCTGTCTTTGGGGTAAACTGCACCTTTGCAATGATTTTATCAGAGTGTATCCGAAAACCAGAAAATTCATGGATTTTTCACAGAAAACCAGTAATTATAAGGCAACAAACGCAGAAAGCGTGAATGGATTCCGAGTATTTTTATGGCAACAGATATTGTTTATTGTAGAAAAAGACGAAAATTTTGACTTTTGAGATACACCCCTCTAATCCATTTTAATGTAGGAGGATATTAAGATGAAAAAAATTGTTTCTTTGTCAATGTGCTGTTTTTTACTATTTTCGTTCTGGGGTTGCAGCCAGAAAACTCCTCAAGAAACCCTTGAGCAGGCATTAGAAAAAACAAACCAACTGTCTGATTCTCATCTAATTGCCGATGTTAATATGACTTTATCAGCACAAGGCATTACAATGCCTATTTCCATCAATCTGGATTCCAGCATAAAAGATACCAAAAGTAAAAATGTACAATCAAAAACGGATTTGAAAATGTTTATGCTTGGCATGGAAGTAAGCGGAACGGTCTATACTCGCGATGGATATGCTTACTCAAATTTTCTTGGTGAAAAATCCAAAACTCCTTTAACTAACTCAGAAAAAGAATCAAAAGATTACACCTATTTTGATTCTGATTTATTGAATTCGCTCCCCTCAAATCAGATATTAAATAATTTTCCTTCTGACAAATTGAATGATTTGACCATGAAAAAAGGTGGCAATGGCACTCAGGTTTTAACCGCAACATTGGATCATTCTGTTCTTGAAGATTATTTCTCTAATTCTCTCGATGATTTGATGGGAGATAATGCTGATATTAAAATGGATGAAGTTGATGTTACTGCTACAATTTCCAAAAACGGATATTTAGAGTCTATTGTTTTTTCCTCTGATATTGCATTAGACTCAAGTGATACATCAAACAGCAACATGAAAGTGGAACTGAAAGTGATTAACCCTGGAAAATCTGTTTCAATTGACTTTCCTGAGGATTTAGACAGCTATCCAGAAGTAGCAAAATAAAAAAGCCCTGCTCTAAAGCAAGACTTCAGTCTGTTGAAAAATATCTGCGTTTTCAAACATTTCTCATTTCACTCTTTCTGAAAAATGTTAAACAAAGGCTGACACATTTGTATACGCCAGATAAGGAAGTGTTTCCCCAAAGGTTGTAGGAGTCTGCTCCTAATGATTGTATCATTTCTGCTTTTGAAGGAGTAAAAATGGTATGCTTGTAAAGGCGGCACAGAGAAACGGCATTGCTTTCCGTTCTCGCCTTTATTGTAATTCATAGCAAATCGACTAAAATATTCCGAACAGACAGAATCAATCAGCAAGGAGTAATTGTAATGGACATTTATGATTTTATTACAGCTGTTCTGCAACAGGATGCTGCTAAGATTCGTGCATTTTTTCACTCGGATGCCTATATTAACTGGCATAACACCAATGAGCATTTCACTGTGGAAGAGTACATTCGAGCCAACTGTGAATACCCGGGTAATTGGACAGGTGAAATCGAAAAAATAACACAAACGCAGAATATGCTTGTTGTAGCTACCCATGTGTACAGTACAGATGGTAAAATTTCCTGCCACTGCACTTCCTTTATCCAGTTGAGCGATGATAAAATTGCCTGCATGGATGAATATTGGGGCGATGATGGTGATGTTCCTCAATGGCGAAAAGATAAGCATATCGGAACACAAATAAAGTAACTGCCGACCATATTGGCGGTATTTCATACACCTGCCAAAGAAATCTGTTAGTCTTATTCCAGTTTTTCGGGCAGTTATGTAACCTAAAAACGGAGTGTGTCGAAATTTGACACACTCCGTTTTGGGTTTCTGTGTTTCCTAAATTACTTTCTTATTTGGCATTAGTATTTGTGTCAGCCTTTTTTATACATAGCTGTGTTCCACTGTAACAACACAATGCCATTTTTGATTTTTTTGGCTGGCAATTTTTTGAATTTCTGATTTCAATCGACAATCCTGCATTTCAAAATCATGGGGGGTTACCACATCAAAAATCAAATTGGTTTGTGTTTCACCTAAAACCATACGCAAATCATGCAAAGTCAATCTGGGGTCAATATTTTTTATTTCCTTTGAAAAATATTCTTTAATTTGCTGTCTTTCGCCGTTATCACTAACAACAGGGTCATAATGAATGATAACATGAATCTTATCCTCATTCAAAAAATACCGTTCAATTTGGTCAATAATGTCATGGCTTTTGATTACATCTGTATCGGCTGCCATTTCTACATGTAAACTTGCAAACTGTCTGCCTGGGCCATAGTCATGTACCAACAAATCATGGATTCCCAACACACCGGGATAGCTGCGTGTAACTTCCATAATATGCTTTACCAAGGCGGGGTTTGGGGCTTGCCCCAGCAACGGTGCAACTGCATCTTTGACCAATCCCCAGCCACTGTATAAAATAAAAATTGCAACAACAAACCCCATCCAACCATCCAGTTTCCAATGAAACAACATCTGCAATACGGTTGCTGCCAATACTGCCGATGTGCTGATAACATCATTTCGGCTATCTGCTGCGGTTGTTTCCAATGCAGAGGATTCTATCATTTTTCCAACTTTCCGATTGAATGCTGCTAGCCACAATTTCACAAAAATGGAAACTGCCAAAATAACAACTGGTACAATTCCTGCCAAAAGTGGCTGAGGAAAACGAATTTTTTCAATACTGCTCTTAATCAGTTCTAAGCCAATCATCAAAACCATAACACTGACAGCCAAGCCCGAAAGGTACTCTGTTCTGCCATGTCCGTAGGGGTGTTCTGCATCTGCTGGCTTTGCCGCCATGCGAAATCCCAGCAGCGTAATAATGCTTGAGGACGCATCTGCAAGGTTGTTTACTGCATCTGCCGAAATGGCAACACTTCCACTTATAATCCCTGCAAAAAATTTGAATCCACACAAAAATAAATTGCAGACAATTCCCACAATACTTGCCAAATTTCCACAACGAGTTCTCACCTGTAAATTTTGTATGTTGGGGTACCCTGATACAAATTGTTTCAGCAAAAAATCAGTCATAATGAAAACTTCCCTCTTACACCAAACTATGCTATACTATCAAAAGAAAGCCTTATTTTGTGTATTAACAAACAATCAGTTTAGCTTTTTTGTGTTAACTTGTAGGATGTTCCATCCGGACGCACAACCACGCTGGCATCCAACTGACTTTTTAGGCTTTGTTTCATAGATTCAATATATTCTTTTCGCAAAGCTGCTTGTTCCTGTTTTTCCTCGGGGGTCAGCCCTTGCTCCGTACGGCTTTTTTTAGCAAGCTGATTAATTCGTTGGATTTTTTCTTGTGTCATATATATCACTTTCTTTCTTTCTTCAATTTCTGCTCACATATTTTTATGATACCACATTTGAAGCAAAAAAGTAAACCTTCCCAAAATAAAAAAACAAAACTCGCCAAGATTCTCTCTTTGCGAGTTATTGCTTGATATAAAAATTCGCAGCAGCGAAATTATTTTTGGTCTGTCCGTTCATTCCTTTGTCTCCAAAGGATGCCAGAGAACGGAACAGCGGAGATGCCTTGCAGGGATATTTCCTCTGCACGCATATATCACTCACCGAAGGCTTTTCTTCGGACATTTTGGCTTTTTTGCCATCAAATGCTTTTTGTGGAACTACATCTTCTATTATGTTATTCCTTTGAAAAGGGGAACTTCCCTTTTCTTGAGTACAATTATATTATAGCAACGGATTATGACAAAAGTGTGTTGCAGGTTTGAACAGGTTGCAAAATCTATGCAAAAAACCACAAATACTGTCACTCCTTTGCTCCATTGAAAGGACATTACTTTTATGGCAAATGCTATCAATTGGTATAAAGAAATGGAAAACACTCTTTCTTTGTTACAACAATCAAACACTCGCCCAAAATTGCTGCTTCATGCTTGCTGTGGGCCATGTTCCAGTGCTGTGTTGGAACAATTGCGTAAAATATTTGATTTGGGTGTATTATATTACAATCCCAATATTTGGCCCGAAGCAGAATATCATCGGCGTGGTAAAGAACTTGCACGCTTTTTGCAGCAAATGGAAGGTGATGGAACCATCGAACTGATTGAACTTCCTTATGATTCTTCCGAATTTTATGATGCAATTACCGGGCTTGAAGATGAGCCAGAACGCGGCAACCGCTGCACTGTATGCTATCGTTTGCGATTGGAACAAGCTGCCGTTTATGCCAGTGAGCATGGCTATGATTGGTTTTGTTCCACTCTGTCCATCAGCCCACACAAAGATGCTGCTCGTTTAAATACCATTGGCTTAGAGTTAGAAAAAAAACACAATGTAAAATGGCTGATGAGTGATTTTAAGAAAAAAGAGGGATATAAACGCAGCCTAGTGCTTTCAGAGGAACATCATCTGTACCGTCAGGAATACTGTGGCTGTGAGTATAGTGCAAAGGCAAGAGGAATTGATGAAACTACAGCAGATTCTCTCATTTTGCAAAAGAAATAATTGCGATACTTTTTTATAATTTGAATAAATTTTCATTGTTTGGATTGTCAGCCAAGATACAGGCTCCATCAAATAGATATTCGATGAAATTTCAAAACGAATCACTGCAATAAAGAAAATGACCATTCAATAAATTGGTATTTACACAGAATTTGAGATTGCCCCTAACTTTACACCAGCGAGATCTGGACAACCTACACAAATAATTCAGAGTCGCTTCAGCCTATCTTTTAGAACTCCCTTCTGACGCCTGCCACTTATCCTTTTGGGTAATCTTTACCACTTTCAACGGTCAGATTAGAAACACTTTCGTTTGGAGGTTTGAATGATGGATTACCAAATTCGCAACGCTCTGTCTACAGATAAAACAAACATATATGAACTGTTTACTTCATCTATTCGTCCCTATGTTGAACCGATTTGGGGTTGGGATGAGTCCTATCAAGCAAATGATTTTGATGAATCCTTTGAGAAAATACACCATTTCAGCATAATTGAAGTAAATAATGAATTTGTCGGATTTTTGCAAATAGCAGAGCAATCGAATATCATTCTACTTTGTGAGTTTCACCTGTTGCCCTCTGTTCGTGGCAGTGGAATCGGCTCAGCTGTTATCAAAGAATTGATAGAGAAAGCGAACACATATGGTTTATTTCTTAAAACCGGCTGTTTCAAAGGAAATACAAAAGCACAACAACTATATCAGCGACTCGGCTTCAAGATCGTTCAAGAAACCAAAACACACTATCTTTTGGAATACAACCTGTGCAAGCGTTGACTTATGGAAAATGGTCTTGTCATCACTAATATCCTTGTTCTATCAGCAATTTACTATAACCTGTTGTAACTGGAATCGCCGGCTGAGTTAGAGCCTTTTAAGACTGGTTTGGCAGATTACATCAGCCGCTAATAACATATCGAAAACGCATCAATTATTAGGATTTGTTCAAATGTCAGAGATTGATTGCTATGGTTTTACGAAGACATAAGCTGTCAATCATTTGTAACAGACTTATATAGAAGATTGTCCCTGAGTGAAATTGCTGAAGTGATCTCAAAAAGTTAGACAATATTTTGAAATAAAAACTGTTCAATCTACCGAAAGGGCTTGTTGTTTATGTAGAGCAGATGGCAAGTCCTTTCACTTTACCTGCATTTGTTTGCTGTAGTAATCCAAACATTCAATAAGTTCCTGTTTGAAGAATTCCACTGACTCAAATTCGTGCAGATAGATCAATTCACTTTTCAGAAGTCCTAAAAATTCTCAATCATAGCATTGTCCAAACAGTTCCCTTTCTGACTCATGTTGTTAAATCTCTTTGTCTTTAAACATTTTCTGTTATTGCTTGTGCCGATAAGCTCAACCTTAGTCTGAGTAAAGAATTAAATTGGTTTCATTCGATATTTGTTCAAAGGTATTGTCCAAAATAGATGTCACCATACCGAGAACAGGTCTGACCGAAACCGTATGGCTGACCAAATTGTTGCTACGCAAATCAAGAATCGGTGAAAAATAAAGTTTTTCTACAAATTCTGATTTTGCTTGTCAGCATGAAAGCCTTATTATAGGAGATTGGGATAGATATTTCTTCATACTGACACATCAAACGAAACCCAATTTTTTTATATGTTTCTCTACTGTTTTATGATTTAGAGACAGATTTTGGCAATTTATTTCAGCAATTATACTCCAGTTCAACTACGCTGGAAGACTTTCTTTTCACATTGTTTCAACCATAAATTTCTTAAACTTTGGTATATACTGTTTGTTTGGTATTCCTTTTAGTATAAAAATCATCCCATTTATATTAAATTAAAACTTAAATTACATATAAAACTCATCTTCTTGATTCACTTTTTTCTTGTTTTAAAAACATTCAATAAAGTATAATACAAAACCCCTGTTTCTGTACTCATTTGAGAAATACAAAAACAGGGGTTATTATTACAAATAAAAAAAGAGAAAGCCAGCACCTACCTATCTTCCCAGGCCGTCTCCAG
>JAHHUF010000037.1 GCA_020024115.1 Anaerofilum sp.
CATCGAAACCGCTGTGATTGCTGCTGTTGCTTTAATGATACCTTGTTTGGGGAATTTCATATTCAAAAATAATGCCATCGTATTCTCCTTCCAAATCTTTGCGTTCGTCTTCAGGGCGAACGGTCCAACGCATTTTCATAGCTCCCATTTTTTCGCAAAAACGCACACTCAACGTTTTTTTTCCATGCCCCCATGCAACAAACTGCGGGCGTGCAATGCAGTTGCCCAACAGATGCCCCATAATCATAGCGGCCATAGGCCCCCATTCTTTAAAAGACTGCGGGCAATCTGCCAACTGCCCACGCAGCACATCTGGCGCGTTTTTCCGAAACCATGCCACAATTCGAGGGTCAAAACTTTCCACACACCATGCACCGCTGTATGTACGCATCAATTCCAATGTTTTTTGGCACAGCTCAATGTTTTTGTTTCCACTTTTCAATTCCACCACCAAAGGTGCTTTTCCTTGCAAATGGTTCAGCACCTGTTGCAAGGAAGGAATTGTTTGCTCTGTGCCACATAAAGACATTTTGTTTAATTGTTCAAAAGTGAAAGAGCGCACTCTCCCCTTTTGTCCGCAAACACGCATCAGTGCATCATCATGGAACACCACCACAGTTCCATCATTTGAAAGCTGCACATCCAGTTCAATTCCATAGCCAGCCTGCTCTGCTGCCTCAAAAGCAGCCAAGCTATTTTCAGGCACGGATTTATCTTTGGTGTGCAATCCACGATGTGCAATATTCAATTTCCAAAAAGGATTCCGTTGCTGGTGGGTGCTTCTGCCAGGTGCCAGCAGCCAAACCGCAACTGCGGATGCTGTCATAGCAACCAAAGCTGCCAATTTCATTCTATCTCCTCCCTCTGTTATTTTTCCATACAACATCACAAAACAAAGTGTGTTTTGTTTTGGTGACTTTTATTCCGATTGATAGAAACCAACAGACAAATTCCAAACAAAATAATGTGTTCCATTTTGTCTTTTTTCGTATCTTTATTGTTTTTTGGAGATTATATTGTTATTATAACACGATTTTATCCCACCTTTTTCTTCAAGTCAAGTACCTGAAAAAATTTTCGGGCAATTTCTTCTTGTAATATTCTTGAGTTTTTCACATTTCCGCCATATTTACAGGGTAATATAAAAATTATACCATAATAGGTATTATATCCACTATTTCAATTATTTGCTCACGCTATTTTTAAGTGTTTATATGAATTTGATACTTCAATTTGTTTGATGTGGAGGTTGTTTTATGGCAAACATTTTAATTGTAGATGACGAACCTTTGATTCGTGAAATGATAAAAGAACATCTTTCCCATGAGGGATTTTCCTGCACAGAAGCAGCCGATGGCTCGTCTGCATTGGCGCGTGTGGGGCAGGGCGGCATTGACCTTGTAATTTTGGACATTATGATGCCCTTTATAGACGGCATGACCTGTCTGCGTGAAATGCGCAACCGCAAAATAACAACCCCCGTTATCATGCTAACTGCACGGGGCGAAGAATATGATAAGCTGGCGGGATTGGAAAATGGTGCAGATGATTATGTGGTAAAGCCATTCAGTCCTCGTGAACTGGTGGCGCGGGTGAAAGCTGTTTTGTCCCGCACCATGCCCCGCACTCCGTCCGATGGTCAAAGCTATACCTTTGGCGATTTGGTGATTGATGTCCCCAGCCATTCAGTAAAAATTGCAGGGGAAGAATCCCCTCTCACTCCGAAGGAATTTGACCTTTTGGTTTATCTGGTAAGCAACCGCGGCATTGCACTTTCCCGCGAGAAGATTTTGCAGCAGGTTTGGAACTATGATTATTTTGGTGAAGACCGTACAGTTGACACACACATTAAAATGCTGCGCAGCCATTTGGGCAGCCATCGCACTGATATTGTGACTGTCTGGGGTGTTGGATACAAATTTTCTCCTGATGCAAAATAATTTTCAGGGCATATCGGAAAACGAAGAAGTTGATAAAAATTCTGACTTTTCCGATAGCCCCTGATTTTTTCTTTTGTAAAGCATGGGATTGTACTGCCGGGTTTGGCAGTCAGGCGATGCTTTCATTGTTTGCTGCAAATTTTCAGCAGACATAAAATATATTGGTTGTTCAAAAGAAATTATTCTGCTTTGACAAACCGGAAAACAGGTAAAGCTATGAAACATCAATTTCGCTGTTCTTTTCGTTATAAACTTATGACCTTTGTTTTTCTCATTTGCACCACTCTTTTGATTGTTGTTTACTTTTTATCCGTCTATTTGTTGGAACCATCCTATAACCGACAAATTCGTCATGATTTAGCTGATACATTAAATCGGCTAATCACCACCATTGACCATGCAGACTACCCCATTACCACACCGAACTGGTTGGGGGTTCCATATATGAGCAGAGAATTTGCTACGGAGTTAAACCGTCAGGTACACAACGGAGAACTGGACACCTCTGGAAGATGTATTGAAATTTCCACCTTGAACGGCACAAAAATCGTTCATTTTGAGGCTCTTGCCAGCACTTGCCTGCTGCACGAGGGAAAGTTGATTTCCTCAGACCAAAACGGCACTTTTTCCATTGATGCTGAACTGGTGCAGCAAATGCGTCTTCGCACCATCCAAGAAAAACAGGTGACACAATCCTTTGAAAATCCAAAAACAGGAGCAAAACAAATCACAATGGGGCGTCTTTCTTCTGACGGCAATTATGTTGTGCTTATCAGTGCTGACCTTGCCCGTATTCCACAAGCTGCTGCTGTTTTGTCCAAGCAAATGGCATGGGTGGCTTTGGGGCTTTTGGCTGTTAGCTTAGGTGGTGCATGGATTTTCAGCACCTTGTTCACCCGTGAACTAACCAAAGTATCCAATGCTACCAAAGAGATGGCACACGGCAACTATAATGTGCGTGTGTATGTAGACGGCGAAGATGAGATTGCAGACCTTGCCAATAATTTCAATTTTATGGTCAGTGAGGTTGCTCGTTCCACCCAGCTTCAACAGGATTTGATTGCAAATATCAGCCACGATTTAAGAACACCGTTGACTTTGATTAAAGGCTATGCAGAGACCATTCGTGATTTAACGGGAGAAGACCCTGAAAAGCGGAACAACCAGCTAACAGTTATTGTCAACGAAACCGACCGTTTAAGCGGTTTGGTGAACAGCGTTATGGAACTTTCCAAGATTGGCAGCGGAACCGAAAAACCACAAAAAGTAAACTTTGACCTTGCACAACTTTGCGAGGAAGTGGCTGTGCGATACGAAAATATCTGTCAAACCAACAATTATACTCTTGTTGTGGAAACAGATGAACTTTGCATGACATACGCTGACCCTGCAATGTTGGAGCGCGTGCTGCACAACCTGCTGGGCAATGCTTTGCACCACATTGGCGAAGATGGCTGGCTGAAAATTGCTGCAATTCCAATGCCGGACGGTTCCTGTCGTGTAGAAATTTCTGACCATGGCTGCGGCATTGCAAAAGAAGATTTGCCCTATATTTTTGACAAATATTATCGCAGCCGAAAAGATGCAGGAAAAATCGGCACAGGTTTGGGGCTTTCCATTACAAAAGCAATTCTGCAAAGCCATTCCTTCCATTTTGGTGTGGAAAGTACAGTTAGCGAAGGCAGCACCTTCTGGTTTCAAACATTACCTGTTTAATTTATGGCACAATAAAAGCGGAAAGCAAGCCGAACTTGTTTTCCGCTTTTTGTGTTGTTTTTCTCAATCTTCTGGAACCTGCGAATCATAAAACTCCACTTCAATACAGCTTCCCTGTGGCAAAACTGTACCTGCATTTGCGTTTTGTGATACCGCTTTTACATCTGATTTTTCGGCTGCTCCTGTTGCATTCAAATTCAGCCCTGCCTGCCGCAAAGTCTGCTGCACTTCTTCCAAAGAAAGCCCCTCCAAAGGCGGCACAGTTGCCATTGTTGGCTCTGTTTCTTCGGTATACATCACAACTGTACTTCCTCTTGGCAGAACTTCTCCTGCTGCGGGGTATTGCTTGATAACTTTTTCCCCATTTCCTCTGGTGCTGCAATTCAAACCACTGTATTCCAATTCATTGCTTGCATCAAAGCGTCCTCGCCCTACAATATTGGGAACTGTCACATCCATTTTCTTCTTTTCTTCTTCTGTATAAATTGCAGGTGTTTCCATATACTGCAAGGTGTCCCGAATTACTTTTCCCACCACCGGAGCTGCCAATGTACCACCTGCGGCGGTGAATGTATGCGGCTCATCTAAAACCACCAAAACGGCAATTTGGGGATTATCCGCAGGTGCAATCCCCACAAAGCTGGCAATACGGGCAGAACTATCAGCAGAGTCCAATTTTTGGCTGGTTCCTGATTTCCCCCCTACCCGAAAGCCTGCCACATAGGCATTTTTTCCTGGGCCAGAATCCACTGTATATTTCATCATTTCACGCATTTGGTCGCTGGTTTGCTGTGAAATAACCTGTCGTTTCACCTCTGGCTGTATGCTTTTTATGACACTTCCTTTGTCGTCCAAAACAGCACTCACCAGATATGGCTGCATCAGCTTTCCCCCATTAACTGCTGCTGAAACGGCTGTAATCATCTGAATGGGTGTGATTTTGCTGCTCTGACCAAAACTGCAGCTTGCCAATTCCACAGGGCCCATCCGCTCGGCGGTATAGTATTCACTTTTTTTGGGTTCTGCCGGTAGGTCAATACCTGTTGCTTTTGTCAAACCAAATCCTTCAAAATAATCGTAAAACCGTTGATTTCCTAATGCAGCACCAATTTGAATAAAAGACGGGTTGCAGGAATGCATCAGAGCATCTGCAATATTTTGTGACCCATGCACACGCCCATTGGCACATCGAAAGGTTGTTCCTGACACTTTAATGCTGCCTTTACACTCAAACACACTGTTTCGGGAGACTGCACCGCTGTCTAAAGCGGCAGAAGCTGTTACCAATTTAAAAACCGAACCTGGTTCATACAAATCGCTGACTGCTTTATTTCTCCATTGTGTTTGCTGTGCAGTGGCAAGAGCTTGTTTGCGTTCTTCCCCTTCCAAAGCATCAATGCGTGCTTTTTCCTGTGGGTCTGCAATTATTCTGGGCTGATTTGGGTCATAATCAGGTTTGGTACTCATTGCCAAAATCGCCCCTGTATTGACATCCATCACAATACCAACCGCTCTCGCAGTCAAGTTATATTCTTGTGCTGCACGGGTCAGATGATTCTCCAAAAAACCTTGAATATTTTTATCAATGGTCAAAACAAGGCTGCTGCCCTGTTTGGGGGCTGTAAGGGTTTCATAAAAATCAGGCAAAGGGTATCCCCAAGCATTTTTTGCTGCAAGCAACATTCCGTCTGTTCCCTTTAAAATGCTGTTGTATTGCAATTCCAACCCTGAAACACCATCGCCATCTACATTCGTAAACCCCAAAATACTGCCGCCGAAATTTCCTTGAGGATAGTATCGCTTGCTGTCCTCCAAAATCAAAATTCCTTTTGTTTTCGTTTGAACACACCACTCCCGCACCTTATCGGCTGTTTCTTTGTCCACCTGCCGTTTCAGTAATTTATCATTGCTTTTGCGGTCGTTCAGCTTGTCAAAAACTTTCTGCTGGTCAAGTTCCAAAATTTCTGCCAATGCTTGTGCCGCTTGTGGAACAGCTTCGTCTGCCATTTCTCTGGGTACAGCACGAATTGTCCAAGCGGTTGAAGAAACTGCCAAAGGCTCCAGATTGGAATCATAAATACTTCCACGGGCAGCATGCACATCAATTCCCCGTAGCTGCTGCCCTGCTGCACGCTGTGCATAAAAATCCCTATTTACAAACTGAATGCGGTAAAGCTGTGCAGTCAGCACCCCAAAACAGCCAATTGCAAACAGTGCAGCCACCACTCTTGCCCGAAGCCGAAGATTTCGCCCTGGTGCTGCTCCCAATTCATTGTGCATAGTTTTCCATATCCTTTCTTTCAGCCTATTCAAGAATATGCAGACACCTCAAAGATTTATGCTCTATCCCTTGCCCTGTCCCTTACTTTTACCGTATAATAAAAACAAGATTCAAACATTCAAAAGGAGCTGAATATTTTGCCCAAAAGTATTTTTCTCTGCCCTGTCTGCGGCAGCCAGCTTGCCAGCTTTGAGCAAGGGCTGAGCTGTCCAAAAGGACATCGTTTTGACCGTTCTTCTGCTGGATATGTTCACCTTTTGCCTGCCAATAAAAAACATTCAAAACTGCCCGGTGATGACAAAACCATGTGTACTGCCCGCAATCGCTTTTTGTCGCAAGGTTTTTATGCACCATTGCTTGCACTTTTGCAAAAACTTGCTTGCGAAACCGGATTTTCTGGGATGCAGATTTTGGACTCTGGCTGTGGTGAAGGATATTATACTGTGGGAATTTATCAAAAACTAACAGAGCAATATTCCAACATTCATGTTGCAGGCATTGATATTTCCAAATTTGCTTTAAAGTATGCTGCAAAACGACTGCCTCAGGCAGAATTTGCAGTGGCTTCCTGCTATCATTTACCTTTAACAAACAATTCTGTTGATTTGATTGTCAACTGCTTTTCCCCAATGGCACAGCAGGAATTTTCCCGTGTATTGAAAAAGGGCGGAACGCTGCTTTATGTTGTGCCTGCCCCACTGCATTTGTGGGAAATGAAAGAAATTCTATATCCCACCCCCTATCAAAACAAACGCCAGCAAATTGCCTATGATGGGTTTACATTGCAAAAAGTAGAAACCGTATCCCAAACCATTCATTTGACATCTTCTCAGCAGATTCAAGATTTGTTCCAGATGACCCCCTATTGCTGGAAAACATCTCAAGAGGGCAAAGAAAAGCTGTTTGAACGGGAGCAATTGGACTTGCAGATTGAATTTGATGTGCATATTTTTCAAAAAACTTCTGATTTTGTTTGATTCAAATAACTTTCACAAAAAATCATTTATTTTGTTGTTTTTACCACTATCACTTTATTTCCAAATGTGTTATTCTTATATTAAGCAAATTTATATGAAACTTACCAAAATATATCTGAATTATGTTAACCGTTGAGATATATGCTAATTTCAATTTGATTTTTTAGAACGATATGTTCTTATATTAAAGGAGGTTTTTTTATGCTTTTAAAAGACAAGGTTGCAGTGGTTACAGGTGGTACACGGGGAATTGGTCTGGCGACTGTACAGGCATTTCTGAAAGAAGGTGCAACTGTTATTTTGAGCGGTTCTCGCCCCGAAAGTGCTCAAAAAGCAGTGGAACAGATAAAAGCAGAGAACGCAGAAGCAAAAGTATTTGGAATTTCTCCTGATTTAACCAATCTGAAAGAAGTTTCAGCAGCTTTTGAAGAAATTGTAAAAACTCATGGCAGAATCGACATTCTTGTCAACAATGCCGGTGTTTCGGATTCTACCAGCTTTGCAGACTACACACAGGATGCCTTTGACCGTGTAATGGATTTGAATGTTAAGGGTATTTTCACCTGCTCTCATGCAGCTGCTCCCTATATGCAGGCACAAAAAAGCGGTGTTATCCTCAACACCAGTTCCATGGTTTCTCTGTATGGACAGCCCAGCGGCATTGCATACCCCACCAGTAAATTTGCTGTAAACGGTTTCACTCTTTCTCTGGCTCGTGAGTTGGGCAAAGATGGTATCCGTGTCAATGCAGTTGCTCCTGGCATCACCGACACTGACATGATGCGTGCTGTTCCAAAGCAATATATTGATGCACTGGCTGCTTCCATTCCTTTGGGCAGAATTGGCCAGCCTGAAGAAGTTGCAAACGCTTTTGTATTTTTGGCAAGCGACATGGCAAGCTATATCACTGGTGTAGTTTTACATGTAGACGGCTTGGCACGCACCTGATTTTCACCATAAAGCAACAAAACAGCGATGGAATTTGAAGTTCCATCGCTGTTTTTTATCTATCAAACAAATTTTTATGCTTTCTTTTTGATTGGATGCCGAATGATTGTTTTCCATTTTTCCGGAGGCAGACAAATAAATTTCATGGTGAAGTCTTTTGGTTAATAAAATTGTTTATACTCTTTTTTAAAATCAAACGGCGTAACATTTCCTCATTTAGTAAAAAATGCTTTTTGAATTCCCAGCAAAACTCCTGCACGGCTACCTGCAAAATTCAAACCACCCTGTAAATACGCTGTATATGGCTCTCGCACAGGTGCATCACAGCTCAGTTCAATGCTGCTGCCCAATGTAAATGCTCCTGCTGCCATAATCACTTCATCGGTATAGCCAGGCATTCCATAGGGTTCTGGGCTGACAAAGCTGTCAACCGGGCTGCCTGCTTGGATTCCCTGACACAATGCACACAAGGCTTCTGCGCTTTTAGTTTCAACGCTTGTGATGATGTCATTACGGTTTGCCTGATAGTGGGGGGTTGTCTCGTATCCCAGCAGTTCAAACAAACAGCTTGCATAAATGCTGGTTTTGATTGCCTCAGCGGTGACACCAGGAGCATAGTACAAGCCCAGATACATCTGACGCAGTGCATCCAAAGTACAGCCCAATTCTCTGCCGGTGCCCGGACAGGTCAGACGATGGGAACATTTTTCCACCAGTTCTTTTTTGCCTGCAATATAACCACCAGTAGGAGCAATGCCACCACCAGGGTTCTTAATTAGACTGCCCACAATCAGGTCTGCACCCACTGCAACAGGCTCTGCTTTTTGGGTAAACTCACCATAGCAGTTGTCAACCATCACCACAATGTCAGGGTTAGCAGCTTTTGCAGTTTCAACCACTTTTTGAATGGTTGCCAAATCAAAAGCTGGACGGTTTGAGTATCCGCGGCTGCGCTGAATGTGACAAACGGTGGCATGGGCTGCTTTTTGGGCAATCAAATCATAGTTTGGCTGTCCATCTTGCAGCAAGGGGGCTTCATCATATTTTACACCATACTCTGTCAAACTTCCATATCCATTTTTGTCAGTGCCGTTCAGACCGATAACCCCTTCCAATGTATCATAGGGGCGACCGGTTGCAGCCAGCAATGTATCCCCCATCCGCAGCAAGCCAAACAGCGCCACTGTCAAAGCGTGGGTGCCGGACAAAAAATGGCTGCGGCAAAGGGCATCTTCTGCCCCTACAACCTTGGCAAATACTTCGTCCAGCTTTTCTCTGCCTGCGTCATCATAGCCATATCCTGTGCTGCCCACCAAATGTGTGGACGATACATGGCACTCTGTAAAGGCTTTCAGCATTTTCAGTTGGTTGTACTGCTGAATTTCCTCAATTTTTTCAAACTCCGATTTACACAATTCCATTGCTTTTTTGTCCAGTTCCAAAAGTTCGGGACAAATATCAAAAAATTCCTGAATTATACAATTTTCTCCTTTATTCCTGTTTGCAGCTTATCAAAAGCCTTTGAACTGTAAAAAATCCCATCTTTTTATAAAATTTTTCTTTTTCAGGGTCACACATCAAAGTGACTCTTTTGCCTTGTTGATGAAAATGTTCTGCAAGTTTGCTGCACAATCCCCCTGCAATCCCTTGTCTGCGAAATTCCGGCAAAGTCACCACCCCTGCCAAATATGCCTCTGTTCCGGTGATAGCATAAGCTCCAGCCGTTGCCATCGGTTTTCTCTGCAAATATGCTGTCCAAATTTCTGCTTTCTGATGGTTTCTTTTGGTGCAGGTTTCGGAATAAAAATTTTCCGCAGCCTGTGCCACAATTCCCACTTGCGCCACAATTTGCAGAATATCTGACATTGACGGTGACTGTTCAATGCTCACCATAGAGGGCAGCTTTATTTTTGGGTCTGGCGGGGCATACTGCATAACAAGAGAGGTTCCACACACATTCCACCCATCTGGAACTGTATCCAAACTTTTCAAAGAAAAAATCCCTAAAAACTCCAGCATAGATGCTAATTCTTCCGGGTCAGCCCTGCCTGCTAAGGTTGCATTGCTGCCTTTTATCATCAACGAACCCTGTTCACACAAATAAAACTGCATCAAAGCGTGTTTTTCCAAAAACAAACTGCTATTTGTTTGCAAAATTGCCCCCACTGCGGGCAATTCTTTTGTATAGGTCAGAAATTGAGAATGATTGTTAGCATTTACACTGCAAATCATAAACTGTTTACAATCTCCTTAAAATGTCTGCCACGCACCTCAAAATTAGGGTATTTGTCAAAGCTGGCTGATGCAGGAGAAAGCGACACAATATCGCCGCTTTTTGCAATTCTGTTTGCAATTTCAACTGCTTGCTGCATATCCTCTGCGTGTTCAATCACCAGACTGCTCTGCTCAAATCCTTTGCAATTTCGCACTGCTTTTTCAATGATAGGCCCGGTATCTCCCATCAAAATTAGCACCTTGACATGCTCCAGAATTTCGGGTGCAAGAGGTTCGTATGGAATATGTTTGTCATACCCACCTGCAATGATGATGATTTTTTGTGCAAAACTTTTCAGCCCTGCAATGGTTCGGGTGGGGCTGGATGCAATGGAATCATTGTACCACTGCACACCATTCAGCAGTCGGACAGGCTCAATGCGATGTTCCACCCCTGCAAAAGTTCTGGCTACCTTTGCAATATTTTCCACTAACACCAACCCCCAAACCGCTGCGGTAGCTGCCAAGAGATTTTCAATATTGTGCAAACCACGCAAGCGGACTTCATCTTTGTGTAGCACCGGAATAACTTCCCCATCTTTTGCCATGCAGAGCATCCCATCTTCTCGCAAAAATGCACCATTTTCAATTTTGCTCAAACGAGTAAACCAACAGAACTCCCCTTGCACATCCTGCTGCATTTTGTGGGAAATTTCATTTTCATAGCCCAAAACCGCTTTACCTGTTTTAGATTGATGCAGCAAAATATTTCGTTTGGCATCAATATACTCCTGCATATCTTTGTGATGGTCAAGATGGTTGGGAGTTACATTGGTAACAACTGCGATTTCAGGGCTTTTGTCCATACTGATAAGCTGAAAGCTGGACAACTCCACCACTGCAACATCCTGTGGCTGAATTTCTCCCACGATGGGTAGCAAAGCTCTGCCAATGTTTCCGCCCAAATGAACCGTTTTTCCCTGTTGGGTCAGCATGGCTGCAATCAGGCTGGTGGTGGTAGTTTTTCCGTCAGACCCTGTCACCGCAATTTTGGGGCAAGGGCAAAGCTCGAAAAACAGTTCCATTTCACTGGTCACCTTGACACCGTTTTGTTTTGCCTGCTGCAATTGGGGGGTAAAGTATTCAAACCCCGGGGTTCGCAAAATCATATCCTGCCCTGTAAATCCCTGCATATAGTCTTCTCCAAGGCTCAACTGAACATTATATTTTTTCAATACTGCAGCATAATCGCCAAATTCATCAATTGATTTCTTTTTATCGTACAAGGTGACAATTGCTCCCAATTGGCAAAACAGTTCAATCAGTGCTTTATGGCTGACACCTGCACCAATAAAAGCAACCTTTTTGCCTTGTACCATTTCTTTCAGCTGCAAAACCTGTTGTTCCATAAAAACCCCTGCTCTCATTATTATATTTTCAGCAAATAGCCCCTATTTTAAATAGTTCCTATTTTCACAGTCAACCTGTTTTATTATACCCGAAACCCTCTACTGTTTCAATCCGCAAGACAGATTGTGCTTTTATTTGCGAGATTCTTTGAAATCTTGATATAAAAATTTTTACGAAAATCTGCGAAGTTTGGCAGATACTCCAGTTGTACACAAAAGCTGTGCATGATACAATATTGAAAGGTTTATTGATACACACCCACAAAGAGGAGGAACCATTTTGAGCAATAACGCAGAACATTTCGGCCATTTTGGCTGTAACGCCTTTGATGACAGAGTGATGCGCCAACGGCTTCCGTTGGATATATATGAAAGTATCCGCCGTATTCGTGACGACGGCTGCGAATGGGACCCAAAAGTTGCAGATGCAGTTGCAGATACAATGAAAACATGGGCAATTGAACTGGGTGCAACCCACTATATCCACTGGTTCAGCCCTATGACAGGCATTGGCAGCGGCAAGCATGACAGCTTTATTGACGGCACCAATGCAGGCAGCCCTATCATCAAATTCAACGGCAAGATGCTTTCCAAAGGTGAAAGCGATGCTTCCAGCTTTCCTTCCGGCGGCCTGCGTGCCACCTTTGAAGCAAGAGGCTACACCACATGGGACCCGACTTCTCCTGCATTCGTATTGGGAACAACCTTGTATATTCCCACTGCATTTTGTGCCTACACTGGCGAAGCACTGGACCAAAAAACCCCCGTTTTGCGCTCCAATCAGGCATTAAACAAACAGTGTTTGCGGATGTTGCGTGCTTTGGGCGACACCCAAACTGTTTCCATTCAGGCAACAGTTGGTGCTGAGCAGGAATATTTTCTGGTAGATAAAACTTTGTTTGACCGTCGTTTGGACTTGAAAGTTGCAGGTCACACCCTGATTGGTGCAAAACCACCCAAAGGTCAAGAGATGGAAGACCATTATTATGGTTCTATCAATGAGCGTGTCCGTGCATTTATGCGTGAACTGGACGACGAACTCTGGGCATTGGGAATTCCTGCCAAAACCGAGCATAATGAGGTTGCACCTGGGCAGTATGAGCTTGCCAGCGTTTACGCAACTGCAAACATTGCCTGCGACCACAACCAAATTATGATGGAACTGATGCGAAAGGTTGCACTCCGTCATGGTATGGCTTGCCTGCTGCACGAAAAGCCCTTTGCAGGAATCAATGGCAGCGGCAAACACAATAACTGGAGTTTGGTGACTTCCAACGGAAAAAATCTGCTGGACCCCAGCGATGACCCCTCTGAAAATCTTCCTTTCCTCATCTCTTTGTGTGCAGTCTTGACTGCTGTTGACGAATACGCAGACCTGTTGCGTTTGTCTGCAACCTGCCCAGGAAACGAGTTCCGTTTGGGCGGTGGTGAGGCTCCTCCTGCTATCATTTCGGTATTTTTGGGCGACCCACTGGAACAGCTAATTGCAGGCATTGCTGAAGGCCATGCTCCTGATAAAAGCACTCCTTGTCCTTTGCTAACCGGTGTAAAAAGTCTGCCTTTACTGATGCTGGACGACAACGACCGCAACCGCACCAGTCCTTTTGCCTTTACCGGCAATAAATTCGAGTTCCGCATGGTTGGTTCCAGCCAAAACATTGGTTTGGCAAATGCGGTTTTAGGTGCAGCTGTTGCAGATGTTATGCGGCAGTTTGCTGACCAACTGGAAGCTGCAGAAAATAAATCCGCCTGTGTATACTCCATCGTAAAAGAAACTTACGAAAAGCATAAACGCATTATTTTCAACGGAAACAACTATTCCTTTGAATGGGCAAACGAAGCAAAACGCCGTGGTCTGCCCAATCTGCCCACAACTGTGGATGCAGCAGAAGCATTTGTGGAAGAAAAAAATATTCGGTTGTTTGAGCGCACCCATGTTTTCACTGCTGCTGAATGTCGCAGCCGCCACGAAATCATGCTGGAAAGCTATGCAAAAACCATTCACATTGATGCATCTGTATTGCTGGAAATGGTTGAACGCAGCATTTTGCCTGCCTCCATCAAAGCATTGGGTAAAGTTGCAAAAACTGCCAAAAATCTGCGTGCATTGGAGATTGAATGTAATGCAGCATTGTCTACTGTGAAAAAGCTGTCCACCTTAATTGACCGTGTATCTGAGCTTTCTGCCCAGCTTTCCAAATCGCTGGCAAATGTTCCCCACAATGGCGACGCAAAAGAAACCGCTTGCGCATTCCGCACATTGGCGGCACAGGAAATGAGCCGCCTGCGCTGTGCAGTTGACCAGTTGGAAGAGGCAATGCCTGAACAAGCATGGCCAATTCCGGGATACAGCGACCTACTGTTTGATTTATAATACAATATTGTATTATTTTATTTTGCAGGGATATTGTACTGTTGTTTACAGTCTGCTTTTTGTACGGCGGAAGTCTTTTGGCTTTCGCCGTGCTTTTGGTTATACTTTGTGCATATAATGCAGCATCACCTTGTTTGAAAGGAGGCACCACCTTGTGCGCCGCTTTGTTTCTGTTTTTCTTATAATCTGCATGATTTCTCTTTTATCAATGGGGCTGTCTGCCTGTGCAAAACCGGAGTTGATTACCTTCACATGGCAGGTAGACTCCATGCCAAAAAGTCTCGACCCTCAATTGGCACAATCGGTTTGTGAGCGAACTTCTGCCGAACATTTGTTCCGTGGTTTGATGATGCTGGATGAAAACGGACAGCCTGTTCCAGACTCTGCCAAAGATTATACCATCTCTGAGGATAAGCTGACCTATACCTTTTATCTGAAAGATGACCTCTTTTTTTATCCTTATGAAAAAGATGCAAAGCCCATTCCTGTCACTGCACAGGATTTTGTATTCGGAATTACACGAGTCTTTTTGCCTGAAACCTTTTCCCCCTATGCACAGCAGCTTTCGGGAATTGCAGGCAGCAGCGATGTAATGAATGGTGCGGCTCCCACTGCTCTTGGCATTTCTGCCCCAGACGACAAAACAGTGGTCATCCGTTTGTCTGCCCCAGATGAAACCTTTTTATCAAAACTCAGCTCCCCTGGCGCAATGCCCTGCAATGAAGAATTTTTCCGTTCCACAAAGGGTTCCTATGGGCTTTCCAAGCAGCAATTATTGACAAACGGAGATTTTCAGCTTTATAACTGGGCAGACCAAGGCATTTTTCTACGCCGAAAAAATGCTCCTGCTGGTGTAGCAAACAATTTGCGTCTTGTGCTTCAAGACCCACATAATCCTGTTACAGGTTTGGATGCTTTGTCTAATGATACTGTGACAGGTGTTGAATACCGAGGAGAACCTCCACAAGGATATACCTCACAAAAGTTTAGTGATACTGTTTGGGCATTGATTTTTAACTGCGAAAATGAATCTTTGAGCAATCTTTCTGTGCGACAGGCGATTGCAGAGATTGTTTACCAAAGTCTGGCAGTACAACTGCCTTTGTCCACATTTGAATCAGCAAACGGATTGCTCCCCTCTGCTTTACCACTGCCAAACGGAAAATCCCATGATGAAAAAGCAGTTTCCTCTTTTGGGAATGCTCTTTCACTATACCAACAGGGGCTTTCTCAACTCAACCAAACCAAACTAAACAACATTACTGTTCTGTTGCCGCAGCAGCCGGATATTGTTGCTGCCTTTGAAAATACCAACCAACTATTACAAAAAGAACTTTCTGCGTTTTTCTCCTTGCAGCAGCTTTCCGAACAGGAGTTGACTGAGCGAATTTCTGCAAAAGATTTCACCATTGCGTTGGTTCCCCTTTCCCCAAAAACAAGC
>JAHHUF010000038.1 GCA_020024115.1 Anaerofilum sp.
ATCAAATGGTTCCGCAGAATTGCAACCAGATATGATAAACTCGACAGCTCTTTCCCGTCCTTCGTTTACCTTGCTTCCATATTTATTTGGTTGATATAGGACAACAATCTATATTTTTCAGACAAGGCCAGTAATACTTATTACTACTAAATCTTATTTTTATCTAAATTTGTATTAAATCATCTAATGATCAGCCAACATCTTCAAACTGGCTATTGTACAAATCAGCATAGAAACCGCCTTTTTCCAAAAGTTCATGGTGATTGCCGGTTTCTACAATATCACCGTTTTTCATTACCAAAATCACATCAGCATCCCGAATGGTGGACAAGCGGTGTGCAATAATAAAGCTGGTTCTCCCTTCCATCAAGTGGTCCATCGCTTTTTGAATCAGTACTTCCGTTCTGGTATCAACGCTGGAGGTTGCCTCATCCAAAATCAAAATTTGGGGGTCAGACAGAATGGTGCGGGCAATGGTCAGCAGTTGCTTTTGTCCCTGACTGATATTGCTTGCTTCTTCATTCAGCATCATATTGTATCCATCCGGCAAAGTTTTTACAAAGTGATGTACCTGTGCTGCTTTTGCTGCTTCAATCACTTCACTTTCGCTTGCAGACAGCTTACCATATCGAATATTCTCCATAATAGAGGCGTTATACAGCCAAGTATCCTGCAAAACCATACCAAACATACTTCTCAAGCCATTGCGGGTAAAATCTTTAATATTATGCCCATCAATAAACACCGCACCATCGGTGACATCATAAAAACGCATCAGCAACTTTACAATAGTTGTTTTGCCGGCACCTGTTGGGCCAACAATAGCGACTTTCTGACCCGGTTTGATGTCAATAGAAAAGTCATTGATGATTGTTTTTTCCGGAACATAACCAAACTTAACATTTTTGAAGGATACAGAACCCTCCAAATTTTCAGGGCTGACAGGTTGTTTTGGCTCAGGAGATTCTTCCGGTTCTTCCAAAAACTCAAACACTCGTTCCGCAGCGGCAGCCGTTTGCTGCAATACATTGGAAATGTTTGCAATTTGAGTAATTGGCTGGGTAAATTGACGAACATACTGGATAAAAGCCTGAATATCACCCACTTCAATGGAACCTTTCAATGCAAGGAATCCACCCAAAATACAAATCCCTACATAGCCCAGATTTCCCACAAAGTTCATTAAAGGCATCATTAAACCAGACAAAAACTGGCTTTTCCATGCGGACTCGTACAAACTTTGATTGATTTTTTCAAATTCATCAATACTGTTTTTCTCACCATTAAATGCTTTTACCACAAGATGTGCGCCATACATTTCTTCCACATGACCATTGGCATTGCCCAAATATTTTTGCTGTTTTTGAAACAATGGCTGGCTTTGTTTTACCACCACACCCACAATGATTGCACTCATTGGCAGCATCAGCAGTGCAAGAAGTGTTATGGGAAGGCTGATGGAAAGCATCATAATCAAAATGCCAATTACCTGTGTACAGTTGGTAACCATTTGGGAAAGACTCTGGTTGAGTGTTTGGGTGACAGTATCCACATCATTGGTGATACGGCTCAGTACATCACCCGACTGCACACAGTCGAAGTAAGACAAGGGCAAGCGGTTGATTTTCTGGCTGATTTCTTTTCGCATGGAATAGCTGACTTTTGTTGCAATTCCAGACATCAGCCAACCCTGCAATCCGCCCAAAACGCTACTTAGCAGATACAGTCCCAGCAAAAAGAGCATAATTTGCCCAATCGCCACAAAATCAATGCCACCTGTACCGGTGAGCTGAGCAATAATTCCTTTTGCCAGTTTTGTGGTTGCATTGCCGGCAATTTTAGGGCCTATTACAAAAAAGATGGTGGACATTGCTGCCAAAAGCAAGCTGATTGCAATCGAAACACGAAAACGCCCCAAATATTTCAGCAGCTTTGCAATGGTTCCTTTAAAGTTTTTTGCTTTTTCCCCGGGCATCATTCCCTGATGTCCGCCTATGAGGCCATGCTGCTTTCTTTTTTCAGTGTGCTTCATGCCAATTCCTCCTTTGAAAGCTGGCTTTCTGCAATTTCGCGGTATTCCACACAATTTTGCAGCAGTTGTTCATGCGTTCCAATGCCCACAATTTTTCCTTCGTCCAGCACGATAATTTGTTCAGCGTGCATGATGGTCGAAACGCGCTGTGCTACCACCAAAACGGTTGCATCAGAAATATCTTCTTTCAAAGCTGTGCGCAATTTTGCATCGGTTTTGAAATCCAATGCAGAAAAACTATCATCAAAAATATAAATTGGTGCATTTTTTGCAAGAGCACGCGCAATAGACAAGCGTTGACGCTGACCGCCCGATACATTGGTTCCTCCCTGTGTGATGGAAGTTTCCAAGCCCTCAGGCAATGCAGAAATAAACTCACTTGCCTGTGCGGTCTCTGCCGCTTTGTTTATCTGTTTTTCTTCTGGATTTTGCAAACCATAGCCAATATTGGAACGAATGTCACCGCTCAGCAATAACCCCTTTTGAGGCACATATCCAATATTATCACGCAGTTCATGCTGGGACAAATCACGCACATCAATGCCATCAATGGTAATTTTACCATCAGTCACATCATAAAAGCGGGGAATCAGATTGATAAGAGTGGATTTACCACTTCCGGTGGAACCAATAAATGCAGTTGTTTGACCCGGCTGTGCAGTAAAGCTGATATTTTCCAAAACATCTTCATCTGCGTTCGCATAGGCAAAGTTGACATTTTCAAACTTTACAACACCTTTTGCACGGTTATTTTCAAAATGTTTGGGGGTTGCTGGGTCTTTGATGGTACATTCACTTTCCAACAGTTCCGTAATTCGGTCTGCTGACACGGCTGCGCGGGGAATCATAACAAACATCATAGCAATCATCAAAAAGCTGAAGATAATCTGCATTGCATACTGCATAAATGCCATCATATCGCCAACCTGCATGGACATATCTGCAATTTGATGCCCACCAAACCACAAAACCAACAAGGTTGTCATATTCATAATCAACATCATCATAGGCATCATCATAGACATAACACGGCTGATAAATAGTACATTGTTTGTGAGGTCTTTATTGGCTTTATCAAACCGCTCTTCCTCAAAATTCTGGGTTGAAAATGCACGGATAACCATCATACCCGACAGATTTTCACGGCTCACCAAGTTCAGACGGTCAATCAATGGCTGCATCTTCTTAAAGCAAGGCATTGCAATCGCCATTATAACAGTAATTACACCCAGCATGACAATCACTGCAAGAGCAATAATCCATGCCATACTTGAAGATTTTTGCACTGCCATAATGGTACCACCAATGCCCGAAATAGGTGCATAGCAAACAATACGCAGCCCCATAATAATCAGCATTTGAACCTGAGTAATATCATTTGTGCTGCGTGTGATTAAGCTGGCAGTAGAAAAATGGTCAAATTCAGCATTTGTAAAGCTGCTGACCTTACGGAACACTGCACTGCGCAAATTTCTTGCTACACCCGCACCTACACGGCTGGCACACAATCCCACCAAAACAGCACACCCCATCAAACAAAAGCTGAGAATCAGCATAACGCCGCCTTTGCTTAAAATGTAGTTTGTTTGGATTGCATCTGTATCTGCACCCAGTTCAACATAAAAACTTTTAATAAAAATAGGTGCTGCCTGTTTTGTGATGGTATCCCCAATATTTGCAGCCAAATCAATGGATGGCTGAATTTTCTCTGGTGGAATCATGGGCAACATCTGACCGATTTGCTCTAAAACAGCAGCGTCCATTGTTTTGCTGTCTGCATTTCCGTATGCAGCATGGTCTGCTCCCTTTTCCTCTGCCAAAGTTTGCAAAAAGTTCATCATTGCATAGGTGCTCCGACTGACAATGCTTTCTGCTTGAGAAAATGTGTCTTTATCTTTTAAGGTATCCTTGCTCAAGTATCGAGTAGAAACGGATTCTGCATTGGGCCAATGGTTTAAAAAGTCTGTACGCTGCTGACCTGTCAAATCATCGGCAGACAGGTATAGGTTTTGCACAAACTCTTTGTCCTCCTGAGGCATAAAATATCCCAAAACCGAAAGCATTTCGTCCGAAATGGCTTTGGGGGCAGTTTCGCTGATTCCCCCTTGTTGAATACCGGTATTAACAATACTGCTCATCATATTCGGCATATTCAAATCTAGCATTGCTTGTGTAAACAACAGCAGTACCGCAATTATAATTGTACCTGCAAAAGGCTTTAAATAATGCGCAAGTTTCTTCAAAAATGACAACCTCCTTCTTGTTCATGCCCATGTGACAGATTTGTTTCCTGTAAAATATCCCCAAGTTCGTTCAAAAGATTCACCAGTTGTGCGGATTTTTCATCGCCCAGTCGATTCAAAATCATCATCACCTGAGTATCGAACCCTGCAAGGGTATCATTTACCAAATCTTCTCCTTTTTTAGAAAGACGAATGAAACACACTCGTCTATCCTCTTTGGAAACAATCCGTTCCACAAGTTCTTCCTGTTCCAGGGCATTGATTTTTTGGCTAATGCTTGCCATTGTTTGATTCATGGAATGTGCAAGGTCGCTCACCCGTGCTCCCCCTTGTTCCGGATGAATGCGGCAAATTCTCCGAATAAACATCAAAATCCCAAAATAGGACTTTTTCAGCGATTGGTTGGGCAAAAAGGCGTGCCACCCTCGCCGTACTTTGTCCATCACTTCAAAAAATTCCATAGGCTTTACGGGAAAATTCTGCTGTTCCATTGAATCATCCTTTCAAAATGTTAACAAGCTAAATTATTAACCAACTTAACTCTTTATTAGATTAACAAAAATGCGGGTAATTGTCAACAAATAAATTCACAAAAAGTTGTAAAAAAAGCAGAAATCCCTTTCAGCAAAGGATTTCTACTTTCTGTTTTCTTATAAAATTCAACCAAACACACCATTTACAATATTTTCCGCTTTCCCATCCAAAAAACTTTTTAGGTTGCTGCACACACAGCTTGACAGGCGGTTCAATGCCTCCGGAGTTGTCCATGCAATATGCGGTGTCAACAAAACATTGCTAGCTGTTCGCAGAGGATTATCCAAAGCTGCCGGCTCAATTGCACAAACATCAGCCCCATAAAATGCAACGGTTCCCTCTTGCAGAGCTTGCAGCAAATCAGGCTCATTAACCAATGCACCTCTTGCTGTATTGATTAAAAACATTCCTCGTTTAAATTGGTCTAAATTTTCTTTGCAGATGATTCCTTTTGTCTGTTCTGTTGCAGGGCAATGCAGCGAAATCACATCACTTTTCCCAAACAATTCTTTTAAATCAACAAATTCAACATTGTGGCTTTTATACTCATTTCGCACTGTGCGTGTATGCACCAACACCTTCATTCCAAAGGCATTTGCAATGGCTGCAACCTTTTGTCCGATTTCTCCATACCCCACAATGCCCATTGTTTTTCCTGACAATTCCATTGGAACATTTGGTACAAGGTTTTGGGGTACATCCAACTGCCAATAACCTTCTTGCACAACTCGATTGTGCTGAATCACCTGTTGGCAGCCATTCAAAAGTAGCGCAAAGGTCAACTGTGCTACTGCATTGGTGGAATAAGAAGGCACATTTGCCACCGCAACTCCATGCCGTCTGCACGCTTCAATATCCAAAGAGTCTGTACCTGTTGCAATCACACCAACCCAACGCAAGGCTGGGCAGGCCTACAAAACTGTTTCATCAATATAGCTTTTATTTACAATTGCCAACTCTGCATCTCCAATTCGTTGGATAATTTTATTGTATGGAGTGCGAGGATAGACAACAATCTCCTCCACAACCGTTTCCAACGGTGACCAATCCAAGTCGTTTGGGGTTAAAGCATAGCTATCCAAAATAGCAAGTTTCATCAAACTCCCTCCTTATTCTATCAAGTACATTGTAATACAAAAATAATTGACTCATTGTATCATAAAAAGAGAGTTGTATCAACGAATTTTTCAAACACTCTATTTATAAGATGGATTTTTTTGGAGAAAGATGGTATACTTCTGTTAAGGCGTTTTTGAAAACTTAGAAATTGATGAATTTTTCGCAGGAAACAAGTAGATGCAAGACAAAAAACACAGGAACCCTTGCTGGATTCCGAGTATTTTTAACGCAGCAGATACTGTTTATTGTAGAAAAAGACGAAAATTTCGACTTTTCAGATAGCCCCTAGGAAACAATTCAAATTTCCAAACTCTAAACAGATGGAGGCAAATCATGCGCTTGCCTAAAATTTTTATCGAAAAAATTGTGATTGGTTTGGTTCTGGTTCTTCTTGCTGCCGGAATCAGCCTTTTTATAAAAGATGCTTTGGACACCAAAAAGCCAACCTCTGCATTGCCTATTTTAACTGTAAAATGCAACGGTGCTCCCATTGCAGCTGATTCAACCTATATGGCAGAATATCAATGGAATTTCTGGACAAGTGTAGAACGCATGGTAAACAATTACAACCCCAGTGACGCAAAAGAACAAATTGTTTCCACCAATGTTCTGCCCAACATTCCCATTGAAATTGAATATAGCCGTGATGCGATTTCCACAACCGTGAGCCGTGCAATCAATACCGACAGTTTTGATTTTTTGGCGGTAGAACCGGACAAAAAAGGAACCATCTACACTCCTCCTCAACCGGGCACTTATATTTATCGTGTTGAGGCAAGTTTTGACCGTGGTTCGGTTGTATATTATTTCGCAATCAGTGTAACGGAAATGTACTAAAAGCAAAGGCAGCACCCACACAGGGTACTGCCTTTGCTTTTTATAAAGCTGTTAAACGGTCATGAAGCTGATTCAATGCAGATTTCCACAGCTTACTGTGATGCACCAGCACAAACAGTCCCCAAACAACCAAAGCTGCTACAATAGTGTCGGATAAAAAGTGCCGCCCAATCACAATGCGGCTCACCGCCATTGCACCAATATACAGGCTGCAAAAGATACCAACCATCCATTTATGGCGTGCTATCATAGGAAAAATATCCGCTGCTAAAATCAACAACAATACACCTGCTGCCGCTGCGGTATGCCCACTGGGAAAACTTGTTCCACCATTTCCAAAAGGTGCATACCATGCAGAGAATTTCTCAAAATTATCACCAAACAACATTTCATCAAAACGGGCACGATTCCAAATCAGCTTTATCGCATTTATGACAACATTATTCAATACCATCATCCAAAATCCTGCACCGCACAAAAAACTCAAACGCATTGCGGTGCGTCTGCCAGGGATACCTGCAAACAAAAATGATGCTGCCACTGTGATAACCACCAATATCGACTCTGCCCACAGAGGAAAGTCTGTCAGCCAACCACGCTTTTCCAGATAAGAAAACGCAGGAAACCACATGGCTGCTGCACTGCCCAGCAAAACCAATGCCCCCCAAAGCGGCTGCCCATTGCGTCGCAGCAAAAAGCCACCCCAAAGCAATGCCGGCAAATAGAGTGTCCACCAGCCGAATGCTTCCATGAAAATTGCCAACCTATGTTCGGAAGAATACATCTGCTGGTTGATAACAAGGTCATACCGTGTTGCTGCTATTAAACAACCAACTAAGCCTGCCAAAAGAATCCCCATTGCAATGCGGCGGGGTAATGAGGAAGAATACATATACGGAACAAATCCTTTCTTTCAAACTTGTGTTTGTCCACAAATGAATGAATTTTGATTATTGATTATTGTATCATAATTCATTGAAAACCGCAAAGGGCAGTTGTATAATAAAACAAAGGAATTTTAAGGGCAACATCGCATAATTCCATATCGTGGATTGTACCGAAAATTTTTTCGACAGATGAGCCAAAAATCGTATGTAATCTTTGCTGAATTTATCAGCATTTTTGTAATATATGACGGGACATTTCGATGCAAGACATTGTGTGAATTGTGCCGGATTCCCCAAAAACATTTTTGTCAAAATTTGAGCAATTGAAAGGCGGAAAAAATGGAATACAGACAACTTGGAAAAACCAAACTGAACATTTCCCGTGTGGGATTTGGCGGAATTCCCATTCAGAGAATTGACATTCCAAAGACAAAGCTCTTGATGCAGGAGATGCTGAAAAAAGGGGTAAACTATATTGACACTGCACGGGGATATACCGTCAGTGAGGGCTATCTTGGAGAAGCATTGGAAGGGATTCGTCAGCACTTTATTCTCGCCACAAAATCCATGAGCCGTGACAAAGCAGGTATGGAACAGGATATTGAAACCAGCCTTTCCAATTTAAAAACCAACTTTATCGAACTTTATCAAATCCATAACCCAAAATTGGAAGAACTAGAAACTGTGCTGGCTCCCAATGGTGCAATAGAAGCCTTGCGAGAGGCAAAGCAGGCGGGAAAAATCGGACATATCGGTTTAACAGCCCATTCTTTGGCAGTATTTGAAAAAGCGTTGGAACTGGACGAAATCGAAACCATTATGTTCCCCTATAATATTGTAGAAAATCAGGGAGAAGAACTGATTCAACGCTGCAAAGAAAAACAGGTTGGTTTTATCTGTATGAAGCCTCTTGCAGGTGGTGCAATTGAAGATGCCAGCTTAGCAATGCGCTATATTCTACAAAACGATGCTGTCACTGTTGTAATTCCTGGCATGGCAGAACTTTCTGAGCTGGAGCAAAATGTGAAAGCTGCCGAAGACCGTTCTCCATTGAATGAAACCGAACTTTCTGCCATTCAGCAGATTCGCAGCGATTTGGGTCAAAACTTCTGCCGTCGCTGTAATTATTGTGCCCCCTGTACAGTTGGCATTAACATTCCTTCTGTCTTTTTGTTTGAGGGATATTTGCAGCGATACGGTTTGCAGGAATGGGCAAAGGAACGCTATGCAACCTTGTCCGTAAAAGCAAGTGCCTGTGTGGAGTGTGGAGCGTGCGAAACACGCTGCCCCTATGAACTGCCTATCCGCAAAATGCTGAAACAAGCTGCAAAGGATTTTGAGGGGGAATGTTGAATGAAACCAACCTTCTGCCTGCCTGAAAAAGTTCAAAATCTGCTGTTTCGATTGAACAAAGCCGGTTTTTCTGCTTATGTGGTGGGAGGCTGTGTTCGAGATTCTTTATGTGGTATCCAGCCGGCAGATTGGGATATTTGCACCTCTGCCCTGCCCCAACAAACAAAATCTGTTTTTTCTGATTATCCGGTGATTGAAACAGGGATACAGCATGGCACTGTAACTGTTTTGTTTGAAGATGAACCTTTTGAAATTACCACCTTTCGCATTGAGGGAAGTTACAGTGATGGGCGGCGTCCCGATTCTGTTTCTTTTTCAACAGAGATTACACAAGACCTTTCCCGCAGAGATTTCACCATCAATGCAATGGCATACCACCCTAATGAGGGATTGATTGACCCTTTTGGCGGAAAATTTGATTTAGAGCAAAACAGATTGCGCTGTGTTGGCAATCCTGTACAACGGTTTTCAGAAGACACTCTGCGTATTCTGCGCGGATTGCGTTTTGTGTCCCGCTTTGGTTTTTCGGTGGAATCCAACTGCAATGAAGCGCTGCATTGCTGCAAACATCTTTTAAAAAATGTTTCATCAGAACGAATTTTTTCAGAACTTTGCAAACTGTTGTGTGAAAAAAATGTTGAACAAGTTCTTTTAAATTATTCCGATGTTTTATTTGAAGTTTTGCCGGAACTTGCCCCCATGAAAAACTTTGAGCAACATAATATCTATCATGTGTTTGATGTGTGGCAACACACAGTAAAAGCGGTATCATCCTCTGCTGACAATATCATTGTACGGCTCACAATGTTACTGCACGATATTGGAAAACCCCAGTGCTACTCCTATAAAGATGGTGTTGGACATTTTTATGGACACCCACAAGTCAGTGCCGGACTTGCCAATTCTATTCTGCTCCGTTTGAAAACCTCCACCCATCTGCGCAATACCGTTTGTACCCTTGTCCAATACCATGACAATGAGGTATCTGCAAAACCATCTTCCATAAAACGATGGTTAAACAAATTGGGAAAAGAGCAGTTTTTGCTGCTGTTAGAGGTGAAAAAAGCAGATATTCTTGCTCAAAACCCAAAATTTTATGACAGACTTTCTCAAATGGACTCTATACAACAACTCACTGCTGAACTGATTGCGCAAAATGTTTGTATTTCCTTCAAAAATTTAGCAGTATCAGGCAAAGACTTGCTGGAACTTGGCTATCCGCAAGGCAAGCAAATTGGTATCATTCTCAACTTTTTGCTGGAACAAGTCCTATCAGACCAATTGAACAACGATAAAGAATTACTCATAAACTACATTTTGCAAAACAAAGAAAATCTTTTACAACAGTTGTTCATTTGATTGAAGTATGCTCAAAGCATGGCTGTGGAATGAGCGAAACAGCACCTTATCCCTATTATCACAATATGGGGCTATGAGACAGACGCAACACGGTCTATGAAGGGCTGAAGCGTGGGTATTGATTTGGATTTGTAGATTCAACCGACCATCATGCAGGATTTCCTGGCTCCTATGGGGATTGTAAAACGGCTGTTTGGGCAAACGAAAAAGCCAGAGAAAGCATCTTTGAAGCGATGCTGGCACGCCGCACCTATGCTGTCAACGACAACCCCATTGAATGCGAGTTCTTTGTAAATGATTCACCGATGGGTTCCATTCTGAAAAACGATGGAAATATCCGTAAAATTTCCTATCATGTAAAAGGCTTTTATCCTATGGATAAAGTTGTCATCTACAAAAATCTAAAACCAATTCATATTGTAGAAAGCTTGTTGATGGAACCTTCTGTACAAGATTCTCACTATTGTTTCAGCATCGAAATGGGCTGGGGCGACAATCAGGAGGATTTGTTTGGTTGGAAGGGAGCAGTATCCATTAAAAACGGTTTGCTTGTAAAGACAGTTCCTTGTTGGCATGGCAGAAGTGTTTTAGCACCGTCTTCCACAAATACAGATGGTAACGACAGCATCAATGCCATCAACGACCGTATTACCCAAAAAACAGAAAATCATGTAGCGTGGCAATGTTTTACTGTCAAAAATATCTTTCCTTTGCATCCGCAAACCAATGCAGTTATTTTTGAGGTGGAGGGAATTGCGGATACAGAAGTGACTATTTCTGTGAATGGTCACACCAAAACACTCACTGTTGCTCAACTGATGCAGTATGGTTACAGCGAACACATGAAGCCATATCATTCACAAACATTCAAAGTACATCCTATTATTAGCGAAAATCAATATACCGTTTCAAACACTTTTACCGATACACCCACCAATCAAAATGATTTTTACCACATGGAAGTGACCCAAAGAAACGGTTCTTGTGCGTTTGTTTCTCCTGTTTTTTGAATAATATTGTATGATAAAAAGGGTTGCCGTCTTTGGACAGCAACCCTTTTACAATTACATCAATGGTGCAAATAGGCGTAGCAGACTTTGCCCCAATCTTGCCCACCAGCTTGTTTTACAATCTTCTTTTGTGTACAACTGGCTTTTTGACAGTGTTTCCTGATAATCTTCTTCCATATCCGCGATGGATTCTGTTTGATACATCCAGATACCACACTCAAAATGCAGATACAAACTGCGATAGTCCATATTGACTGTTCCCACTGTTGCATATTCACCGTCCACCACAAAACTTTTTGCATGGATAAAGCCAGGGGTATACTCATAAATCTGCACCCCTGCATCCAGTAATACAGGATAATATGCTCTGGTGACTGCGTGCACATACCATTTATCCGCTTTGTGGGGGGTGATAATTTTCACTTCCACACCGGCTTTGGCAGCAGCACACAAAGCAACCACCATTTCATTGTCAACAATCAAATAAGGTGTACAGATATGAATGTATTTTTTTGCCTGATAAATCAAATTCAGATATACATTTTCCCCCACAGGTTCATCATCCAGAGGGCTATCACTATAAGGCTGAATATACCCTTTTGACTCAATGGTCTGCGGCTGATATTTTGCAGGACTAAACTGACTGAAATCCTCTTGAATTTCCCGAATATAGTCCCACATAGACAAAAACATAACTGTCAAACTCCATACAGCGTTTCCCTGGAGCATAATGCCGGTGTCTTTCCAGTGACCATGTTTTTCATACACATTGATATATTCATCTGCAAGGTTGATACCACCTGTAAAGCCCACCCAGCCATCAATGACACAAATTTTCCGATGGTCACGGTTGTTCATACGGGGATTCAGCAACGGAACAAAGGGATTGAACACACAGCATTGAATACCTGATTCTTCCACCAGTTTGTCATATTTATAAGGCAATGTCAGCAAACAGCCCACATCATCATACATCAAACGCACATCAACACCTTGTGCTGCTTTGCGTTTTAAAATATCAAAAATTGTGTTCCACATTTTACCTTCTTGGATAATAAAATATTCCATAAAAATAAAATGTTCTGCCTTTTCCAGTTCCTCTACGATGCGTTCAAAATTGTATTCTCCCAAAGAAAAATACTCTGTGGATGTGTTTTGATAGACAGGTGCAACCGCAGCATTAAAAATGTAACGGCTTTGTCTGGCAGCTGTGCCGGATTCTTTTTCCAACTGCTCCTCCAATTCCTGTTGATATTCAAATGTACCATATTTGTTAATTTTGTCATAAATCACCTGCATTTTTTTCCTTTGATGATTGGAAAGCTGTTTACCGCTGAACATCAAATAAAAAATACCGCCGAAAACCGGCACCGCCATAATGACCAAAATCCAAACAATTTTATATGCGGGGTTCGCTCTGTTATTCACCAACCAAAGCACTGCCAACATACTAAACACAATGCTGATACCATAAAAAAACGGAAACAGATGGCTGAACTTGACCAACATCACCAGCAAAACAATTGCTTGAACCGCAATAGCAATACCAACAATGACTGTTCGATTATACAAATAAGAAAACCAACTTTTAATATTGCGTTGACTCATTTTACACCTCCCAAAACAATTTCACTAACTGCTATGTATTTTTATTGTACTACTTTTTTCACAATTTGACAATGAAAAAGCCTTGGTACATTTGATATAAAACAAAATTCATTTTATGATTTTGCAGTGCAAATTGCAAACTTGAGAGAACAACCCAAAGTTGCGTTATAGTTGATAGACGCAGCTCAACAATTTTGATAAAATAGCATCACCAAAACAAAAGGGAGATGTATCATAATGTTTATAGTTGTACCCATTACAATTATTGCTTTGCTCCTTAATTTAGCAATTATCATTGGATTGGTTTATTTGTTTGTATTATTAGTAACGGCATTAAAAAAATATATCAATTCATCTGACGCACGCAAAGAAAAATCAATCATCCGAAAATCTCTGGGCGAAACCTTCAAAGACCAGCGCACACAGCACAAAATGACACAGGAATTTATTGCCGAAACTTTGGGTGTCAGCAGGCAGGCTGTTTCCAAATGGGAAAACGGAACCTCTGACCCCAGCACATCCAACCTGCTTGCACTTGCAAAAATGATTCATATTCTGCTCCATCAAAATAAACTGCTGGCTATTTTGTATTACACAAACAAAACCAGCAGTTTTATTATTATTATTATTTTATTTCAGCAAAAAATTTTCCCCATAACCATAGTTTTCCACTACATAATCAATATCTTTGTCCCCTCTGCCACTCAAGCACACCAAAATGGAACCTTGTTTCATTTCCTTTGCTCTGCGCATTGCATACGCAACGGCATGAGAACTTTCAACCGCAGGGATAATTCCCTCATAGCGTGACAAATTAAAAAATGCTTCCATTGCTTCTTCATCACTGACAGCATCATACTTTACACGACCAAGGTCACGGAGAAATGCGTGCTCTGGGCCAACCGAAGGATAATCCAAACCACTGGCAATGGAATATACAGGGGCTGGCTCTCCGTTGCTGTCTTTCAGCATAATGCTTTCAAAGCCGTGCATCACACCTTTTTCGCCAAACTTCATAGATGCTGCATGGTCGCCCAGCTTTTCTCCTCTGCCCAATGGCTCAACACCGGTAATGTCAACGGGTTCATCCAAAAATGGGATAAACATTCCAATGGAGTTACTTCCACCTCCAACACAAGCACAGACTTCATCCGGCATCATACCTGTCATTTCATAAAACTGGTCTTTTGCCTCATATCCGACAACCGACTGAAAATCACGCACCATCAGTGGGAATGGGTGTGGCCCAAGTGCTGACCCAATACAATAAATAGAATCTTTGTAATTTTTTGCATAGGATTCAAAAGCAGAGTCCACTGCTTCTTTGAGAGTTTTCAAACCATGTGTAACAGGCACCACCTTTGCGCCCAAGATTTTCATTCTGGTCACATTGGGGGCTTGTTTTGCAATGTCCACTTCTCCCATGTGAATTTCACATTCCAATCCAAAAAACGCTGCGGCTGTTGCCAAAGCTACACCATGCTGCCCTGCCCCTGTTTCAGCAATAAGACGCTTTTTGCCCATAAATTTTGCGAGCAATCCTTCTCCCATGCAATGATTGAGTTTATGCGCTCCTGTATGGTTCAAATCCTCCCGTTTGAGATAGATTTGGTAATTGCCGATTTTTTTAGACAGGCGTTCACAGTGATAGACCGGTGTGGGTCTGCCCTGAAATTCTTTCCGGATTCTTCTTAGCTCGTTGATAAATTGGGAAGAATGACAAATGGTTTGGTAGGCATCTGCAATTTCTTCAAAGGCAGGTGTCAGTTCCTCTGTGAGATATGCACCACCATATACTCCAAAGCGACCATCTTTATCTGGATAATTTTTTAAATACCTTTTATAATCCATATACCTTTTCCCCCTGTTATAATA
>JAHHUF010000039.1 GCA_020024115.1 Anaerofilum sp.
ATTGCTATTTGGTGTGCTGTTTTGGCTTGAACTTGTGTAGACACTATTTAAAAAGGCGAAACATTCGTTTTTCTATAATAAATAGTATCTATTACATTAAAAAACACCACACAAATCTATTCAACAACAGACTTGTGTGGTGTTTTGGTTTATTTTGTCTCTGAAAGTGTTAAACGGTCAAGAGTGAATCCTCTGCCATGCACTTCATTGACTTGATGAATAATGATAAATGCTTCGGGGTCAATCTTTTGAATCATTTGGGTTAGTTTTGAAAGCTGTCGGTTGTTTACAATAGTCAGCAGCATCTTTTTGTCCTCTTTTGCAAAACCAGACTCTGCTTTCAGCAATGTTGTGCCTAAATTTAGCTGATGAATAATAATATCTCGAACCTTCTCCTCTTTTGTGGTGATAATCTTCACTTGCAGGCGACTTTGTCCTGCCAACAATACTTTTCCCAAAACAGAAGAATAGATGATAACCAATAATACACCGTACAGCACACGCTCTGGGTCAGAAAAAGAAAGCTGTGCCAATAAAATAAAGAAATCAAGAGCATAGAGCGTGACGGAAACGGGAAGACGGAATTTCTTGTTTAACAAAATTGGGAAAAAGTCTATACCCCCAGTAGATGACCTGGCACTCAGTACAATTCCGATGGCACAGCCAAGCATCAAACCACCCAGCAAAGTCCCCAGTACAACATCTGTGGTGAGATGCTGCAAAAAAGAAATCCGTTGCAGTAGTTTCAGAATCATAGGATAGAAAAAAGTGGATAAAGCAGTGGATAGAGCGAAGGCTTTGCCCAGTGTCAAAAAGCCTAAAATAAAGGTGATGATATTAAAAATAAACACAAAATCCGGGACAGGGATATGCAGCCAGTGCTGAACAGACAAGGCGATTCCTGTGGAACCACCAGTCACAAGCCCACAAGGCAGAATAAACATGGTAACTGCCAGAGCATACAATGTATTACCAGCAAGAACTAAGGCAATATGTTTTACTAAAGAAATAATTTTAGAGTGTGACAATAAAAAACAACCTTTCTTTATCTGAAACCTTATTTTATAAATAATAAGAAATATTACGGTCTAAAGTACGATACTGCAGAGCTTCACCAATGTGTGGCTCTTCGATTTTTGGGCTGTCTGCCATATCTGCAATGGTGCGGGCGACCTTTAAAATACGGCTGTATGCCCGTGCCGAAAGCCCCAGTTTTTCAAAGGCAGAGGAAAGCATTTTTGTAGCAGAAACTGTGGTTTGGCAAATGCTTCTGAGGTGTGAATCAGGAATTTGTGCATTGCAGACAGCGTCAAAGTCTGCCAAGCGTTTTTGCTGAATCTTTCTTGCTGCAATCACACGCTCACGCACAATTTGGCTGGATTCTCCTCCTGTTGGGCTGGACAGAGATTCGTAGTCCACAGGGTCTACATTTACATGAAGGTCGATGCGGTCAAGCAAAGGTCCGGAAATTCGGCTGCGGTATCGTTCAATTGCAGAAGTTGAACAAGTGCAAGAGTGGCTAGGATGCCCCAAATATCCACAAGGACAAGGGTTCATCGCTGCAACTAACATAATATGGCAAGGAAATGTAGTTTGTGCAGCTGCACGGCTGATGACAATTTTTCCGTCTTCCAATGGCTGACGCAAAATTTCCAAAGCGGAACGATGAAACTCCGGCAGTTCGTCCAAAAATAAAACACCATTGTGTGCAAGACTGATTTCACCAGGGCGGGGAACAGTACCACCACCTGTAAGAGCAGTGGAACTGACAGTGTGGTGGGGAGAACGAAAAGGCCGCACAGAAAGCAAACCACTGCCGGATTCCAACAAGCCCGCAACCGAATGGATTTGGGTGGTTTCCATTGATTCAGATTGGCTCAAAGGCGGTAAAATTCCTGGCAGACGCTTGGCAAGCATACTTTTTCCGCTGCCAGGTGTGCCAATAAACAAGAGGTTATGTCCGCCTGCTGCTGCAATTTCCAAAGCACGGCGTGCTTCGGGTTGTCCATGCACATCAGACAAGTCAAAAAGGGTGTCGTCAAATGTGTTGACAAAGGGAGAATAAGAAAGAGGTGAAAGTAATTTTTCACCTCGAAGATGAAGAAGCAATTCATTTACATGTTTCAAGGGATATACCGTTAGTTCAGGCAGAACCGCTGCCTCTGCTGCATTGGCAGCCGGTAAAAACAATTCTTTGATTCCGTTTTCCCGTGCTGCAAGTGCCATTGTGAGAATGCCTTGAATGGGACGAATTGCACCATCCAAAGAAAGTTCGCCAGCAAAAGCAGAGTTGGAAGACAAAAAAGGAATTTGTCCACTGGCAGAAAGAATACCCAGCAAAATAGGCAAGTCATAAACAGGGCCGGTTTTTTTCAAGTCAGCAGGGGCGAGGTTGAGGGTGATTCTGCTGACAGGAAAGTCAAGCCCCAAGTTTTTGATGGCACTGCGAACACGGTCGCGGCTTTCTTTTACTGCACTGTCCGGCAGTCCAACCAGTTCAAATTGCGGCAGTCCACGGGAAATATCCACTTCAACTGTTACAACAAATCCTTTCAGAGCAAAAACTCCCATGCTTTCTACCTGTGCAAACATCTAAACTTCTCCCTTTCAACAAATAATCTATCATAAATTATACCTTTTTAAAAGAATTTACACAATACTCAATTGACAATCGGTTTTGTAATGTTTATTATAAAGGTACTGCATATTTATGATACTACAGGCAAAGATGAGAATGTCTGCATCAAGCTACAAAAGCAGAGCAGTATGATAAAAGTGTGAAAGTGGGGGCATTTATGTATAACAAAGAGTATGATCGTTGGTTGAACTGCGAGTTGGAGGACAAAGACCTAAAACCGGAATTGGTAAGTGTTCAGGGAGATGAGGAAGCTGTTCGTGACCGGTTTGCAGTATCGCTGAAGTTTGGTACTGCCGGTTTGCGTGGTGTCATCGGCGCAGGCACAAACCGTATGAACATTTATGTAGTGCGTCAAGCAACACAAGGTTTGGCAAACTGGGTGAAAACACAAGGTGGCACCCAGACAGTTGCAATCAGCTATGACAGCCGTATTAAAAGTGATGTGTTTGCAAAAGCTGCTGCCGAAGTTTTGGCAGCAAATGGCGTGCATGTTCGCATTTATGACCAGTTGATGCCGGTTCCTGCTTTGAGCTTTGCAACTCGCTATTATAAGTGTAATGCAGGTATTATGATTACTGCAAGCCATAACCCTGCAAAATATAATGGATATAAGGCATACGGTTCAGATGGCTGTCAGATGACTGATGAAGCAGCAGATGTGGTATATGCAGAAATTCAAAAAACAGATGTGCTTACCGGTGCAAAGGTTGTGCCTTTTGAGCAAGGAATTGCAGATGGATTGATTCAATATGTTGGCAAAGATTGCTGTGAAGCATTATATCAAGCAATTGAAAGCCGCAGTGTACGCCCTAATTTGTGCAAAACCGCTGGCTTAAAGCTGGTTTACAGCCCTTTGAATGGTTCCGGATTGGTTCCAGTCACCAGAGTTTTGGCAGATATTGGTGTGACGGATATTGAAATTGTACCCGAACAAAAAGAGCCTGACGGAAACTTCCCAACCTGCCCTTATCCAAACCCCGAAATTTATGAAGCACTGCATTTGGGCTTGGAACTGGCAAAGAAAAATGGGGCAGATTTGATGCTGGCAACCGACCCCGATGCTGACCGTGTGGGCATTGCAGTTCGCTGCAAAGATGGCAGCTATGAACTGTTGTCGGGCAATGAGGTGGGCGTTTTGCTGCTGGATTATATCTGTACTGCACGCATTGAAAACGGAACCATGCCTGCAAACCCGGTTTGTGCAAAATCCATTGTATCCACTCCGCTGGCAGATGTTGTTGCAAAGAAATATGGTGTAGAATGTCGCAATGTGCTGACCGGCTTTAAATGGATTGGTGACCAGATTGCCAAGCTGGAGGTTGCTGGTGAGGTAGAACGCTTTATTTTTGGCTTTGAAGAAAGTTATGGCTATTTGGCAGGTAGCTATGTCCGTGACAAAGATGCAGTGGTTGCAAGTATGCTGATTTGCGAAATGGCAGCTTATTACCGCAGCAAGGGTTCTTCTATTAAAGAGGAACTGGAGCGGATTTATGCAGAGTATGGACGCTATTTGAACAAAGTAGACAGCTATGAATTCCCAGGTTTGTCTGGAATGGATAAGATGAATTCTATTATGGATTCTCTGCGCAAACAGCCTCCACTGGAATTTGCAGGACACAAGGTTGTAACAGTTGCAGATTATAAAGCACAGACCATTGCAAATGTACAGACAGGCGAAACCATTGGCACAGGTTTGCCAACTGCCAATGTATTGATTTATTCTTTGGAAAATGGCAGCTCTGTTGTGGTTCGTCCCAGTGGAACAGAGCCAAAAATCAAAACCTATTTCACCACAAAGGGAAAAGATTTACAAGAGGCTGAGAAGCAAAAAGAATTGCTTGCCAATGCACTAAAACCCTTGTTGGCTTAATTTGTTATGATACACTTTTTTAACCGAAAACAGCTATTGGCGGATTTTGACATCAGCCTTGTGGCACAAGCCAGAGAAATCTTGAAACAGCAAGGCGTTCCCCTTGTATACAAAACAAAGCGAGGGGATGACCATGCGGCACATGGGGTGGGGGCTGCATCAAATGGAAAAGCAGGGTCTTTCCCCAAAATTTATGTGCATATCATTTATGTACATAAACAAGATTATCAAATTGCAAAGAGAATGTTGCATGATGCAAAACTGCTGTAAAAAAGCATTGACAAATCGGATAGAAATATGATAGAATATTACAGCAATCGTTCCCAAGGCTGCTCCGCAGTGTTTGAACTGTGCTGGTAGCCGATATTGAAGGTTGTGATGGGCACATGCCACAAAACATGGCCCCAATTGTCATAAACCAGAAATGAGGTGAACAAGAATGAAACCAGGTATTCATCCCAACTATGTTGAGAGCACTATTACTTGCGCTTGTGGCGAAGTGATTAAGACTCGTTCTAGCAAACCTGAAATCCGTGTTGAGGTATGCTCTAAGTGCCATCCTTTCTACACCGGTAAGCAGAAACTGGTTGATACCGGCGGACGAGTAGACCGCTTCAAAAAGCGTTTCGGTCTGTAATTCAATTGAGTTTCAGATAGCTGAAAAGCAAAACCAAAGGCTCGAAAGTTTTGGCTTTCGAGCCTTTTTCTATGCCAAAAAGTCTTTTTGTATAAACTCTGCCAAAATGATGCAAAATTTGCTTTACAATTTTTTCGGTTTTGTGTAAAATTAAAAATAACTATTGCTATTTTTGTCAGGGTGTATCTGAAAATTAAGGAATTGAACATTTTTGTGTGGTGTTTCCTTAATTGCTTTGTTTTATGGAGGAATTGTATGCAGGACTATACCACCATTCAAGGAAAAGCTGTGGCTGAAATCGAAGAAAAGAAAAGCCGATTTATTGCCAATGTGTCTTTTGTGGATACGGAAGAAACTGCGGTGGAGTTTCTTTCCTCAATTCGAGCAATGCATCGAACAGCAAACCATAATGTGTATGCCTATGTTTTGCGAGAGGGCAATCGTATTCGCTATTCGGATGACGGAGAACCTGCCAAAACCGCAGGACTGCCTGTTTTGGAGGCAATTCAACACGCTGGTTTGACCGACTGTATTATTGTTGTCACCCGATATTTTGGCGGAACTTTGCTGGGAACCGGTGGCTTGGTGCGTGCTTATACAGCAAGTGCAGCAGCAGGACTGGCAGCATCAAAAGTTGTGACCGTGCGCAGTTGTGTTTCTGTACAAATCACAGTGGATTATTCCTTGTATGAGCGTGCATCGCTTTTGTTTGAGGCAGCAGGAGCAAAACAAGAAGAACCTGTTTTTACAGATAAGGTTTTGTTAAAAGGAATTTTGCCGGCAGGGGAAGAAGGTTCGCTAGTGATTTCCTTGCAGGAACTGACCCGTGGGTTGCAGGCAGAAGTGTCAAAACCATTCTATTTGCCTTTTTAAAGATAAAAACTGTTTTATTTGTAAGTTTTTTGAAAAAATTATAATTTTTATAATGCAATACCAACAAAAAAATAAATTTCGCCTTTTATAAAGAAGGTTTTTCCTGATTTATGTCGTATATATTTATAGAGGGGATAAACTCAGAATGGGAGGCGAAAAAGATGACTGTGAGAGAACGCACCCAATGCTTGGAAGAACAAATTCTAAGCCCCTATGCAGCAAAAAGTGCTGCAAGCAAAGGCAGACAAAAACCGGAAGAAGAATGTCCATTGCGAACTTGCTTTCAGCGAGACAGAGACCGAATTGTTCATTGCAAAGCCTTTCGGCGGTTGAAGCAAAAAACACAGGTTTTTCTTTCACCGGAAGGCGACCATTATCGAACACGCCTAACTCATACAGTAGAAGTGGCACAAATTGCCCGCACCATTGCCAGAGCATTGCAGCTGAATGAAGACTTAACCGAAGCAATTGCTCTGGGGCATGATTTGGGGCACACGCCTTTTGGGCATGCCGGAGAATATGTCCTCAACAAAATTCTTCCACAAGGGTTTCACCACTATGAGCAAAGCGTGCGTGTGGTGCAGTTGTTGGAAGAAGATGGACAAGGTTTGAACCTGACCTTTGAGGTTTTGGATGGGATTTTGAACCATAAAAAAGGGCATACCCCTCAAACACAAGAAGGCTGGGTGGTGCAGTTTTCTGACCGTATTGCATATATGAACCATGATATTGAAGATGCTATCCGTGAAGGGGTTTTATCGGCTGACCAACTGCCACCCAAAGTGGTGCAGGTGCTAGGCAACACAAAATCAGAACGAATCAAATGTTTGATTTTGGATATGGTTGCTCATGGTGTGGAACAGATTGGTTTTTCTCCGAAAATTGAAGAACAATATTTGACCCTGCACCGTTTTATGTATCAAAATGTATATGTGAACCCATACGCAAAAAAGGAAGAATCAAAAGTGGAAAAATTGCTGACGGAATTATACGAGTATTTTTCTGCAAATCCCGAAAAAATGCCATGGGAATATACCGAAATTTATAAAAAAGAAGGTTGTGAGCGTGCAGTTTGTGATTATATTGCAGGAATGAGCGATGAATACGCTGTGCGGCTCTTTGAAAAAATTTTTGTTCCCCAAAAATGGGATGTATTTTAAAAAATAATAGAAAAGGAGGGGGACTATGATTCCACAAGATTATATTCAAGAATTGATTGCAAGAACAAATATCGAAGAATTGATTGGCGGATATACACAATTGAAACGAGCAGGCAGAACCTATAAAGGTCTTTGCCCTTTTCATTCCGAAAAAACCCCTTCTTTTATTGTGTATCCTGATAACCAAAGTTTTTACTGCTTTGGCTGTGGTGCCGGCGGAGATGCAATCACATTTGTGAAAAAAATCAATAATCTTGATTATGTGGAATCCATCAAACTGCTTGCAAGCAGAGCGGGCATGAAAATGCCGGAAGAAGATGATGCACAAGGTAGGATGCGCAGTCGAGTGTTGGCGCTCAACCGTGATGCTGCTCGGTTTTATTATAGCTGTTTGAACAGCGAAAAAGGTGTGGATGCAAGACGCTACTGGCGGGGCAGAGGGCTTTCGGATGCAACTATTCGTCGGTTTGGGCTTGGGTATGCTCCTGACAGCTTTCGAGAAACATTCTATCATTTAAAAGGAATGGGCTATACCGAAGAAGAACTTTTGGCATCGGGAATTGCAAAAAAAAGTGAAAAAGGCAATTTGTACGATGTGTTCCGCAATCGGGTCATGGTTCCGATTTTTGATGTCAGAGGCAATGTGATTGCCTTTGGCGGGCGAAATATGGGGGATGAAAAGCCCAAATATATCAATAGCCCAGAAACATTGGTGTATAAAAAAAGCCACACCATGTTTGCTTTGAATGTTGCCAAAAAATCAGATTCCAGACGCTATATTTTATGCGAAGGCTATCTGGATGTCATTAGTTTGCATCAGGCAGGTTTTGACACTGCAATTGCAGCCTGTGGAACAGCTTTGACAGCAGACCAGGTGAGAATGTTGAGCGACTATGCAGATGAAGTGGTGCTTTGTTATGATTCCGATGAGGCAGGGCAGAAAGCAACCACACGGGCAATGGATTTATTTGAATCCTCAAACACAAAAGTCGCTGTTTTGACCTTGCCAAATGCAAAAGACCCTGATGAATTTATCAAACGAAGGGGTGCAGAGGCTTTTGCACGGTTGATAGAAGGTGCTGGGAATACATTAGAGTATAAGATGGCAAAGGCAAAAGAGCAATACAATATGTCTTTGCCGGATGGCAGAGTCAACTACTTAAAAGACTGTATCAAAATTTTGGCATTGGAGGCAACTCCAACCGAACAGGATGTCTATGCAGGCAGGTTGGCACAGGAAACCGGGGTTGAAAAAAAGGCAATTGCCGCCGAATTGGAAAGTGCTGCAAAAATGCAGGGAAAACGGCGGCAGCGACAGATTCAGCGAGATTTGCTGAAAGAAAGTGCAGCTGCAAACATTCGGCTGCCGACAGGCATTAGCGGCGGGCAGGCGTTGGGGATTGCAATGGCAGAGCAGCAGTTGATGGCAGCCATTCTCAAACAGCCCAATCTGCTGAATTATGTGAAAGATAAGCTGAACCCCGAAAAATTTATTTTGCCGGAACTGCGAGAGGCGTTTGCTTTGATTTTAAAACGAGCAGAGCAAAACTGTTCCTTTGAGTTGGCGACCCTTTCAGGTGAACTTTCCGATGCGGTGATGGCGCAACTAAGTTGTATTTTGGCACAAAACTATGAAATGACCTTTACAGAAGAAGATATTCAACTATATATAGACCGAATCCAGACAGGACAATTTCAAAGCAAAGCAGTTGCAGAGATGCAGCCGAACCAGCTTGCAGAATATCTGGAGCAATTAAAACAACGAAAACGACCTACTGAACATTTAGATTCAATACCAGACTAAGAGAATATTTGAAAAGTCAAAATTTTCGTTTTTTCTATGGTAAACAGAATTTATTTGTATTAAAAATATGGAAATATCCCCAAAATCCATATTTTGAAGCTTTTGACCACTACGAAAATTCGTCAATTTGTTTGTTTTTGGATAGACTCAAAAGAACAGGAAAGCAAAGGAGAATACACATGGCAGAAAAAAGAAATACCATTCGAGAGCTGATTGAAACAGGCAAACGAAACGGTCGCCTGACCACAAAAGAAATCAACGATGCATTGGAAGAAATCAATTTTGATGTAGAGCAAGTGGATAAGTTGTATGAAACTTTGGAAAGCCACAACATTGAAGTTGTGGACGAGCCAGACCCAGATGTTGAGGAATTTACCCTGACAGAAGATTCTGTGGATTTGTTGGAGTCTGCTCTTTCGGTGGAGGGTGTTGCGATTGATGACCCTGTAAAGGTTTATTTGAAAGAAATCGGACGGGTTCCTTTGCTGACTCCTGATGAAGAGCGTCAGTTGGCTTTGGATATTCAAGAGGGAGGCTATCGCGGTGAGCGTGCAAAGCAGCGTTTGAGTGAAGCAAACCTGCGTTTGGTTGTTTCCATTGCAAAGCGGTATGTGGGAAGAGGGATGCAGTTTTTGGATTTGATTCAAGAAGGCAACTTGGGTTTGATTAAAGCTGTTGAAAAGTTTGACCACACCAAAGGGTTTAAATTTTCTACCTATGCAACATGGTGGATTCGTCAGGCAATCACTCGTGCCATTGCTGACCAAGCAAGAACCATTCGTATTCCAGTACATATGGTAGAAACCATCAACAAGGTCAAAAAAGTTTCGAGCCAGCTGCTCCATCAAAATGGACATGAACCAACCGCTGATGAGATTGCAGAAGCATTGGAGCTGCCGGTAGATAAAGTGCGTGAAATTATGCGTGTAGCACAGGAGCCTGTCAGCCTTGAAACCCCTATCGGTGAAGAAGAAGACAGCCATCTGGGGGATTTTATTCCTGATGATGATGCACCGGTTCCTGCTGAAGCAGCCAGCCATACTTTGCTGAAAGAGCAGCTTTCTACTGTACTGAAAAGCCTGACTCCCCGTGAAGAAAAGGTTTTGCGTTTGCGTTTTGGTATGGAAGATGGTCGTCCTCGCACATTGGAGGAGGTTGGCAAAGAATTTCAGGTAACCCGTGAGCGTATCCGCCAGATTGAAGCCAAAGCATTGAGAAAATTGCGCCATCCAAGCAGAAGCAAAAAGCTGCGTGATTTCTTAGATTGATTCTATAAAATATATCTTGTGAACAATCAGAGACAAACAATATTTTGTATATGTCTGCAATATAAGGACAAGTAAGGAAACCGCTGTGGTTTGTTTATGAGTATAGAAAATATTGTGCTGGTTGGTTCAGTTATTAAGGGCTATCTGAAAAGTTGGACTTTTTCTCTTTTTCTGCAATGAGCCAGTAGATGCTGCGTTAAAAATATTCAGAACCTGGCAAGGATTCCTGCGTTTTGTCTTGTATCTACTGGTGCACTGCGAAAAATTTGTCAATTTTTTCGTTTTCAGATATGCCTTAAAAGGCAGAATAAGTAACAATTTTTAGTTTATCGTTGCATTTGATTTGATATTGGAGATAGCATCTTCTTGAAAGAAAGAACCGGTACATCCTTAATATCTGCTATTATTACAAAATTTTGTTAAGGATTGCTTTTTCTTTAGCCCTGCAAATAAAAAGGGATTGTATCAAAAACGATACAATCCCTTTTTGTTGTTTCATTAGACTATCCTTTTATTTTATTGAAACTTTTGCAGTATAAATATCGACAAATTTTGCAGAAAGAAGGATACTTTTGGATAAAAATAAATTAGTAAATCAGGCAGAACTGATACAGGATTTTTTTGGCGAAGATACAGAGCCGTTTTTTGATAAAGTAACGCAATTTAATCAGTTGATGATGAAGTATAACTCTGCGATTCGTGAAGTAAAAACAAAATTGGAAATTTTAAATGATGAACTTTCTTTCAAGGGAGAAGAAAACCCCATCGAAAGTATTCAATCACGTATTAAAAAGCCAATGAGCATTGCTAAAAAATTGCGTAAACTCGGAAAACCTATCACAGTGGAATCTGTGGAAGAAAACCTGAGCGATGTTGCAGGCATCCGTGTGATTTGTCCCTTTATTGAGGACATCTACCAAGTGGCAGAAATGCTTATAGCACAAGATGATATTGTTGTGATTGAAATTAAAGATTATATCACCGCTCCAAAACCAAACGGGTATCGCAGCTATCACATGATTATCGAAGTACCTGTATTTTTCTCAAAATATAAACAGCCAATGCGGGTAGAGGTGCAGATTCGGACAGTGGCGATGGATTTTTGGGCAAGTTTGGAGCATCAGCTAAAGTATAAAAATGAAAATACAAAGACGACCCAGATTGCCCAAGAATTGAAAGAATGTGCAGATGTCATTGCAAATACCGATTTGAGAATGCAAAATTTAAGACATAAAATCAATGATAAGCCTGTTGAAAAACCTTAAATCAACACTGCACAATTTGTACAAAAATTTTTATCATATTTTCTGAAAATACCCATCAAGCTACCAAGGATTGTCTGCGTTTTTGGTTCATCTGCCAAAAAATTTACTGCAATCTACATCTCGAATTATATGATATTGCCTTAAATTAAATCTGTGTGGAGAATAAAGTGATTTTTTTCCACAGTAATTAAGCCGTCTTTTTGCAGTTTACTTAATTCATTGGATAAAGCACTGCGGTCAACACTTAAATAATCCGCAAGCTGCTGACGATTAAACGGAATGATAAAATCATTGCTTTGCTGCTGGATTGATTGAAAAGAAAGATAAGACAGCACTCGATTACGAATGGATTTGGATGTTGTGTGGAAAATTCTACGGGAAAGGTTTAGATTTTTTTGAGAAGCAATTGTCAGCAAATTTTTAATTAAAAGTGTATGATGAGAGCAGGCACAGGAACAAGGCTGCAATAGCCGTTGTGTTTGTAAAAATAAAATGGTGGTGTCTTCACAGGCAACAACATTCACAAGCAGTGCTTGCTCAACAATACAGGCGTATGTTTCAGCAAAGACTTGTCCAGCTTGAACATGGTCTATAATTGTTTTGTTTCCCCATACATCGTCACTTTCAATATTTACACTCCCAAAAAGAACCAACCCAAACGAAGAAACACAATCTCCTGCATGGAAAATTGTGCTTCCTTTTTTAAAAAAACGGTGTTCTGCCCCCAAACAAGTCAAAACTTCTTTTGTTTGTTCCGGAGTGCAGCCGTTAAAAAGAACTGTTTTGGAAATAAAATCAAAGTTCATAAAACACCTTTTCTATTGTCAAAATCGTTGATATAGAATAATTGTAGTATATTACAATCATTAAAGCAAGGACATAAGATGAAACGACAAATTAGAATGGCTATTTTTGCAGTGTTTTGTGGAGCAATTGCAGTTGCGGTTGTAACCATTCTGTTGTTTATGCCAATGAAAGGCCCATTTGCAGCAGAAGATATAACAGCGATTGAACAAGCAGGCACTGCAATTGATTTGGACAATGCACCTATTTGGCGTTTGTGTAGTTTGCCGAAAATTGGCAGAAAAACAGCAGAGAAAATTCGGCAGACTCAAGGTTCAGGCTGAGATGAATTGCTGCCTATTTTGCGAATTTTATCGAACGAAAACATAATTCACACAAATTTAGCCTAAAACATTGACGCATTACAAAAAAACATGATATTATACAAATATATTTTTAAGGTATCATTATAGGCATAGCAGAGTTTATGCTTTGTCCAAAGTGGATAAAACGAGGAAGAAAAAATGTATAATAAATCTGTATTGATTGCCGATGATATTGAGATGAATCGTGCAATTTTGGCAATGACATTTGAAGAAGAATATGATATTTTGGAAGCTGAAAATGGTTTGCAGGTTTTGGAACAATTAGAACAACAAAACAATCAGGTGCAAGCAATTTTATTGGATTTGATTATGCCGGAAATGGATGGGTTCACTGTTTTAAAGCAATTGGCAAAACAAGATTTGTTAGAAAAAATACCTGTATTTTTGATTACAGCAGAAAACGAAGAAAAAACATTGAGTAAAGCATACGAACTCGGCGTTGTGGATGTTATCAACAAACCATTTATTCCGGCTTTGATTCGCAAACGGATTCACAATGTTTTGGAACTTTTTAATGCCAGAAAACAGTTGAGCAAGGTGGTGCAAACCCAAGAAGAAGCATTGAAAGCACAAGAACAACAACTGTTGGCACAAGCACAAAAATTTCAGGAATTAAACAGTTCGATTATTGATGCACTTTCTACTGTAATTGAATTTAGAGACTGTGAAAGTGGCGAACATGTAAAACGCATTCGCAGTTTGGCAATAAGTATTTTAAATAAGGTAAAAGAGCGGTATCCCGAATATGGAATTTTAGAAGAAGAAATTCCATTGATTGGCGAAGCAGCTGTTATGCATGATGTGGGAAAAATTGCGATTCCGGATGCAATTTTAAACAAACCCGGAAAACTTACCAGTGCAGAGTTTGAAATCATGAAACTGCACACTGTACGGGGATGCGATATTCTGCGTCATGTTCCGCAGATTATTGAAAGCGGATTGTATCAATATTGCTATGATATTTGCCGTCATCACCATGAACGATGGGATGGAAAAGGGTATCCTGATAAACTAAAAGGCGATGAAATTCCCATTTGGGCGCAAGTTGTATCTTTGGCAGATGTGTATGATGCCTTGATTAGTGACCGTATATATAAAAAGGCATTCAGCAGAGAAAAAACCTGCTCGATGATTTGCAACGGTGAGTGTGGAGCCTTTAATCCGAAATTAATTGATTGTTTCTTACAAGCAGAAGAGGAAATTTATCTGCAATGGTATGAAAATCAAACACCGGAACAGCCATCCATGTTCTTAACGAAATGGAAAAAAGAAGAACAATTTGAGGAAAATCTTTTAGCAATACAGCTGGATTGGGAAAAACAACGAAATCAGTGGATTATAAAACAACATCCCGGCAGTTTGCTGTTTTTTTATAACATTCATCAGGACTATATTGAGTATAGCCCAGCCTATGCAGAACTGTTTGGTGAGAGTTTGAACAAATTTCACGCAAAAGATTCCATCAACAATGATGAGAATATTGCAGAAAACAAAAAAGACCTTTATGCTTTGATAAACAAAATGAGTGCAGATTCGCCGGAATATACCTATGAAACAAGCCTTAAAACCCAAAATGAGGGTAAAAAAAACTTTATAGTGCAAATTCGCTCTATTTGGTATGAAAATCAAATGCTAATTGGGTACATAGGAAAACTGAATATTAAGTAATTTTCACAAGTGCTGAGATTTTAAAATTTCAGCACTATTATTTTTTATTGTAATTATAAATAAATATTGTATGAATTGTAAAAAAATAATAGTGTAAATAGTTGTTATTTTTATGTCATTGGTAAAAATCACAATTTTATAGGTTATAATTGCTGTTATCTTCGTGTATTTGACACTTGTTTTCTATGAATGATGTGTTATAATTCTACAAGGCGATATATATA
>JAHHUF010000004.1 GCA_020024115.1 Anaerofilum sp.
GTTTAGGATATTTATATCTCAATAAAAAATAGCCGAATTTCTCTGTTTTTTCACAAAAAAATTCGACTATTCGTTGTCATGATACGGATTTTTCTCGATTTTCCAAAATTTTATTCATAGTGAGAAAATAAATCAAAATGCTTACAATCGGTGCAAAGATATCCGAAATGGGTTCTGCATAAAAAATTGCCTCTGCACCCCATTTAACAGGCAGCACAAAAATAGCTACAAAATAGACAAATTTTCTCCAAAAAGAAAGGGGCAAGGAAATTTTCACCTTTCCAATGGCGGTGAATCCGTCAACCACCTCATACTGAAGCCCCAAAGGAATAATTGCCAATGTACACACACCAATTGCCCACACTGCTTTGTCTGCCAGCACAGGGTCTTGTGTAAACAAACGAACAAACAATGGGCCTGCCAAACGCGCCATCACAAACATAATTGCAGTGTATCCCATACACATTACCATAATATATTTTTGTGCTTTACGCACACGCTCAGTCTGCCTTGCACCATAGTTATAGCCTAAAATTGTCTGTGTTCCGCCACTGATTCCACCCAACGGCATAGTAACAACCAACATAAAACTTTGAACAATGGTTGCACAGGTAATCAGCATATCGCCATTTTCTGCACCGCCATACTTTTGCAGCAATGTGTTCATAACAATAATCATCAGGTTGTCCATTGCAATAATGATAAACGGGGTAAAGCCCATTGCAATAATCTTGGCAATAATTTTAATGTCATATCCGCCAAATGTGATGCGAACTGGAACAAAATAACTGAACAAAAACCGCAAAACATAGGCAGCACTTGCCATTTGCGAAATAACAGTTGCTAATGCGCCACCTGTAACCCCCATATTAAACCCAAAAATAAAAATGGGGTCAAGGATAATGTTTAGGGCTGCACCCAAAACGACCGACTTCATGCCCACTTTTGCAAAGCCTTGGCAGATTACAAACTGATTCATTCCATTTGCTATCAAAGCAAACAGTGTGCCGCAAAGATAGGTTGTAAAATAAGAGTTTGCATAGGGGTAGGTGACATCACTGGCACCAAACAACATCAGCATCGGACGGCGCAAAGGAAGAATAATGGCAACCAGCAAAACAGAAAGAACACAAATCATCATAAAACAGTTTGCAAGAATCTTTTTTGCTTTTTCCATATTTCCCTCGCCCATACTAATACTCATCAAGGGCGAACCACCAATTCCCACCAAAAAAGCTGCCGAACCAACCATTGTGACGATGGGGCCGCAAACACCCACGCCAGCCAATGCCAAATTACCCACTTCAGGAATGTTTCCAATGTACATTCTGTCCACAATGCTATACAAAACACTCACAAACTGCCCCAGCATACTGGGAATAGCAATTCTCCAGACCAATTGCCAAACATTGTCTTTTCCCAAATCGTTTTCTATCACCATATACTTGTTCTCCTTTTCATTCTCCTTTGCAATCAAAAAATGCTTTTCACGGCCTATTTTAGCTTGTCTGTTTTCCATTGTAAAGGTTTGCCCAGAGTCTTGCAAGGCTCTGGGCAAAAATCGTGAAACCGCTTTTGTTTTGATGCTATTTTGCAACAATTTTGTGTTTATTTACAAAATAAGGTTGAATTCTGCTGCCAACCGCTGCCATGTGTTTGGTCCCACAATGCCATCAATTTGCAGTCCATAGGTTGCTTGAAATCCAACCACAGCTTCTTTGGTAATGGAGCCAAATTTTCCGTCAACAACAGGCATTGGGTAATTCAGTCCATGGGCTTTTTTTACCTCTCCAACATAGCTCTGGACACAGCGGACTGCATCACCGCTGGAGCCTTGCTGCAAAGAACTTCCTGGATAGGTGGGCGTGACTTTTTCAAGATTGCTCATTGATTGCGCCATCAGCACATCGCTGAACTTATTCCATGTGTTTTTGCCCATCTGCCCATCAACGCTCAGACCGAACTGACGCTGGAGCACACGGACTGCCATTGTACTGTTGCTGCCAAAGATGCCATCTTGAGACAACTGAGGCTGTGCAGTGTAAACGGAGCGAAAACCGTTTTGCCCTCTCTGAAACCATTTAACACAACTGCCCAATGCACCCGAACGCATTACAATTCCTGCATAGGGTACTGGATTCTGCGGAAATCTTTGTGCATATTCGTTAATCAAAGAATTCCATGTGTTTCTGCCCACAATTCCGTCAGGGGTCAATCCCCGTCTTGCCTGATAGGTGGTCACTGCCTGCTTTGTTCCTGAGCCATAAATTCCATCAACTGATGCACTAAAGCCCAGCCCGGTGAGCTCAGTTTGAATCAAAGCAACATCAACCCCTCTGGAACCTGTTTTCAAAATAATTCCTGGATAAGTTGGTAATATAATGGATGCCATAGTCATCCCTCCTTCTCCATCATTGTATGTGGATGAAATTGGATTGGTGCTTATGCGTTGGATTGATATTTTATTTTTTTCAGCAGTATGATATAATATTTGCCAAGACAATGCAAAATGTGTGCATAAAGAATCATTTTATGCTGTTAATTGTGCATTTTTAATTTTTGCAAAATCGTAAGTTTGGAGACCTATAAACTATGAAAGTTCTTTGTATTGGCGATATTGTTGGATTGAATGGGTTAGAGTATCTTTGTGATGTTCTGCCTTCTTTAAAGCATCGGCTGAATGTTGATATTTGTATTGTAAATGGTGAAAATTCCGATTCCTGCGGACGGGGCATCACCCGCAATGGGGCTGAAGCAATGTTTTCTCATGGTGTTGACATTATCACCACTGGAAATCACTGTTTCCAACGCACCAAAGTCGAAACCTTTGAGGAGCAGGAGTTTTTGCTTTGCCCTGCCAACTATCCCTTTGTTTCCTCCCATGCTGGACGATGTGAAATTGATTTGGGTAGAGCCAAAATGCAGGTAATCAACCTGTCAGGTGTTGCTTTTATGGAACCATTGGACAATCCCTTTGTTGTATTCGATTCTTTGTATGATTCCAATTGCCGCTTTACAATTGTAGACTTTCATGCAGAATCTACCGCAGAAAAAAAAGCCTTTGCCTATTATGTTGCTGACCGTGCCAGTGCGGTATTTGGCACACACACCCATGTTCCCACTGCTGATGCCCGTATTTTGCCTGGTGGCTGTGGATATATCACCGATGTTGGAATGTGCGGCCCGGACGAAAGCGTCATTGGTGTAGAGCCTGCTCAAGCCATTGAAAAGCAGCGTTGCCACACTCCTGTCCGCTTTACAGTTGCACAAGGAAAATGCAGCCTAAATGCTGTTTTATTCACATTGGATAAGGCAACCGGTCGCTGTGTGGGTGTGGAGCAGATTTTAGCATAAGGCAATTTTCATCCAAAAGGAGGGTTTTATTTGCATTTTCGCTCTATTATTCTGGCTGCTTTGATTTGTTTCAGTGCAGTGTTGGTGGGCTGTTCTGCTGATTCTTCCTCATTAGAACCTTCTGCCCCTTCTTCAAGCGAAACTTCTTCTCAAACAAATTCTGAAACAACTGTTCAAACCGATACTTTAAAAGTCGGATATTCCAAGCTGGAGGGATTCAACCCCTATGTAGTAAATGATGGGCTAGTGTTGCAGGCAAGCGGATTGGTCAGCGAAAAGCTGGTGGAAATCACCCCGGAAATGGGTGTGGAATATCGAATTGCTTCTTCCATCACCAGCAATGGTCTTTCTGCTGTAATTGAACTGCGAGAAGATGCTGTATTTGCAGACGGCACTCCTGTCACTGCACAGGATGTACTTGCCAGTTTGAATGCAGCACGCAGGTCTGTTACTTACGGAGCAGGTCTGGCACATATAACCGATGCACAAATACAAGAAAATCAAATTGCTGTCACCCTATCCCGTCCCGACAGCCTATTTGAGCGTATGTGTGATATTCCTGTTTTGAAACAGGAGGATATTTCCTCCCCACAACCCACTTCCAGCGGTCGCTATATGTATAGCACTGACAACACTCTGGTGAAAAATCCAGCCAGTCTTTTTGCAGAAGAAAATTCTCCTGCAACCATTCAACTGGTTGATATTGCAAATTTCGATGCCTTGGTGAGCGGACTTTCGGTGGGCAGTATCGACCTGTATGCCAGCACAAAAGAATCCATCACCACCTCTGCTTATACCAGCCGTTCTACTGGTTTCAACATGAATCATCTGGTATTCTTGGGGGTAAACAGTTCCTCCTCCGGATTTTTAGGGCAAGCGGGGGTACGCAATGCAATCAGCACTGCTTTGGACAGAGAAATTTTGTGCGAACGGGCGTATTATGGGGCAGCTTTGCCTGCAAGGGGTGCAATTCACCCTCTTTATTCCTGTGTGACTGGCAAGCAAACCCTTCCCACTTTATCCGACCTTTCCAAATCTGAACAACAAATGGAAGCCTTGGGCTACAAACGCTCCGCCGCAGATGGCTACTATCGGGATGCCGCAGGGCAGCGACCGCAAGTTCGGCTGCTGGTGTACAGCGACAGTGCTTTAAAGCGCAGTGCCGCAACCTTAATCAAAGAACAGCTAAACGACGCCGGATTTGTGGTTATTTTGGAAGAAACCGAAGATTTTGTCGGTGTTTATTCAGACAAAATTGCAAAAGGTGATTTTGACCTGTACATTGGGGAATTAAAGTTGTATAATAATATGGATATGAGTCCCTTTTTTGAAAAAGGGGCTGCCAGCTTCGGGATTGCTCAATCTCCTGAATTATTCGCCGCATACAATGCATTTGCCGCAAACAGCAATGAGGCAGAAGCGTTTGAAACCATTTTTTCGCAGCAGCTTCCTTGGATTCCATTGTGCTGGCGCAGTGGCACACTTGTGGTGAATAAACAGATAACGGGCATCATTCCCAGCTGTTCCAACATATTTTATTCTATGCAGTCCAACCTGCCTGCTTCTCAACCGCAGGCATAAAAATTCCGGCGAATGCCGTAAATCACATTGCAAGGAGTGAACCATTTTGATTAAGTTTCACAATACTTTGGGAACCATCGGCATGACCAACGACTATTTCGCCGGTCTTGTCAATGCAGCAGCACAAAGCTGTTATGGTGTGGCAGCAATGGCACCATCCGGCACAGCAGATAATCTCAAGAGCCTTGTGCTTGGCAGTAATTTCCCTGAAAAGGGTGTACATGTTACCAGCGAAAACGGAAAACTGGTGATTGAACTGCATATCAAAGTTGCATACGGCTTAAACATTGCTGCAATTGTAAAAAGCATCAGCCATAAGGTTCGCTATATTGTAGAAAGCGCAACAGGTCTGTCTGTTGCACGCATTGATGTGGCAGTCGATGACATTCTGACTGACTGAGTTACATCCCAAAAATGTATTTTTCTTTGAGGTGAAAAACTGATGATTACAGGTAAAATTTTAAGAGACGCCATGATTTCAGGCACAAATAATATTGCAAATCAGCGTGCCCATGTTGATGAATTGAATGTATTCCCCGTTCCTGATGGTGACACCGGCACCAATATGAGCATGACTGTGGGTGCTGCTGGCAGAGAGCTTGCTGCTTTGAGCGATGATTGCTCGGTTGAAGATGCTGCTTCGGTTGCTGCGTCCGCAATGTTGCGTGGTGCACGCGGAAACTCTGGTGTTATTACCAGCTTGTTGTTCCGCGGGTTCTCCAAAGCACTTGCCGGCAAATCCAAGGCGTCTGCTGCTGACATTGTAGCAGCGTTGCAAAAGGGTGTTGAAGGCGCTTACAAGGCTGTTATGAAACCCACCGAAGGCACTATTCTGACCGTTGCCCGCCTTGCTGCCGAAGCCGCTGCTGAAACTCAAACCGAAGATGTTCTCGAGCTGTGGAATGTTATTCTGGATGCTGCACAAAAAGCATTGGATAACACTCCCAATCAGTTGCCTGTTCTGAAAAAGGCTGGCGTTGTAGATGCGGGTGGTCAAGGTCTTGTGATTATCTTCAAAGGTATGGGCAAGGTATTTGCCGGTGAAGATATGGTGCAAAATGAAGATGTTCCTGCCTCCAAAGCAAAGCTGTCCAGTGATGCAGCCGGAAAAGGGGTATTCTCAGATGACTTGATGAAGGTTGAGGACATCACCAACGGATACTGCACACAGTTCCTTGTAAACAAAAACGACAGCAATGTAAGTGTAGAAAAACTGCGTGCTTTTGCAGAAAGCAATGGTGACTCGGTTGTCTGCATTGATGATGATGATGTCATCAACCTGCATGTTCATACTGCTGACCCTGGCAAAATTTTGTCTGAGGCTATCAAGTACGGCTATCTGACCAACTTCAAGATTGAAAATATGCACGAGCAATTCTTGGCACGCCAAAAACAGGGCGAAGGCTTGAAAAAGCAAGCTGAGGCAGAGGCCGCACAGGAACAAAAAGCAAGCGAGTTTGTATATGCTGCGGTTGACCCCGAGCGTCCCTATGGCTTTGTTGCTATCGCTGCCGGGGAAGGTTTGAAGGATATTTTTGGCGATTTGGGCGCAGATGCCGTTGTATCTGGCGGTCAGACCATGAACCCCTCTACTGAAGATATTGTAAGTGCTGTACATAGTGTACCTGCACAGACCGTTTTTGTTCTACCAAATAACAAAAATATCATTATGGCTGCTGAAATGGCACAAAAAATTGCAGACCGCCGTATTGTAGTGCTGCCTACCCGCACAATTCCACAAGGAATTACTGCAATGTTGAATTTTGACCCTGATGCAGCGGTGGATGCAAACACCATCAACATGATGCAGGCTGCTGAACAGGTAAACACTGGTTTGATTACCTTTGCTGCACGCAACAGTGATTTTGATGGCAAAAAAATCAAACAGGGTGAAATTCTTGCTTTGGAAAACGGCAAACTGGTGGCAACCGGCACCGACATCACCAAAACCGCATACCGTTTGGCACGCAGTATGTGCAAAAAGGACACCAATTTTGTGACTGTTATTTCGGGCTGTGACATTGACAGCAGCGATGCAGAACGCACCACTGAACTGATTCGCAGCAAAATTCCCGCAGGAATCGAAGTTAGCCATTTGAACGGTGGTCAGCCTGTTTATTACTACATCATCAGTGTGGAATAAAACAATATAATCCAAAAGCACCACAAAATGTGGTGCTTTTGTTGTCTTGCGCCTTTTAGCTGCAATTTGTTTCATTCTGTTTAAAAGCCGCTTTGTTTTGATGAATTTTCCCGCTTTTTTTGCTATAATTAAAAAAAGAGTATTGTTTGGATTTTGAAAAAGGAGTTTTTTACATGAATCTTTCCACCCCTATTCAATATGTAAAAGGCATTGGGCCAAAAACTGCCGAACGATTCCATCGGCTTGATGTGGAAACAGTCGGAGATTTGCTTTGCCTGTATCCAAGGGATTATGTGGATTACTCGCATCCTTCCACAGTTGCAACTGCACCTTTTGAGGGAAACTGTGTAGTTCGTGCTGAAATATATTCCAAACAAGGGGAAACCCGTGTCAAAGGCGGCAAAAAAATGACCAAAGTTATGGCAGGTGATTCCTCAGCCATGCTGGAGTTGATTTGGTTCAACAATCCATATATTGCCGAAAAGCTGGTGGTTGGACAGGAATATTTGTTTTTTGGAAAAGCAGGTGGAAACTTAGATAAACGAGTGATGATTGCCCCTGTTATGCACCCTTTGACCGGCGCTCCACCCATCACCCCCATTTACCCTCAGACCGAGGGCATCAATTCAACTTTTATCGGACGCTGTGTGTCAATGATTCTGAGTGAACTGGAAGAAGAAATCCCAGAACCATTGCCTCTTGAAATGCTTCAGCGTTACCGTCTGCTATCCAAAAAAACCTCTGTTCATGCCATTCATTTCCCTGCCTCATTGGAGCAAGCAATGGCTGCACGCAGGCGGCTCATTTTTGAAGAATTGCTGGTATTGCAATTGGGTCTTTTGTTGCTTCGCAGCCGTGACAAACAAACCACTGCCCCTGTAATGAAACCAATCGACCCCACCCCTTTCTTTGATTCTCTGCCTTTTCGTCCCACCAACGCACAGCAGCGTGCCTGTGAGGAAATTTTGCAAGACCTGACACAAAAAACGCCAATGAATCGGCTTTTACAAGGTGATGTTGGCAGCGGCAAAACTCTTGTGGCGGCTGCCGCTGTTTATGTAGCATTTCAAAACGGCTTTCAAAGTGTCTTGATGGCTCCCACCGAAATTTTGGCACGACAGCACGCCTCCACCTTAGAAAAAATGCTCAGCCCTTTTGGTGTGCAAACTGCCTTGCTGACAGGTGGAATGCGTGTGGCTGCAAAACGAGAAACACTGGCAGCCATTGCAGAGGGCAATGCCCATTTGATTGTGGGAACCCATGCAGTTTTGTCAGATGGTGTGCAATTTTCCAATCTGGGAGTTGCCATCACAGATGAACAGCATCGGTTTGGTGTGCAGCAGCGTCAAACACTTGCCCGAAAAGGGCAGACACCTCATATATTGGTCATGAGTGCCACTCCCATTCCCCGCACGCTGGCTTTGTTGATGTATGGTGATTTGGATATTTCCATTTTGGATGAACTCCCTCCGGGACGAACCCCTGTCAAAACCCTTGCAATCACCTCCAAAAAGCGAGGAGATATGTTTCAATTTTTGGAAGAACAAATTGAAACAGGCAGACAGGTTTACTTGGTCTGTCCCTTAATTGAGGAAAGTGAACGCACTTCTGCTGAAATGAAATCAGTCAAAAGTTATCTGGAAGATGTGGTGCGTCCTCTGCTGTCAAACTATCGCATTGGTTTGATGCACGGCAAGCTAAAACCAAAAGAAAAAGAGGCAGTCATGCAGGAATTTAAAGAGGGTTTACTGGATGTTTTGGTTTCCACCACCGTGATTGAGGTTGGGGTGGATGTTCCAAACGCAACTGTTATGGTGATTGAAAACGCAGAACGCTATGGTTTGTCTGCACTGCATCAATTGCGTGGGCGGGTAGGACGAGGTGGCGGTGAAAGCTGGTGCATTCTTGTCAGTGACCATACAGGGGACGCTGTGCAACAGCGACTGCGGTTTTTGTGCAGCACTACCGATGGTTTTGAAATTGCCCGTTATGATTTGGAAAATCGTGGGCCCGGTGATTTTTTCGGCAAGCGTCAGCATGGACTGCCTGCTTTGAAGCTGGCTGATTTGATGACCGATACCCGCGCATTAAAAGCAGCACAAAAAGATGCTTTGGAAATTTTTTCAAACGACCCCCGTTTAGACAACTATCCTGTCCTAGCCGATGAGGTGCAGCAGCTATTTGAACAAAATACATCCATGAACTAAATACTGTCTACTGGAAATATGTGGATGTTCATAACAGGGCAAATCAATCATGAAATTGACAGATTTCGACCGTATGACTCACCTCTATGCCGCAATCCTGTATAGCAATAGCAAGTGAATCCGTATAATTTTAACTCTGAAATGTGGTCAAAATGTTCAAAAATTGAATGCCATTTATTTCCTGTATACACTATCTAGGCAAAAACATTTGTTTTGTTTTTTTAATTCCAATTTTTCCTTATACAATTTTGACGATTTGATTTGATTTTGAGTGCTATTTGTCACTATTATTGCTATTGAATCGTTTTTTACTTTAATATATAATTTTAACAGAGATATGTTATCAAATAGAAAGAGGTTTTCTCATGCAAATTATGAAACGAAGCGGTGAATCTGAAAAGTACAATGGAGAAAAAATTATCACCGCTATGGAAAAAGCATTTTTGGAGTTGGGGCAAACACCCGAACGAACCACACTGGAAAAACTGCTTTTTTCAGTTGAGCAACAGCTTCCCCCCTGCCCCACTGTGGAACAGGTGCAGGATTTGGCAGAACGAACCTTGATGGAACAGGGTTTTTTTGATGTTGCAAAGCGTTATATTTTATATCGTCAAAAACGCTCAGAACTGCGTGCGGTGCGTCACTCAATTTCTGATATGGTCGGCAATCCTTTGCTGGAAGAATGCTTGACTGAAATTCAGCAGGATTTTGACAACAACCTGTATTCTCTGCAAACTTTGGGTGCAAAGTTTTTTTCTTTTGCAAAACCGGGTATGAGCCAAAAGGAACTGTTTGCTGCATTGACAAAAGCAGCTGTTGAACTGACCTGCCCAGAAGCACCAAAGTGGGAAATGATTGCTGCTCGTATTCTTTCTGCATCCTTCCATTCTGTTTTGAATACAGAGATGGAAAAGCGTCAAATCACCTGTCTATATGAGAAAATCCGCTGGCTTACTGATGAAAATTTGTATGGCAGCTATATTTTAGAGTGCTATTCTCCTGCCGAAATTGCACAAGCAGAGAGCTTTTTGGTGGCACAGCGTGACAATCTGTTCACCTATTCAGGATTGGATTTACTCTTGAAACGCTATGTCATTCATACACGAAACCATCTTGCAGTTGAAACTCCGCAGGAAATGTTTTTGGGCATTGCCCTGCATCTTGCCATCAACGAAATGGATGACCGCATGGGCTGGGTGAAAAAGTTTTATGATATGCTCAGCCAGATGCAGGTGACAATGGCAACTCCAACCCTGTCCAACGCACGTAAGCCCTTTCACCAACTTTCCAGCTGTTTTATCGACACTGTTCCTGACAGCTTGGATGGCATCTACCGCAGCATTGACAACTTTGCACAGGTGAGCAAATACGGCGGCGGCATGGGGCTTTATTTTGGCAAGGTGCGTGCCTGTGGCAGCAGTATCCGTGGCTTTGAAGGGGCAGCAGGTGGCATTATTCGGTGGATTAAACTGGTGAATGATACTGCGGTGGCAGTTGACCAGTTGGGTATGCGTCAAGGTGCGGTTGCCGTTTACCTAGATGTTTGGCACAAAGACCTGCCAGAGTTTTTGCAGCTGCGTACCAACAATGGTGATGACCGCATGAAGGCACATGACATCTTCCCTGCGGTTTGTTTCCCTGATTTGTTCTGGAAACTGGCAAAAAAAAATCTGGACAACACTTGGCATCTGATGTGTCCACATCAGATTTTGTGTGTGAAAGGGTATTCTTTGGAGGATTTCTGGGGTGCAGAATGGGAACGCCGTTATCTTGACTGTGTAGCGGATAACCGCATCGAAAAACGCACTGTTTCCATCAAAGATTTGGTGCGTCTGATTCTGAAAAGCTCGGTCGAAACTGGAACTCCCTTTATTTTCAACCGTGATATTGTGAACCGTGCAAACCCTAACCCCCATTTGGGTATGATTTACTGTTCCAATCTTTGCACCGAAATTGCACAGAATATGGCGGAAATTCAGCATCTAAATACCGAAATTCGCACTGAGCACGGTGATACTGTTGTTGTAAACACCGTCAAACCAGGGGAATTTGTTGTTTGTAATCTTGCCAGCCTTTCTTTGGGAAATATTCCTGTTGAAAATTCGGCTGTTGTCTCTGATATTGTTGCTACGGCTGTTCGAGCATTGGATAATGTTATTGACTTGAATTTTTATCCTCTCCCTTACGCAAAACTGACCAATCGACGCTATCGCAGCATTGGTTTGGGTGTCAGCGGATACCATCATATGCTGGCAAAACAGGGTATTCGCTGGGAAAGCGAAGAACATCTGCAATTTGCGGATAAACTATTTGAAACCATCAACTTTGCTGCCATTCAGGCCAGCTGTCAATTGGCAGAGCAAAAGGGTGCCTGCGACACCTTTGAAGGCAGTGAGTGGGAAAGTGGAGAATATTTCTCCAAGCGTGAGTATACCTCTCCTGAATGGAAAGAGCTTGCACAAAAGGTTGCAGAAAAAGGAATGCGCAATGCCTATCTTCTTGCCATTGCCCCCACCAGCAGCACCAGTATTTTGGCAGGCACAACCGCCGGTATCGACCCCATCATGAAGCACTTTTTCCTTGAGGAGAAAAAAGGCAGTATGCTGCCCCGTGTTGCACCTGACCTTTCTCCAAAGACCTATTGGCTGTACAAAAATGCACATCTCATCGACCAAAGTTGGAGTATTCGTGCAGCCGGAGTGCGTCAGCGTCACATTGACCAAGCACAAAGCATGAACTTGTACATCACCAACGAATACACCATGCGTGGTGTTCTGAATTTGTATTTGCAGGCATGGGAATGTGGTGTCAAAACAATTTACTATATCCGCAGCCGTTCTTTGGAAGTGGAAGAATGTGAAAGCTGTTCTTCCTGATAGAAAGGATTCTTGATATGAGTGATTTAAAAAAGAAACCGCTGTTTAACCCTCAAGGTGATACTGAGGTGCGACTGCGCAGAATGATTGGCGGCAATACCACCAATTTGAATGATTTTAACAATATGCGTTATCCTTGGGTGAGCGACTGGTATCGTCAGGCAATGAATAACTTCTGGATTCCGGAAGAAATCAACCTGAGCCAAGATGTCAAAGATTACCGCCGTCTTTCTGATGCAGAACGCACTGCATACGACAAAATTTTGAGCTTTTTGGTTTTTTTGGATTCCATTCAAACAGCAAATCTGCCCCACATTGGGGAGTACATCACTGCCAACGAAGTCAATCTTTGTCTTTCGATTCAGGCGTTTCAGGAGTGTGTACACAGCCAAAGTTACAGCTATATGCTGGACAGCATTTGCAGCCCCACAGAACGCAACGACATTTTGTATCAGTGGCAGACAGATGAGCATTTGCTGAAAAGAAACACCTTTATTGGCAATTTGTACAACGAATTTCAGCTAAAAAAAGATGCACAAACCTTGCTCAAAGTAATGATGGCAAACTATATTTTAGAAGGTGTCTATTTTTACAGTGGGTTTATGTTCTTCTACAACCTTGCCCGCAACGGCAAAATGCCCGGTTCTGCACAAGAAATCCGCTATATCAACCGTGATGAAAACACTCATCTCTGGTTGTTCCGCAAAATTTTGCTGGAAATGCAAAAGGAACAGCCTGAACTTTTCAACCAAGAAAACATTCAAATGTTGAGAGAAATGCTGATTGAAGGTGTCAATCAGGAGATTGCATGGGGTTGTTATGTTATTGGGGACAGCATTCCCGGTCTGACCCAGCAGCTTGTCACTGATTACATCCGCTATCTGGGCAATTTGCGTTGGTCTGGGCTTGGCTATGGTAGTTTGTTTGAGGACAACCAGCAAGAACCTGCCGGCATGGAGTGGGTTGGACAATATTCCAATGCAAATATGGTAAAAACCGACTTTTTTGAAGCAAAAAGCACTGCTTATGCAAAAAGCACCGCTTTGGTTGATGATTTATAATTTGGGGCTTTGCCTCATGCCTCAAAAAGCTTTTGAAATAGGTTTTATTTGAAACTTTCAATAAAAATGCCCTCAGAGCAATGTTTACACTAGATAAGGAAGTAATATAGGAAAGACAAAAACTTTATAATCCAATACTGTAATAAAAAACCGAGGAAGGTTCAAGCAAGAGCCATCCTCGGTTTTGTTACTAAAGGAATCATACATTACTGCGTTTTTTATTTTCCATGAGTCGACAATTCAGTTCCTACAGGGCAGTACGATTTGAGTCCCATTCCAGCTTTTTTATTGCTTCTTCGTAAGTTGTCCAGATATATTCAGTGTGCTCATGAGATAGTTTTATATCTTCTATACACTCAAAAGCAAATGTATGCTCAGGAATCACATAGGCGTCTTTATCCCAATTTTGACGATGCTTTGCGTGAATAACAGTAGCGGGAATGTAAGATAGACTTTTTAGTTCTACCCATTTTTTTGATTTTACACCGCTTTCTTCAACAGCTTCTCGCTTTGCGGCTTCTAAGGGTGTTTCGCCATTCTCTCCTCCACCTGCGATAAATTGCCATTGATTATAATCAGCACGATGAAAAATACAGAATAATGGTGATTGATTAATGATCTTATATGGAATAATAAGTACTTGGAAGGGTGCTCTCATTTCAATCACCTCTAATAAATTTATCAGTATCAGTTTAGCAAGCATACCGTTTTTACTCCTGCGGAGATAAAACGGTACAATTCTTAGGTGCAGATCCTTAAGACCTTTTCAAAAATACTTCCTTATGAGGCGTATTCAAATTTCTGAGGGCATTTTTATTATTCACTTTTTGCCATGCCTGCCTGTGCAATCTGCATCATGATTGCACATTCAATACGCTTGCGGAACAACTGACAACCATAGTCATACACACCACGAATGCTGCCAGTTGCATGATAAGCGTTTGCTGCACAGCCACCGGAGCAATACAATCTTGCCCAGCAATCTTTGCAGTCAGGGCGAGCGTATGCGTTGCAGTGTTTAAACTCATCACGCATTTCGGTGTTGGTCACACCACGCCATACATCGCCCATGCTGTACTTGGAGTCACCCACAAACTGATGACATGGGAACAGTTCACCCCATGGAGTAACAGCGAGATATTCTGTTCCGCTGCCACAGCCGGAGATTCTCTTGTAAATGCAAGGGCCTCCCTGCAAGTCCAGCATATAGTGATAGAATGTGAAGCCGTTTCCTGCTTCTTTACGGCGAATCATTTCCTTTGCCAAAATTTCATACTGCTCAAACAGTTTTGGCAAGTCTTCTTCAGTCAAAGCGTATGGTTCATCCGGAGAGCTTACAACAGGCTCCATAGACAGCTCGGTAAAGCCCAAATCTGTTATGTGGAAAATATCGTTGGTAAAATCAACATTTGCTTTGGTAAAGGTGCCACGGACATAATAGCCTTTGTTGCCACGGCTTTCTACCAGCTTTTGGAACTTGGGAACAATGATGTCATAGCTGCCCTTGTCATTTACAGTACGACGCAGGCGGTCATGGATTTCCTTGCGTCCGTCCAGACTCAAAACCACATTGTCCATCTCTTTGTTGGCAAACTCAATCACCTCATCATCCAGCAAAACGCCGTTTGTGGTGAGGGTGAAACGGAATTTTTTGTTATGAATTTTTTCCTGCTCACGGCCGTATGCAACCAACTGTTTTACGACATCCCAGTTCATCAAAGGCTCGCCGCCAAAAAAGTCCACTTCCAAATTGCGACGGGTACCAGAATTTGCAATCAGAAAATCAAGTGCCTGCTTGCCTACTTCAAAACTCATCAAAGCACGGTCGCCCTGATATTTGCCCTGACTTGCAAAGCAATAATCACAGGTCAGGTTGCAGGTGTGAGCAACATGCATACACAACGCTTTGATGACAGTGCTGCGGTTTTTGAAATCAAATGCCATATGTTCGTATTTGTCAGGTGCAAACAGTTTGCCGACTGCTTTCAGTTCCTCTACACTGTCCAACACCTCACGAATTTCCGCCTCGTTTACATCGGGCTTGTCAGCGTATTTTTCCAGCATTGCAGCAATAATTTCTTCTGCGGATACTGTTTCATACATTCCAATGATGTCATAAGCCAGTGAGTCAACCACATGAACCGAACCACTGTACACATCCAAGACGATGTTATATCCATTGAGTTTATACTGATGTATCATAGGGGTTTTCTCCGTTTCTTTCTCCATTTTTCGCTTCAAATCTGTATCCAGTAAAGGCTTTTTTATGCTTGTATCCACTTTGGAACAGAATACAGAAAAATCGCCGCTCGGTCATACAGTGTATGCCTGGGCAGCGACTCTTCCGATTCAATCAAATTACTTGCTCTCGCTGCACTTCTCGCACTGCTGGTTTGCAACACCGCAGGAAGTTTTGCATGCAGACTGGCAGGAAGTCTGGCATTCGCCGCAGCCACCGTTCTGAACAGTGTCAGCCAGGTTGCGGGTATCCAAAGTCTGGATTCGAGTCATGGTTCACAGCCTCCTTGTTGGAAAGTTATACACAGCAGTCTGTGTATTTTGGGGTGATTGTGCCCCATTCCAAAATTGGAATGATTCATAGTCACCTCTTTATATTGAAACATAATCTTAACATTCTGTCAATAGGATTTGCCACCCTCACCGCTGTTCGCTGTGTGCTGTACCACCCGAATTTTTTGCGGAACTGCATTACTTTCACTATACAATTCAACACCTTGTTCAAGCAATGTTGAAACTGTTTGCATCAGACTACCATTGATTCGCTCTCCTGCTGCAATGAGCGGAACACCCGGGGGATACGCCCAAACATTTTCGGCACAAATCTGATTGTAGGCATCTGACAGCGGAATTTCTTTGGTGGGCATCCACCTTGCCTGATACAAAGGCATTGCAATGGGTGGCAGACAGACCTCCAGCAGCAATTGATATGGCTCTGTGTGCAGTTGCTTATCCAGTTGCAGCAAAGCATCTGCCAGCCGTTGCATCATTTCGTCGGTGTCTGACACAGAGGTCATCGCCAAAGCATAATCCCCCATCGCCATTTCCAGCTCGATGGAATATTCTTCTCTCAAACGGTCTTTTAGCTGAGTGCCTGTAAGGTTGGTTGCTCGTGTGGAAAGAACCAGCTTTCCTTTGTCAAAGGCAAAAAAGCCGTTGTGATATTCCGGCTTGTCCTGTCCATACCCCAAAACACGCAGATGTTGCAAGGGTGCTATTTTGTCTGAAAAATGTTGCAGTCTTTGAGTATACTGTTCAAACAAGGATTCTTTTTGCTGTTGCAACAGATTGATACAGCTTTCAATCCCACTCATCAGCAAATAGGAAGGACTGCTGGTTTGGAATATTGCCAGTTGTCTGCAAAATTCCTGCTCAGACACTAAATCCCCATTGAGGTGAGCAATGGCAGTCTGTGTGGGGCTGGGCAGGGTTTTGTGCAGGCTTTGAATAACAATATCTGCTCCTGCTTTCACTGCCCCTCCCCCAAACTCCGAGCAAAAGCCAAGATGTGCGCCATGTGCTTCATCCACCATCAAAGGAATGTTTCGTTTGTGGCAAATATCCGCAATAGATGCAACATCACTGATGACACCTTCATAGGTAGGGCTGGTAATCAGCACCAATGCAGTATCAGGATGTTGTTGCAATTGCTGCTCTACCTCGTATGGAGAAATCGATTGAGCAATTCCAAAGAAAGGGTCAAGAGGCGGCAAAAGATAAACGGGATGCAACTGCCGCAATTCCAGCCCATGATACACCGATTTATGGCAACCTCGTGCCAACAGGATTTTATCCTGTGGCTTTGCAGCAGCACAAATTCCCGCAAGGATTCCCCCACTGGAACCATTCACCAGATAAAAAGAATGGTCAGCACCATACAGGATTGCTGCTTGCTTCATTGATTGTTTCAGCACACCTTCAGCGTGGTGCAGATTGTCAAATCCATTGATTTCGGTAATATCCAGCTCTAAAGGCAAAACTCCACCCTCTACCGCCTGCCGTTTATGTCCCGGCATGTGCATGGGACAGGCATTGCTTTGGCTGTACTCTTGCAGCATTTGGGTCAAAGTCTTTTTATCGTTGTTCAAACATATCCGCCACCTTTGGATTATGAAAATACACACTCAGTACAAGCCCCATACACAGATACATCATCAATGCAGAGCTTCCGCCTGAGGAAAAGAAAGGCAAAGTAACACCAATTACAGGCAGTAACCGCAGATTCATTCCCAGATTTACAATAATTTGGAAAATCAGCGATGCAAACACACCTGCACAGATATAAGCCCCCAGTGGGTCTTTGCTGCGAAGGGCAGTGTTGAGAGTTTTGAATGCAATGCTGAACAAAACAACCAGCACAATCACACAGCCAACAAAGCCAATACCCTCTGCCATATAGCTGAAAATAAAATCGTTTCGTCCTTCGGGCACCCAGTTATGGTCTGGCTGGAACAGTCCTCTGCCGAAAATCTGCCCCGAACCAATGCTGACACGCCCTGCATCCTGCTGATACATGGTTTGTTTATACAGTTCTGGGTTAACTTCAATCATCTTGGGGTCATACAACGCCATAACACGCTGAATTTGATACCCCGACAGTCCTTTTCCTGTCACCAGCATTGTGGCAACACCGCATACCGCCAAAGTGATTGCACCAAACACATACTTTAGACTGATGCCTGCACAAAACAGCATGGTTGCACCAATGGAAAGAAAAATCAGCATTGTACCATCATCGCCCTGAATATGAATGATAGCTGCCGGAATCAACAGATGCAGCAACAGCTTGAACAATGTGGCTGGCTGGTTCACCTTTTCCCGTACATTGTCCAGATGCATTGCAAAGGTGAGAATAAAACTGATTTTGGCAAGCTCGGTGGGCTGGAGGCTCAAACCACCTACACGAATCCATGAATAGTTCTCGGTTCCTGATGGAGCATATCCAAAAGTGATTGGGCCAAAAGTCTTATTTTTGAGCAAGGTCAGCAAAACCAATCCCCATGTAAAAATCACATGAAAGGGCCATACATTTGCCAACATTCGATAATCCACCCGTGACAAAAGCAATGCACCCAAAATCCCCATCAGGCTTGCACCACCCTGCACAACCGCATCACGCCAGCTTCCTGTTTCATACATACCGTATGCCACCAGCACGGTCACAGACATCACTGAACACGCCACACACAAAAACAGCAGCAGCCAATCGCTTTGGCTGAAATATTTCTTGATTTGTTTCAGAATTTTCTCCTCCTTTTTGCATACAATTGCAGAAAAGTTTTATAAATGAATATAAAAAGAAATTTTTCATTTTATATGTTTGATTATACATGATTCCCTATTATAGTACAAGGTTTTACACTTTATGTATAGGGTGAAAAACATTGCACTCTTGTATTTTTTATACTATAATATAATTATATCTATTACTTGATACGAAAAAACATTAAATTTATTTTCAAGGTAAATTTCATGTTTCATTTTAAAAAGGAGAACTCAACAGTCTATGTCTGTTTTTATCACAAACAGCCGCAGCGAAACAGTTGCATTGGGCAGCCGCCTTGCCCAAACCCTTTGCGGTGGCACTTTGGTGTTGTTCACCGGTGGACTGGGTGCCGGAAAAACCGCTTTTTGCGAAGGAATTGCTCAAGGGCTTGGTTGCATCGACCCTGTCAGCAGCCCCACCTTTGCAGTAGCAAACTACTACCGTGGCAGCCAGCCTTTTGCACATTTTGACCTGTATCGTCTGCAAACTGTGGAAGATTTGGAAATTGCCGGTTTTTATGATTATCTTGACCAAGGTGCAATTGTTGCTGCTGAATGGAGCGAGAATTTTGCCCAACTTTTGACAAAAGAGAAGGCGGTTCGGGTTGATATTGAACAAATTGACCAAAACAGCCGCAAAATCACCATTGAGGGGGCATCGCTTTGATTTGTTTCGGAATTGAATCAGCAGGAAAAACTGCATCGGTTGCTATCTGGAAAGATTCGGGGCTGTTGTATGAGGCAACCTTGCGTGCTGGATTCACACACAGCGAAAGCTTGATGGAAATGATTGATACAGCCCTAAAAGCAGTCCGTTTGACCGCAAAAGACATTGACCTTTGGGGTGTTTGTGCCGGCCCCGGCAGTTTTACAGGGCTGCGGATTGGGCTTGCCGCTGTCAAAGGGCTTGCCTTTGCCTGCAATACCCCTTGTGTTGCAGTCAGTACACTGGAGGCACACGCTTGGACTGTTTGCGGAGTGGAAACCGTTATCCCTGCATTGGATGCCCGCAGAGGACAGGTATATGCCGCAGCTTTTTCTTCACCACAGTACGGAAATTCCCCTGTGAGACTTATGGATGACGGAGCATATCCTGTGGATGAACTGAACGATTTTGTCATTTCCTGCAAAAAACCATTGGTTTTTGTTGGTGATGGTGCAGAAATATGCTATAATACCTATGAAACAATTCCCGGTGTTCTGCGTTGGCCTGAATTTCTTTCGGACGGAAAGGCTGTCGGTGTTTGTCTTGCTGCAATGGAGCAAGCAAAAAACGGACTTGCTCAAACAGGCGAGGAACTGCGCCCATGTTATCATAGATTGAGCCAGGCAGAACGGGAACGAATGGAAAAAATGACCAATCAACAAAAAAGTGAGGGACAACAACCATGATAAAATTAGAAAAACCCATTGCTCTTGCTGCTGACCACGGCGGTTTTGCTTTGAAAGAAGCAATCAAAGAACATTTGCAGGAGCTGGGGCTTGCATACCAAGATTTTGGCACAGTAACAGGCGAATCCTGCGACTATCCTCAGGTTGCTCAGCCAGCCTGTGAGGCTGTTGTAAAAGGCGAATGTGGGCTTGCTCTGCTGTTCTGCGGCACCGGCGTGGGAATTTCCATTGCAGCCAACAAAATCCGTGGTATTCGTGCTTGCTGCTGCTCTGATGTGTTCAGTGCAGAATTTACCCGCCGTCACAACAATGCCAATGCTCTTTGTATGGGCGGCCGTGTAGTGGGTGCTGGGTTGGCTTGCAGCCTTGTGGACGCATTTTTGAACGCTGAGTTTGAAGGCGAGCGTCATGAGCGTCGTGTGAATATGCTCAAAGAAATTGAGGATGCTCAGGCAACTTTGTAATCATTTCATCAAAATCAAGCAGTTTTTATGCTTGCAATATTTTTAAAAGGAGTTATTCCATTATGCGTAAAGAACCCATGCTTTTAAACCATCCGCTGGTGCAACACAAAATCAGCCTGCTGCGCAGCAAAAGCACCGGTACCAAAGAATTCCGTGATTTGGTAAGCGAAATTGCAACCTTGATGTGCTATGAAGCAACCCGTGACCTGCCCACCGAAGAAGTTGAGGTAGAAACTCCTGTTGCTGTCGCACGCACCCGTATGCTGAGCGGACGCAAACTGGCTTTTATTCCTATTTTGCGTGCAGGTCTTGGAATGGTTGACGGAATGCTTTCTTTGATTCCTGCTGCTAAGGTTGGACATATTGGCTTGTACCGCAATGAGGAAACTTTGGAGCCCACTGAGTATTACTGCAAACTGCCCAGCGACATTGCTGAGCGTGATGTAATTGTGCTTGACCCCATGCTGGCAACTGGTGGTTCTGCTTGTGATGCAATTACCATGATTAAAAAGAGAGGTGCAAAAAGCATCAAGTTTTTGTGCCTGATTGCTGCTCCTGAAGGCGTTGCTCGCTTGCAGGAAACTCATCCCGATGTTGATATTTACATTGCGGCTTTGGATGAAAAGTTGAACGAACACGGATATATCATCCCTGGTTTAGGTGACGCGGGTGACCGTATTTTCGGCACCAAATAAACGATTTGACTTTTCTGGGCTGTTCCTTGCAATGTGACGGAACAGCTCTTTTTCTTTTGTGTGTTTATTGTAAATTGAGGCATCTGCCTTTAAGGGGTATTTGAAAAGTCGAATTTTTTGTTTTCAAATATGCCCTAAAATCAACCATCTTTTACAGAAAGGGAATCCATCTTATGCAAACCATTCGTGAAGTCTACTCCAATCCTGTATACGAAACCTTTGTTGCTTGGTGCTCTGCAAAAGGGCTACGGAATATGGCAGATTTGTCCGGCATTGATTTTTCTGCTTTGGCAATGCGTGGTGAAATTTCTTCCACTTTAAGCTCCCGTATCAAAATGGTATACACTGCTTATCGCCGCCAGCATCCGGAAGATTTTTTGTCCCGCCCTGCTCCTCGCCGCACCCCCGCTGCTCCCAGCATCGTATCCAATGTTGCAATTCATGATTATTTTTCTGCTCGCCCTGACCAATTGATTCGTATTACAGATATTGTAAAAGCATTGGGAATCAAACGCGGCGATGTTCAAAAAGTTTTGGCGGATGCAGCATGGGCAAAGATGGTGGATTCCACCACTTATTTTTTTGTTCCGCAAAACTGATTTTCTATTTCGTTGGTAAACCTTTGGGAAATAGCTTTATGAGGAGGCAATTATGTCTGGTTCCACTCCACACTCTGCTCAAAAAGCGTTATTTGCAGGGTGTTATTCTACATTTTTAATCAATGGTATGCTTGCTCTGGTTTTGGGCGCAATGCTGCCATATATGCGGCAGTCTTATGGAATTGACTATGCTCTTGCAGGTGTTTTGTTGAGTCTACATTCTGTGGGCAATCTCGTTTCCAGCTTTATTGCAGGAGTAATTCCCCTTTATATTGGACGCCGAGCCAGTGCGGTTTTGCTCAGTTCGATGGGTGCTGTTTCCTTTGGCTTGATGCTTTTGGGTGCAAATCCAATTGTGTTAATGCTGGCATTCTTTTTTACCGGCATTTGCCGTGGCAGCATCAGCAACTATAACAACACTGTTATCAACTCCATTGCACCAGGAAAAGCATGGGCATTGAATTTGCTACACGCATTTTTCGCTGTGGGTGCGTTTTTATGCCCCTTTTTGGTCTTGTTCTTCACCAAAGAAAACCCTGAAGGTTGGAGAAATGCTGCCATTTTGCTTTTGGTTGGCTGTGTCTTTATTTCTTTGGTCTATGCAATGCTTCAGCCCCCTGATAACCGCCCTGTCAAAAAAGCGGGTGAAGAAAGCAGTTATGGATTTTTGAAAAAGCGTGAATTTTGGCTGGCTGCTGGCATTTTGTTTTCCTACCTTTGCACAGAGCAAGGGGTAAACGGATGGCTGGTGACTTATTTTAAAGACAGCGGTTTGATGAGCGATGCCTATGCACAAAGCATGGCAAGTATTTTGTGGCTGTTTATTTTGGCTGGGCGTCTGTTATGCGCTTATTTGTCTACTCGTTTTTCTACTTCCCGTTTGCTTTGCATCAGTGCCTGTGGCTATCTTGGCTTTTTTGTGCTGATGATTACCAGCCGTAGTCTTGTTCCCATTACAATTAGAATTATGGGGCTGGGATTCTTTATGGCAGGGCTTTACCCCACCACCATTTCAGATGTTGGCGGTTTGGTAAAGCAGTATCCTTTAGCAATGTCGGTTTTGCTGACCATTGCTGGCTGTGGTTCTATTTTGATGCCCAGTATCATTGGTATGGTTGCAGAAAAAGTTGGCATTGCTGGTGGTATGAGCACAGTTATCATTGCTGTTATTGTTTGCATGGCTTTGATTTTCTGCAATGGATACCTAAAACGAAAAGAAAAAGTCAACTAGGTCACATCTGAAAACTAAGAAATTGACGAATTTTCTCAGAAAATAAATATATGCAAAACAAAAAACACAGAAATTTTTGTCGGATTCCAAACATTTTTAATGCAGCAAATACTGTATCTTGCAAAAAAGAGGAGATTTTTGACTTTTCAGATAACCTCTAAGACAAAAGAATTTATTTCCAAAAAGAAAAATAACTATGGGTAAAACAAATCCCCCTTATGACTGTATGGTTTATACAATCATAAGGGGGTACTTTTATAGCAAAACATGGAGATTATACTTCCAAAATTCCATACTTTTTCTTGATACGGTTCAGCTTTTTCTCCATTGGACGAGAAAAAACAAACAGTGTTATCACAGTAGAACTCGCATGAATCAGATTAAAGATAAAGCCGCTGGCGACTTTTGCCAACAGGGCATGCCATGTAATTCCGTTTGCTGTCATGGTGAGAATACCCGAAAAATCCATGATGAAACCATAGATACACAGAGTAGCAATTCCTCCATACAGGCACACTATCACCAGTTTCACATTTTTATTTAGATGGTTCAGCCAATTATTCTTATGAAACAAAATCCCTGCCAAAAATCCAATAATACCAAAAGCAAACATCTGCCAAGGTGTCCACGGCCCTTGCCCAAAAAAGAAATTGGACACAAAGCCACTGACTGCTCCTGTGAGAAAACCTGCCTCTGCTCCCAATCCAATTCCTGCAATAATCACAATAGCAGTGGTTGGCTTGAATTGAGGAAGCATAAAAAATGCCATTCGTCCCACTACTGCAATTGCTGACATAACCGCAATTATAAGCAATTCTCTTGCTTGTGGCTTGCGGCTTTCAAATACCATAGTAAAGGGCAGCATTGCAAGGCAAACAATACATAGACCGATAAACACATTGCTTCGCTCGCCCAAAAAATAGATTCCGAAAAAAATCACCAATGGGATAGCAATCAAAATCACCGCAACAGCCACCCATGTTCGGCGGCTGAATCGTGAATCTTCTTTGATAGTGCGCTCTACATAGAGTCGTGGGCTGTCACTTTCATGCAGGCTCAACAGCTTATCAACTGCAAAGAGAAGAATCACAGACAACACAATCTGTCCGTAAACCCAAGGAGTAAGTTGCGTTTCGCTGTGAATAGACAAGTTAAAAAATGTGTTTGGATGCCCCATTTTTTGATTCACTAAAAAATTTGTAAATACTCCCAAAACACAGATAACCAGATTATGCATCAAATTCAAAGCAAAGCCAATCCGCACTACTGTTTTACTTTTGTTTTTTTGAATCAGAACAGACACAATCACCCAAACCATAACAGCAATCATCAGCAAAGAAGCAATTTTAAGACACAGACTTGTTGTCATCAACACAGAAATTTCCCTCTGTGTCAAAGGCTGGATTTCCACTCTGTCGCAGTTTTGGGCAGCAGTTTGTATATTGTGGATAAAATCATTGGTGCGAAATACAGAGTATGTATTGGGCAATCGGCAGCGTTTCAACATTGGAATGGACAGCCAAGGTGTGAAGCACTGGCAAATGATAACAAAAAAGCCTACATACATTGGGGTCATCATTCGAGTGTCTAGCCCTGTCGCTTGTTTGCTCTGCACCCTTCAATCACATCCTTTACTGTTATCGCTGTGGGAAAAAGATTTCGAGCCATACGGTTGGCAACCGTGGTATAAAAACAATTTCCAGTAAAAAACTCTCTTGCTCCACAGGCTGTGACGATACCGCCATCAAAAAACATTGCACAGGTATCTCCATAAGAGGCACAAAACTCAATATCATGCGACACCATTAAAATTGTAATTTCTCGGTTGGTCAGTTTTTTAAAGATTCCTGCCAGCTTGTGTTTATAGAAACCGTCCAACCCTTTGGTTGGTTCATCCAACAGAAGGATTTGTGGTTCTAATAGCAGCACTTTTGCAAGGGCTGCCCTCTGCTGCTCACCGCCACTGAGGTCATAAGGGTGCATATTCAGCAGGTGCCGAATCTCTGTATCCTCAATAACTTGCTCCATCACTCTCTTGCGGCGTTTCTTTTCCTGCGCAGAGCAATCGGTCAGCATTTCATTCAAATCCTCCTGCACTGTATCTCCAACAAACAGCGTTTGAGGGTTTTGAGGGAGAACACCCAAAAAATGATTGTACAGTTCACTCTCTTTGATTTTGCGAATATCTCGCCCATTCAAAATAATTTTGCCCCTGTAAGGGTGTCTAATGCCACACAGCAAAGATAATGTGGTACTTTTTCCTGTGCCATTGCCACCCAGAATGCAGTAAAGCTCTCCCCTATTCACCTGCATAGAAAGGTCTTTTACCACATCTTTTCCATCTTTTTCATAGCGAAACCAAACTTCCTTCGCCTGCACTACCACATCAGATTTTTTCTTTTTTTCTGATATGGGAATCGGAATGTTGGCTGGGATATAGTGGGTTTCCAGCCAGTTTCGCCCTTCGCAGACAGTAAGAGGGCAGTCACCTATCTGTCCTGTGGCATTATAGACTTGAACCGGACTAGGCATCGCCAAAAACAGGTCATTATCTGCCAGAGCCTTGCCCACCATCTGAGGCTTGTCATAGAAAATCTTTTTTCCGTTTTCCAACACTAAAACCTTGTCCGCCATAGGGAAAACTTCTTCCAGACGATGCTCAATGATGATGATAGTAATGCCCAAATCCAAGTTAATTTTACGGATGGTAGCAAGAAAATCACTGGCGGCAATGGGGTCTAACTGAGAGGTCGGCTCATCCAGCACCAGCACTTTTGGCTGCATCGCCATAACAGAAGCCAGATTTAACAACTGCTTTTGTCCACCAGACAAGGTTTCCACATCTTTGTGGAACCAGTTTTGGATGCCAAAAAAGCTCGCCATTTCTGCCACTCGCAGACGGATGGTCTGCTGGTCAAAGCCCATATTTTCCATTCCAAAGGCAAGCTCATGCCAGACCTTATCCGTAACCAACTGGTTATCGGGATTTTGCAGCACATAGCCAATCTGACCCGCCTGGGTTCGCATGGAAACTTGTTCCAGTGGTTTTTCCTCAAAAAAGATTCCGCCCTCTCGCTTTCCATAGGGAGTGAGAACCGTTTTGAAGTGCCGCAAAAGAGTGGATTTACCGCAACCGGACTTGCCGCAAATTACAACAAATTCTCCCTGCTCAATGGAAAAGCTGACATTTTCCAAAGCAGGTTTTTGTGTATCAGGATAAGCAAAAGTTAAATTTTTGATTTCCAATAATGCCATTTTATGTCCTCTGCTATATTGATTGCCACAGGAAGCAAACACAACGCCCCATAGCTTAGATATACCATTACCGCCCAAATGGTTCTTTCATTGATAACAATCATTGGATAATACAGAAAATAAATGGTTTTGGACGCAATTCCTGCCACAACCACCAGCCCCATAGATACCATCACTGCGGTCATAATTTTATCTCGTGTATCAAAACGATAAATCGAAAAATTAGTTCGCCCCCGAAGCCCATAGCCACGGGATTTCATGGAATCTGCCGTTTCTACCGAATTTTCAAGAGCCCATGTTGTCATCACTGACAGTATCTTGATGCCATGATGAGCACGATTTAAGACATTTCCGTTGCTCACATCCCGACCGATACACTTTTGGGAATTGGAAACTTTTTCAATCTGCTTTTGAAACTTGGGAATAAATCGAAACACCATAGAGAAAATCAAAGACATGGCTGGGATAACTTTGCCAAAGAGGTAGATGAATTTATCTGAGGTCATCACCACATGATAACAGGAAAACCAGTTGAGAACACTGACAAGCATCACACCGGTTCCCAGACCATAGAGAATTGATTCCAATGTCAAAGCATTGCCATTTTGAAAATAGGCAAGAATTGTAACCCCCTTATGGGTAAAAAGAGGATTTATAATTGCTGAAATAAGGAATATGGGCAGCATCATCCACAGTGCAGTTTTGAGTGCTTTCCATTTTTTGAGATACAGATAATAGACCATTCCACCAATACAGGAAAGCGCAAGAAAAATTGGGTGCATCAAAAACATAGAGCATCCAATTACTAGCACAAAATACAGAAAATTCACAGCGGGATGATAACCTGAAAACACATCATCTTTCATATTGTCGGTTCCTTATCCGCAGGTATAATGGAACTCTACCACATCTTGGTCTGCCAGCACATATTTGCTAACACCATAGTTGGGTTTTACACCATTTACATAATAGAGCCAGCCTGACCCTGAACCACATTCTTTTTCATAGAGGTTGCCAATCCCCTCAATGTACATACTTTCATAGATAGGAAAATAGCTAAATTCCATCTGGATTCCACACTCTTTGGTTACCCGCTTCAATACATCAAATACAGTTTCTCCTTTTTCAAAAGTGACTTGAGAACTTGCCAAAATCAGACCATTTTCGGGAACAAAAACCTCTCTACCGGGAGCCAGCATATCCATATTGTCCAAAATCTCTGCACAGGAGATTGTCAAATAGCAGACTCCCTGATTATTTTCTTTACTTGCTTGAGAAGAAGTGTTGTCTCCACTGATGGCATCTGTCTGTGTGCTGTTATTTTCCTCTTTGCTGTCTGTGTCCTTGGTGACATTCTGCACATTCTCCTCATATTTTGAGAAGTCAGTATCATCATCAGCCACATCTGAAACATCAAAATCTTCCACTTCCGGTTCTTTGGGTTGTTCTTCCACAAGGCTTGTGCTTTGCTCTGTGGAAGGCTGGGAAGATTCCTGCTTTGAAGGCTGGCTGCTGCAACCTGCCAGACCCCAAAACAGGGTCAGGCAGAGCAGCCATGAAATTATCTTTTTAGTCATTTTTGTTTTCCTTTCGCTTTTTGACCACCAGCCAACCACCGCCTGCAAAACATACCACAACAAGAACAACCAAACTTACTACACTCACAGTTGGGTTGCTGTCCTTTTGTATGTCTGTTTCGGTGTTGGTGTCACTGCTTGTTTTGGGCTGATTCTCCTCTTTTGATGCAGTTTCATTCACAGCAGGGTTACTTTCCAATTCTATAATCGACTTACCACTTACATGAGTTGCAAGGAAATACTCGCCACCTTGCTCAGCAAGAAATTTGAAGATACCGTCCTCGACCTCTACTTTGCTAACCTTCTCTGCCCGTTTCTCGGTGTCATTGTAACGCATCAACAGATAACTTCCATCCTTTAGCGTTGTGGGCATTTCCACCAATATGGAGAACGGAAAACTTCCACTTTCCAAAAAACGGAAACTATCAAACTCTTTGGTCAACTTTTTAATGTCATCTTCAAACTGACTCTTTTGGCTCATACCAACCTTCAAATCTGCAACGGTCTGAATATCATTGCCATTGACAGTCCAGGTAAACTCTGTCCCATCTTCCAACATTCCTGTCATTCGCAGATTTTTAGCTGTACCCTTAATATCTTCAAAATAGTTTGCGGATACCACACCGTTTACAATTTTAGCATCTATGGTATTGGATACACGCTCGGTGGCTGTTGTGTCAGTATCATTTTTCGGCTTGGAGGAAAAGCTGTGGCTGGTTCCGCTGGGTTTGCGAATCGGAACTTTCACTGTGGTATACACTGCTTTGACAGTTACATCTGTATCTGGCATTACAAAGGTGGTTTCTGCTTTGTTGCTGTCGTTCAGATTGATTGTTCCGCTCACCACCTCCCAATGGTCAAACTGCTGACCTTTGGCAGGTTGATTTGCCTTAATTGTAACAACAGTTTTTCTGGCAGCACTGGTAGGGTCTGCAATCCCGTTTTCCACAGTAATGCTATGGGGAACAGCCGTTACCACCACTTTGCAAGAGGCAACTTTTGCGCCGTCCTCTGTGGTGGCGGTTACAGTAACCACTGGTTGCTCTTGAGTGCTTGCGTTATTTGCAGTGATTTTACCGCTATTCTTATCCAAAGTAATGAAAAATCCTGTGGGGTCATCACAGCTCCAAATAACATTTTGATTTGTAGCATTCTCTGGCAATACTTTGGCTGTTAGCTGGAAACTTTCGCCTTCTTTGAGGGTCAACTCTGTTTTGTTCATCTGAATTTCAGTCACCGGAACATTCTCACTCAACTCATTGGAAACATGGAGTGTAAAATCAGGCATCCAAGAGAAGTTATCTTGCACAATATCTGCATTCATGTTAGGATTTCCTGTGCCTTCCTTTATTTTATCGCTGCCCAATTCATCGCCCCACCATGCACAGTGAATCCGTCCGCCTGTAAAGGCATAGTCACCGGCTTGTGTAAAGTTCACCTCAAAAGAGTTGTTCGTAGCAAGGTCATACTGTTTACAGTATCCTTTCTGTTCACCAAGCTGCTGGTTCTGATAATACACATAGGTTCTGGAATCTCCTTGTCCAAAGGAAGGGTTGTAAATTGTTGCCAGCTTATAAACTGGCATGGTGATACCCCGAAAACTGATTCGTGCCGTATCATTGATTTTGAAAGGCTGTCCGGGACTGGTTTTATTGTCTATGACTACTTGAATTTTTCGGACATCAACCACCTGATAATAGGTGGTAACATTGCCTTGTGCATCGATGGCTGTAATTCCCATCACATTGCTTCTGTTTTCCAACTGTGCGGTATAGATACCATTTTCATTTGGTGTCAAAGGTACATCATTGCAGGTGACTTCTATTTTGGAAGCATCGACGGCAGAAACCGTAAAGGGATAGGAAGTTGTATCTGTGCCTGTATAATAGATGGTATCATAGGAGCGAACTTCGGAAAGGCTGGTTGTGATTGCAGCAGAGCCATTGCTACCCACACTGAAAACCACATAGCCTTCATTGATGGGACTGCACGCACCATACTCGCCCTCGGCATCGTAGCTGACCTTTATCACAGAAATTCCGTCCTTGACCGCAGTAACTTGGGTTTTTTCACGGGAAGAATCTTGACTAAGGGTAACAGAGTCACCTTTCACAATTTCAAAGCGGAAAACGGGTCTTGTGACTGTATTTTCGATTGGATTGTCAATAATCTGTGGCACACGGCGAGGATAGATGCTTGCAGTTTCTCCGATTTTCAATTCTTTGTAATCATACTGAAGCCACAAATCGTTTTCAAAATCATCCGGAATGGCGGGGTCTTTGGCTGCCTCCTCAGGCACCAACTGAGCCACACCTACATTGATTGCCGCAATATGCTTGCTTACCAGCAATTCCTTATCCGTGTCACTGCTGTTATTGGCAGAATCTTTCAAAACCTCCTCTGCTGCTGTTACCGCAGCCTGTAAAACCTGTTTGGATTCCTGTGTATAGGAAAACTTGAGCTTATCTTTCGCATCTGCTGTCAATTTTTCCAAATACTGATACAGTGGGAGATTTAGTTCATCTGCTGTTGCAGTCACAGCATAACGAATCCGAATTTCATCACCGACGGTCACTTCTTGTTGCGCAATGGCTTGATTAGCAACCTTACCGTTAATATAATATCGCCAGCCACTCACTTCACTGGTTAGTCCGTTGACAGACTGAAGCCCACCATTTTCTGTATAAACTACATCCAAATCAAACTGTTTGGATGCTGTATCCAACAATTCTTTAACTGTCAGAGGAGAGTTTGGATTCAAAGCCAGCACCGTAGATGAGAGAAAATCTCCCTTGCCTACTGTTCTTGCTTCTACACTGAGAGTGACCACATTGTCAGAAACAGTAACATGGGCCACCGGCATGACCACTTTGGTTTCATTGGAACCGATGACCGTAATGGTATAGTTTCCAGTCTGAGAAAAAGTCACAGAACCGAAACCAACTTCATCTGTAACACCCTCCATAGGGGTAATTGTGCCATCTGCTGCCACAACTGCCAACTGCACACTAGCCAGAGAAGACACATTTCCACTGCGGTCGGTACCCTTTACAGTCAAAGAGAGCGGCACACCTACCGCAGCATCAAACTCGGTTTTTCTTTGTCCATTTTGTTCCAACCAAACTACTTTGTCGCTCAAAGAAACAGTATCTTGATAGTTAAAGAAATCAACTGTATCCCCCTCAGCAATTTGAGTGGCATTGATAGCTGTGTTTGATAGAGTGCCATTTACCATAAAGCCTGCTGATTTGCTCTCTACACCAAACATCTTTGTGATAACGCCCTGCTCGTTAATTGTCAGATATTTAGACACATCCTCCTCAGGGTACTTGATTTGATGGAGTTTTACCAAAGCATCCAATACAGTGACATCTTTTTCTCCAACACCTTCACCATAGCCAAAGCCCAGATTTTTCGCAAGACCAGGAGCTACTGCTGCCTTTGTTTCAGGGGGCAGAAGGAACTTTCCATCCATCTGTGCATTCATCTGAATATTTGCCTGCTGTGCTTCTGCCACCTCAAAAGTTACTCGATATCTGGCAGGCCAGTTGCTCAGCATAAAAAATTCATCAGAACTCAGAACCTCTGTATTCCAATCATTGGTTTCAATGGTAAACATTTCCCCAATATCTTGGTTTTTCTCCATATACATCCAGTTCTTGACATCATGGAAGGTTACTGTCTTTGCAAAAGGAGATGGTACCTGAATCACCAGTTGGACAGGACCATATTCTGATGCAGGCGGATTTACATCCACTTGCAGCTCTTGTCCACCCAAGGTCACAGAAAACGGTGCTTTTGGCGGCGCCTCTTTAAACAGTTTAAATGTGATGTGAAGATTCTGATAATCAGGGTCATACCCCTGCTCTGCATAAAAATGATAGCCAAATTCGTTGACTGTTGCTGTACCGTTCCATGCTTCAAAACTGCCATCACAAGCCTGAGCACCTGTTACAGTTCGATATGTATAGCCACTCAGTCCATCAATGTTGACTGGCTGATTTTTCAGATTTTCCGGAACCTTGATTTCGTAGGTATGCTGCACAGAACAGGGGTGGGCATCGTTAGAAGTTTCTGATACTTCCAATGTTTTGTCACCAATTTTTGCTGTAATTTCGGGCACTTTCAGTGCAGGTGGAGCTGTTTCACCTCTTTGGAATCCAATATGGAATGTTTCTGTCCAGCCTTTGCGCAGATGATAGGTCTTTCCATCCAAAATATCCAATTCCACAGAATCCAAAATGTCCCATGTACGCCCATTGCAGCCACCATCTTTCACATAGGCAAGTCCTTCTCCATACAAAGTGAAAGTGGTTGCAGTTTCTCCCTCAGGGATTATGACTGTATAGGTTGGTACATTGTCATAGGTTTTTCCACAGTATTCCTCAGCATCATTTTTAATTGTCAGAGGATTGTCCCCAATCTTGGCAGTGAAGGGCGCATTTGACACAGGAGGTGCTGGAGGTTCGGGAGGAGTGGGAGGAGTGGGAGGTGCGGCAGGAATTTCTACTTTAATAGTTAAATCTGGCAAACAACCAAATTCTCTTTCTGTTACAAGACCGCTTCCAAAGTCATACCCATTGCTAAACTCATTTGCAGCTTCATAAATTTTGCCTTCAGTGAAAGTATAACTGCCACTTTGAGGGGTGTCAATCACCAATTGCACTTCACTAATTCGTGTAGCTTCAGTGGGTGTTGCAGGCTGACCATTCACATTTCCATGAATGGCAAATGTACCACCCCAGTTTGAATTCCATTCTCCGGGAATACCGCCAACAGGTGTTCTAAGATTGGCAAAAGTAACTTTTGTTTTGCCGTTTTCCAACACTGCGCTGACAGTTGTTGCTGCGTTCTTAATGGGATGCGAAGTTTCTCCCACCTGAACAGTGTTTTCGTCCAGAAATACAACAGGCTGTCCCTTATAAGTGTAGTTCTCACCAGCAAGGTAGTAGAACACATCATACTCCGTATTCCAAGCATCTGAGAATATAGAGTCAGGCAGTGCCTTCTCATTGCCAGCAGACTCTATTTGTACAACTCCAGCCTCAGCAATCTCTGGCACACTTGCAAGGGCAACAACCGGCACCGCCTGCACCATCAGCAATATTGCCAGCAGCAAAGACAGCGCTCTGTGTCCCAATTTTTTAACAGATTCGTTTTTCATTGCAAAACCCCTCTTAAATTATCTAATATGGACAATATCAAAAGAATCAAGATACTGCACACAAACAGTTGGCAGTTTTTCTCTCATCTCAGAATTTCCTTATTGTGTAAAATGCCATCAAAATTATATGAATTTTGTTTTTGTATGGTTGATTTATTTGCATAATTTTTCCAATCATCATGAAAAAGCCCCTGCTACTGTATGCAGCAAGGGAAATTGGAAAAGGTGCAGTTATCCATCAGATTCCTGTGGGGCACTCTTTATGCTAAAGTTGTCTATCTACATTATCTCAAAAAACTATATTGGCTTTGCACTGATTTTTCTTTTCATGTTCCTGTGTCCCCAATTTTAAAATTGTAGTCCTTCGCATCATTTATGGATATTTTTCATGTACAAAACTTTTCAGACAGCCCCTAATAAACAGATAATAAAATATGTTTTTTCATTTTCAGTATACAACATAATCCCGTAAAGTCAACATATTTTCTTTTAATATTACATTGCTCACTCTCAAAATCCAAAGCACAAAGTCATACAGCAGAAGGGCGGCTGTGCCAAAACACAACTGCCCCTCTCTACAGGAATAACTTTTGAATTGCATCAAAAGCTGAAAAAACTTCTCTATAACATAACAACTTTTTATCTTACTTCTTTTCTTGCAGCTCCAATTTTGGGCAACAAAACTGCTCAAAACGATAGCGTGCATATCCTGCATCTTTGAAAATATCCAAAACCAAATCTGCTTGAGGATTCCCACGCATCTGCAACAGCGATTTTGCCATTGAGGGGGTTTCCTCCATTTTGACAATGGTTTGTTCTGGATAGAAAAAGAACTTCATGTTTCGCACAGAAGAATGTTCCAAAAAGCACAAAGAAATCTTTAAGACGGGAACATCGTCCTCGTTGGCAGTTGCTTTTGCAATGGAAGCCACTTTCCACTGTTCTGCGCCAATCAACAGCTGGAACTCCTCCGATTTTTCAAAATTTAGCGGAACTGTGACAATATCTCCTCCATCCTGCCATACCATTTGCAAAGATTGCTCTTTCTGCAAAAACTCTACTCTGCGGGTTCCTTGTGTATAGTTTCCTTGCATACACTGTATCATCAGGGGCAGAATACCTACTTTATTTTCTGCTGCAACAAAACATTTGCCTGCAAGTTTTTCACACATTTTTTCGCCTTGTGTGGGTTCATGTTCCGACTCCGGGCTTTGAATAAACTTGTGCAAAAATGTTTTGTACCATGGCTGTGTTTCCGGAACAGGCTGCGGCTGAACAGGTGTATTAAACTGAAGATGATTTGCTGTTTCACACAAAGCTGCCACTGCATCGGGAGCAGCCGGCAAAGAAGCCGGAAAAGCCTTTTGTGAAAAAGCTGCTTGAAGCAAATCAAATGCAGGGCTTTCGGCAAAGATATTTGTGCTGCCTGAGCAAAGCACTGCCACCAAATTATTTTTTGGTACACAGTACACATATTGCCCATACATTCCATTCATGGTATAGCTGCCGCCTTCCATCGTCCAGATGTGCATTCCATAACCACTATGTTCGTCTTCTATTTGAGTAGTTGTCATTTGTTTGACCCATTGTTCGCTCAAAATACGGGTTCGATTTCCGTCGGGATTTTGCCAAACCCCGCCATTCAACAGTAAAATTCCCAATTTCACCATATCTTCAGGCATCAGATACAATCCCCAGCCGCCTTTTTCACGTCCCATGGGGCAGGTTTCCCATTCAAAAGCACCAAAGCCAAGAGGGTCAAACACATACTCTGTGAGAAATTCGCTCAAAGATTTTTTTGCAATCTTTTGTACCACACATCCCAAAACATAACTATTCATACTGTTATATTCAAAGCGGCTTCCTGGCTCAAAAATTACATCTGCTTCAAAATAACTGCGCAGCCAATCCTTTTCCAGCACTGCACCAATTTCACGAAAATTGATTCCGCTGCTCATAGTCAGCAAATGTTTGATGGTTAGGCTGCGGGTACGCCGAGCAGTGAACAAGTTAAAATATTGCGGAAAAATTTCTGACAAAGGTGTATCAAGCGAAAGCTGTTCTTGGTCAATTAAAATTCCAACTGCAATGCCCACAAGAGATTTGCACAAGCTATGGGAAATATGCCACAACTGCATCGTGTAGGGCTTGAAATCTGCCGAAAAAAGCAGTTTGCCCTGTCTTGCCACCAAAAGGCAATGTGCCTGCGCCTGCGGAAGGGCTGCAAGCTGCTCCAACAGCCGGTTTAAATCTTGTGATGCAATTCCGTTTTCTTCTGGTGTGCTGGTTGGCAGGTGGGTTATTTGTCGGCTTGTATGTCGAAAAATAGGTTTTTGGGGATAGGCCTCCCACGGCAAAATGGAATCCATTTCTCCCAGCAACAATTTTTTTGTATAGTTCAGTGCCTTTACCTGTGTTTTTAATTCCATAAAATTTACCAGCTTTCTGCACACCATTGTGCAAAGTTCCGACAGCGCCATCCGAAAACAGCATTGCCGTTATTTATATCTTTACTCTGGGGCGTATCTGATTTCGACTTTTCGGTTCCCCCTAGCAAGAATTACTTTTTACCTGAAAAAATTTTAGGTCTAAATCGTTGGAGATAAACATGAAAAATATTCACAAGTGCTGCATCATATATCAGAAATGTGAAATTCCCCAAAACAATCAGCCCAACCACTGCAATTTTCCCCATTTCTGCCATTTCCTGCTGCAAAGCAGGCAATGGGAAAACAAAGAGCAGAAGTCCATAGCAAAGCAAGATAGCAAAATTAAAAATACCTAGTTTTGCAATCAAACGCATTACTTTATGTTTTATTTTGTCTAGTTTCGGCTTCATTAACGGATAATAACCCAAAAGAAATACAAACATGAACACTGCTTCAATGTCGGGGCAGAAAAAAAACGAAAGCACTGCTGTAACCAAATAAACCATTACACCTGATTTGTTTCCATATTCAACTGCCACCGGCACTGCACACAGCCCCGCTAACGCCGGTGCACAAAAGGTTGCAACGGGAATCATCCCACCCAAAGACAGCAAAACAACCGCAAGTCCGCAAAATACCCCACACAAAGCTGTTTTTCCTGTTTTGTTCTGTGGCATAATTTAGAAACCTCCGCAACAACTGCAACAAGTGTCCATACACATCATTGCCATGCACATATCGCAACAACTGCAGCTCATTGTTTGGCTGCCCGGTGCACCATAGGAACCATAGCCGCCATAAGGATTGTTGGGCATCTGCCCGTTTTGCCCCGTTTGCAGGCTGCGCAGTGCTGCCTCATACTCCCGATTACCGGGCGCAAGACGGCAGGCTGTGGAGAAATATCGAAGCGCCTCATTCAGCCAGCCTTTATAATAAAAAGCACTTCCCATCAAAAAATTCCATTCTGCTTGAGAAGCTCCCTCCGGAATGGCATTCAGTTCGGTGATTGCCTCATCAATGTTTCCGGAATTTATCATTGCACGAATTTTGCCCCATTTTCCTGTACCGGAGTAATTTTTCCCATCCGCAGTATTGCCTTGCATTGGGTTGCCGTCCAATGGTCGAGCATTGCGCAATTCGCCCATTATCTGGTCAAAAGCAGCATTGATTTCTTCCATTTTTTGTTCTGCTTGCTCTTTCATGGGACTTTCCTGATATTCTGCACCGCTGTATTTTTGTGCAAGAGCACGATATGCCGCTTTTACTTCGTCTTCGGTTGCGTTGCGGCTCACACCTAAAATTTCATACACATTCATTTTAATACTCCTTTTAACGGGGATGTTTTTTCATTGCAATGCGAGGATTGCCTGCATTTTTAATTGCCTGCGGAATCCCCAAATATAAAATATTATCCCAGATTGGCTGGTTTAATCGCAGATGTAGCTGATTATAACAACGAGCTGCTTCTGAGGCTGCCATTGAACATTGCTGTTTGGCTGTTTCCACTGCCTGCTGAAACGAAAGCTCGTTATTTAAAAACACATTGTATCGTTGTTTTTCTTTGTCTTTTGTGTAATCCTCTGCTGCATCCAGATAATAGATGATTTTTCCAATAAACAACCCCATCCGAAACAAAATTTGCTGCTGGACAGGGTCATCGGAACAGGCTTTGAACATAGCTGCTGTCATTTGTGCTGTGGGGTCAGCTGCTTGGTCATAGCTTTTGCTGTTCTGCTGCTCTAATAGCTGTTGCTGTTTTGATGCACTTTGCATTACATGGTCAATTTCCGGGTGTCTGGAGGCTGCTTTGACAAAGGCTTTTTTCAGCAAATGCTCTGCGGCAGATGCAGCGGTTCCCTTTGCCCATGACTCATCCTCCTTGTCATCCAAAAGTTTATACCACGATGCCAAAATGGTGCAGTCCGCCCCCAACTGAAGCCCGAATGTATCGGAAAGCATACAGCGTTTTTTGGGGTTGGCAATGCAACGCTGTAACACTGGATTGCCCTGCTGCCCTGACAGCCCATCAGCCAAAAGGGTCAGCAACAGCATATCATAATTCAAAAACATACGGGGAAGAAATCCATAATCTTTTGACAGTTGCTTGCACAAACCGCAATAGACCGCACGATAGCACTCGAATTCCCGTACTTTCATTTCCGGTTTATATGGCAACAGATAGCCAAACATTTATGTTTCTCCTTTATGTTGTAAAAATTTATTTATCTATTGTATCATATCCCATTTTTGAAAAAATGGCAATTCTTTTACCAAAAGAATTCCTTTGTTTTGACGAAAATTCACAGTTTATACAAACTATTGTTTCAAGCAATACTGTATCATTCCGAGTGATAGATTGCACCAAAAAACGCAGGCAATTCTTAGGGGCTTGACGAGTATTTTGAAGCAATATGACAAAAAATTTTGGTGAAAGACCCTGTCTGAAGATTCTTGTGCAAATTGTGCGGTGTTGTTTTAAGGATTTTCTTGTTCTACAGTGCAAAAACGATACCCTTGCTCTTTGTACCAATCAATAATAGCCGGCAATGCCTCTGCTGTGCTTTTGGTAGCCTTTGTATCATGCATCAAAACAACACAGGTGTTTTTTCCTTTGCTTTCTTTTATGATATTTTGCAAAATTGTATCAGGGCTTTTTCGTTTTCCCACAGCATCTTCTGCGCTGACATTCCAATCCAATGAATGATACCCTTTTTCTTCTGCTTGCTGGGTCAGTTTTTCCATCAAGCCACTTCCGCCATATTTGCGACTGACTGTGTTGCTGCTTCCACCAGGAAAGCGCAGCCATGTGGGGTTTTGGTGCAGATAGGGAGAAATTTTTTCAATCAACTGTTGTATATCCTCCCAATATGCGGCTGTACTGGAATAGATTTTGGAATATTCATGGCTGTAACTATGCAGTGCCACTGCATGGCCTTCTTGCTGCATGGTTTCCAGCAAGGGAAAGTGTGGCTCATTATTTTCTGCGCCAACCACAAAAAAGGTCGCTTTAACATCTTTTTCTTTAAGAACCTTCAAAATTTGTTCGGTTGTGCTTGATGGCCCGTCGTCAAAGGTCAGAAAAACCCGTTTTTCCTGTGGGTTTTCTTGTCCAACGGTTTGCATGGTTTCAACCGCTGTCCAAGGGGAAAAATCTGTCTCTTTACAGCCAAACGACCAATCAGATACTTTCCACAACAATGCACTGCCCAAACAAAGCCCTGCAACCAGCAATGCTCCACAACAAAGCAACTGTTTTTTCTTGTTCACACAAAACAACTCCTTTTACACCTATTGATTTACTTGGTTATTTTTTATATACTCAAATACAATTAAGTTGATTTTGCATTACTGTATATCTTATGTTCACTCTTTGCAAAAAAAGAACTATGCAAATTGAAAGGAGAATGAAAATGGAACTTCCTATGCTGATTGCCTGTATGATATGTTTGGTTTTGGTCGTCCTTTTTACTGCAATGAATTTTTTCATCTTAAAACGAAAGGACAGTGTTTCAGGGGAGGATTTGGAAAAAATCCGTCAAGACCTTCTTGCAGAACTGCGTGCAACCCGACGGGAAAACGCTCTTTCCATCGACCGTGCGCTTTCCGGCTTGCAGGAAGCACAAGCACTCACCCAGCGGCAAACCGCTGAATTACAGGATTTATCCATGCGGCAACTGGCACAGCAGCTTGGTGCAAGGCAGGAAAGCCTACAAAAAACGGTAACTGACCAGTTAAACCAGATGCACCATCAGCTTGCCAACCAAGCTGTACAAAACGAGCAAAAGCTGGATAACATCCGCACCACTATGGAAACCCGTATTTCCTCCATGCAAACTGAAAACGACCGTCGTTTGGCTGAAATTCGCCAGACTGTTGACGAAAAGTTGCAGCAAACACTGGAAGAACGGCTGCACAAAAGTTTCAGCCTTGTCAGCCAGCAATTGGAACAGGTCAGCCGTGGACTGGGCGAAATGCAAACCCTTGCTAATGGTGTGGGCGATTTGAAAAAAGTTCTGAGCAATGTAAAAACCCGTGGTATTTTGGGAGAAATTCAATTGGGTGCAATTTTGCAGGAGATTCTCGCTCCCTCGCAATATGCCGAAAATATTGCCACTGTTCCAAACAGCAGTGAGCGGGTTGAATTTGCCATCAAAATGCCCGGTGATGGTGACACTCCTGTCTGGATGCCCATTGATGCCAAATTCCCTGCCGATGCTTACGCTGCTTTACAGCAGGCGTATGATGATTCTGATTCCGCCGCTGTTCAAACAGCTGCAACCGCACTGGAGCGTCGTATCAAAGGCTTTGCAAAAGACATTCACACCAAATACATTCATCCCCCCTATACTACTGATTTTGGCATTATGTTCTTGCCAATTGAGGGGTTATATGCTGAAGTGGTGCGGCGAGGCATCAGCGAGCAGTTACAGCGAGAATATAAAATCATAGTGGCTGGCCCAACCACAATGGCAGCTTTGCTCAACAGCTTACAGATGGGATTCCGCACTTTGGCAATTCAAAAGCGTTCCGGCGAAGTTTGGCAGGTGTTGGGAAGTGTCAAAACCGAATTTGATACCTTTGCGGCTGCTCTTTCTCAAACACAAAACCGCTTGAACCAAGCAAGCAAGGAACTGGAAAATCTTGTGGGTGTACGCACACGACAAATTCAGCGGCGTTTGCGTGCAGTGGAAAGCACCGATTCTCTTTTGACGGAAAACAATGAAAGCGAACAAACTTGACCGCAAAGCAAACAGGCAGTGTATGAAATTGTTCACACACTGCCTGTTTTTGGGTTCTGTTTTAATGCTTATTTCAAGCAAATATGACGAGGAGTTCCGTCAATGTAAATGGGGGTCAACTCTGCTTGAATCAAGGGGCGGACATAGGCACGGAATTCATCAGTCACATTGTAACCATCCTCTGTAATCCAACTGCGTGGCACAGGTTTTTCTTTGTTGGCAACATCACATACATCCACCATTTCTACATGGCACTGATAGGGAATTTCGCTTGCACGCTTGAATGCAGCCATCTTGCCGGTTTGACCGTCAAAGGCAGCCTTTACCGCTGCACCGCCTGCCTGATATGCCTCGGTGATGTCGGTACGGCTTGCAACATGGGCCGCACAACGCTGCAAGGTGGAAAACTCAATGGCTCTTGCTTTGCATCCAATGCGGCTGCTAATCAAATCGGCTAGATAACGCCCTGTGCCGGACAGTGCTGCTTTGTGTCCGAAGGCATCAATTTTTGCTTCGCTTACCAATTCGCAAACATAGCGTCCGTCTGCCAGCTTTACCCCCTCGCTGACTGCAACGATAACCGAAGATTTATGCTTTTGCAGCTCGTCCACTTTTTTGAGGAAGTCTTCCGGGTCAAGGGCAACTTCGGGCAGCAAAATCATATCTGCACCGTCACAGTCATCCCCTTTTGCCAAACAAGCTGCACCTGTCAGCCAGCCTGCATTTCTGCCCATAATTTCCACAACGGTCACGCTGCGCAAATCATACACGGTGGAATCTCGGATAATTTCTTTCAAAATAGTGGCAATGTATTTTGCAGCAGAACCAAAGCCGGGGGTGTGGTCGGTCAATTCCAAATCGTTGTCGATGGTTTTTGGCACTCCGATAAAGCGGATGGGGCTATTTATCTTTGCACCCCATGCAGACAGCTTGTTGATGGTGTCCATGCTGTCATTGCCGCCAATGTAAAAACAAGCACCAATCTCCAATTTTTCCAAAATAGCAAACAATTTTTCGTAGACTTCCGGCTTTTCTTCCATTGAAGGCAGTTTATAGCGGCAGCTTCCCAAATAGCTGGATGGTGTGCGTTTGAGCAATTCAATATCCATATGGCTTTGCAATACCGAACCCAAATCCACTACCTGCGAATTGAGCAGCCCCTCAATTCCATATTTCATTCCATAAACTTTCTTTGCTTCCAGTTCCTTTGCAGTTTGATAAACACCCGCCAAGCTGGAATTGATTACAGCTGTTGGGCCGCCGGACTGACCCACAATTACATTTTTGCCTGCAAAATTAGCCATAAAACGAATAGCCTCCTTCAAATCTGTACATATCAATAATATGCAAACCTTTACACACCAAAAAGCCTTTTTTAGCTGCTTTGGAAAAAGCAAAGAAAACACCACATCCTCCCAGACCATAGAGTTCACCAAAAATTTTGGTGTAAAAGGCTGTTTGAGCCAATGATGCGGCATTGCTCAAAAAAGGCATTTACAATTCTGTATAACAGTCGCTGTGTGGCTATTATACCACAAGCTGTTCCTTTTCTACAATTGATTCTTTTGCTGAAATAGTGTAAAATATTGTAAAGTCATGCCTTGGGGTTATCATGGCTGAGAAATGCAACAGCAATGCAGAATACTGACAATTTATTTTTTTGCTTTTGCAGTTTTTGAACTGAAATTTGAATTGGCAAGGTTCAATCGGTTTTTAACGGTCAACCTTGTGTGATAGAATTATAAACAGAAAAAGGTGAACCTTTTGAAATATTTAAACGAACAAACAAACCGCACAATGCATCAACACCGCAAACTTTTTTTAATTGGATTGGATATTGTCTGCCTTTTGATTGCATATCTGCTTCCATGGGTTTTGATTAGTGGGCGAATGTTTCAGGACTATCAAAGTTTGATGCTGTCCAGTTGTTTTTTCTTTATCTGCTGTTATGAAATTGTTTATGGCTTGATGGGAATGTATGACAGTTTGTGGCGATATGCAGAGATTATTGAATTTTTCAGGCTTTGTATGGCATCTGTCATTTCAGTAGTAGTGTTTATCGGTGGTACGCTGTTGATGTTTAATGAGCGGCGAATTTCTCTTTCTGTGTATTTTCTGAGTGCCTTATTTGCCACCTCACTGACAATGTATTCCCGTTTGACTTATCGAATGTATCGCAATGTTAC
>JAHHUF010000040.1 GCA_020024115.1 Anaerofilum sp.
GTGTAATTGAAGATATATTTGAGGATACTTTGCCTGAAATAGGTGGTTCTCTGCCGGATGGAACAATAACAGAAACAGAAGAAGAATCAGGCAATAGTGGTGTAATTGAAGATATATTTGAGGATACTTTGCCTGAAATAGGTGGTTCTCTGTCGGATGAAACAATAACAGAAACAGAAGAAACAGACCCGACACCGACACCAACACCGACACCAACACCAACACCAATTCCTGTTTCTCCTGCACCTCCAATATCAAACAATACTGTACAATCTGGTTTTACAGTACCACAGACAGGTGACAGTAATGTGCTTGTTTGGTTGTTTAGTATATTTTTCTGTAATACAGTTTTGTTTTTTGTTAGCATATACAAGAAAAAAACAAAGTATAGCGAAACTTCAAAATCAAATAAATAAACCTAATATACAGTTTGTTTTAAAGTGAAATTAAAAAACAACAATATATTAGAGCGTTTCTGAAAACTAAGAAATTGACGAATTTTTTTGCAAAAAACAAGTAGATGTAATCCAAAAAACACAGGAATCCTTGCTGGGATTGGAGTATTTTTTAGGCAACAGATACTGCTTATTGTAAAAAAGACAAAAATTTCGACTTTTCAGATAGCCCATAGAAAATAGTATTAAATAGCGAAAAGAGCTTGTTGTTTGTATAAAGCAAACAGCAAGCTCTTTCATTTTTCTTTAATTAGAGTCTGTTTTAAAATTAACCAAATAAGAATATAAGCGAGGGAGGTAACAGTGTGAAAAACAGAAAAATTCTTTTCATGTCAGGTTGCAAAACGACGATTATTTTTGAGTTTTAGAAAAAGTTTTTCTAGATAGTGTATACAGGAAATAAATGGAATTCAATTTTTGAACATTTTGACCAAATTCCAGAGTTAAAATTATACGGATTCACTTGCTATTGCTATACTGGACTGCGGTATAGAGGTGGGTGATACGGTCGAAATCTGTCAATTTCACGATTGATTTGCCCTGTTATGAACATCCACATATTTCCAGTAGACAGTATTTACCAAATGACATTCTTTATAAATATGCCCGTCAGTCTTTCTGGGATGTTTGGCAGTTATGCGGCTAGGAATTATGGCAATACCGTCTTGCTGCTCTATCCATGCAATAAATCTATCGCTGTCATATCCTTTGTCAGCAAGAATCATTTTTTCATTTAAGTCAAAAGGTTCCAGCAAAGCCTGTGCCAGACAAATATCGTTGCGATTACCTCTGGAAAGCAAAAACGCAATGGATTCCCAAGCCCATCCGTTACCGCATGGACTTTTGTGGTCAAGACTCCTCTGCTTCGCCCTGTTTCTTCGCTATAATCCCATTTTTTACACCATTGCCATGTTGATGTACCTTGACAGTGGTGCTATCCAGAATCAGTATTGTTTCATCCACAATGTCTTCAGCGATTAGTCCAGACAATACTTTTCCCATACCCTCGCTTGTGTCCATGCTCTAAATCGACTATATATGCTTTGCCACAGACCAAAACATTCTGGTAAATCTCTCCATAGTATATCGCTGTATTCAACCAATATAAAATAGCATTAAGCATCTGTCGATTGCTTTTCCCAGAGCGTCCTCCTTGCGGTTTCTTTTCAGGTAGCAACAAATCTTTTATTTTATTCCATCCTTCTTCACTTAATTCATGTCTTTTCATACTTTTACTTTATCATATTGGCACATTTACTAACAAGACCCAGTTTTAAAACAGAGTCTATGCTATTCTTGTAATAATTAAAATATTAAACGAATTCTGTCTACAATATTCTGTTTCAAAAGTTTTTCTATACCTTATTTCAAATGAATTCTTTCTAATATCTGAGTCTGTTTTTTGAAGTTCAAAAATTTAATTTGTTTTTCAGCAACTTTAGATTTCCTTGTTTATATAGTTTCAACTATATTTTTTGAACTCATTCATATACATCTTGTTCGATATTCATTGTGGAATAAAACTTTACACTCAATTGTTATAAGGTAAAGTTTGAAATAAAAAACTTGTGTTTCATATACAAGAAAGCATTTTCCGTCATATAACGCAACCAATACAAAACAAATTATAGCCATATTTACGCCGTTTTGGTTTTGTTGTGTTCTATATCTTAGGGCTGTCCTCACAAGCGTTGGTGGTTATATGGATAGGCACAAGAATTCTTTATTAGTTGATACAACTTAAACAGCAGTGCAGGCAATAGAAATTATGTTGTTATCTAAGAATTTTAGTTCCACACAGGTGGTGTTGATATTGAATTTATAGGAACGTATTTTCTTCATAGTCTTGTCCTCCTAAGTCGTTTTTTGGTTTTCTATGCCCTCTTGGTTTCGATGTGGGCTTTTTCAAAACGCTATTAGGAAAGTGAGTATCCTCATATTTGCCGAAGAAAACAAATAATCCGAACCTATCTCCCACAGGGAAGAGTTGGTTCGGATTATTTTGTTTTGGTGCGGAAGATGGGACTTGAACCCACACGTCATGGACACACGCACCTCAAACGTGCCTGTCTGCCGATTCCAGCACTTCCGCATGAAAAGCTGAATGACTGTGTTTTCTATTTTACCATAGAGTGAGTCGAAAGTCAATGTTTTTGAATCGTTATAAAAAAGGTTTTTTGCGTTTTTGAGAAAAAATAGTTTATAAATAAGAAAAAATTTTTCAATTTTAAAAAACATATTTACGGCTGAAATAAAAAATAGTATCATTCAAACACAACAAAAAGTTGTTTAAAACTTAATAAAACCACAATTCATAGTATTCGCTTTAGAGATAAGTTTTTAAGCAACAATTTGTTGTTATGGGTAGAGCGAAAAGAAGGGAGGGAAGGATAATATCAAAGTTGGAACAATGGAAAACAGAAAATGGCTTGGTTTTGCTGAAAGGCTGGGCAAGAGAAGGAATGAGCTTGGGGCAAATTGCAAAACGATGTGGTGTTTCAGAAAAAATGCTGAACCGATGGCAAAAACAGGACAAGCAGATTGAAAACGCTCTTGCCCAAAGTCGTGAACTGGCTGACCGTTTGCTGGAAGATGCGTTGTATGAGAGAGCAAAAGGTTATACCGTTTTGGTGGAAAAACAGGTGAAATGCAAACAGGTGGATTATGACCCCAACACCGGAAAAAAACTGCGGGAGTGGGAAGAAATGGTGCCAGTGAAAGAGGAAGTTTATGTGGCAGGAAATATGACTGCCATGCAATTTTGGCTGAAAAACCGTAAGCCGGATGCTTGGCAGCAAAGCGGGGTGGGGCAAATGAAAGAGGAGGAGACTGAAATTATAGATGACATCTGATAAAAAGCAGATTCGATTGAAAGAAATTGTTTCACCGGCATTTTGGGAGGTTCATCAGCAAGTTCGAGAGGGGAAAGTAAAGGAAATTGTATTGAAAGGCGGACGAGGTAGCACCAAAAGCAGCTATGCAGGAATTGAACTAATTTTGAGACTGTTGGAACAAAAAGAGTGTCATGCAGTTGTGCTGCGAAAGGTTGCGGGAACCTTGCGAACCAGTGTGTTTTCTCAAATTTGCTGGGCAATTTCTGCGTTAGGCAAAGATGACAAATTTAAAAGCACAGTCAACCCGATGGAAATTACCTGCATTGAAACAGGACAGAAAATTTTGTTTTTTGGTTTGGATGATGCCGGAAAATTGAAAAGCATAAAGCTGCCTTTTGGCTATATTGGGGTGGTTTGGTTTGAAGAACTTGACCAATTTGCAGGAGAAGAAGAAATCCGAAATGTGGAGCAATCGCTGTTTCGGGGAGGAGAATATTCTCTTTGCATCAAGAGCTTTAACCCGCCAATCAGTGCCAGAAACTGGGCAAATCGCTGGGTTTTGCAGAAAAAAGAGGGTAGGCTGGTGCATCATTCAACCTATCAGACAACACCTAAAAAATGGCTGGGAGAACGGTTTTTGCAAGATGCAGAACATCTGAAACAGGCTAATTTTGAAAAATATCGTCATGAATATTTGGGTGAGGCGGTGGGTACAGGGGCGTCTGTATTTGGAAATTTGAGGATTGAACCAATCCCGCAAGACCAAAAGAAACAGTTTGAAAGGCTTTTACATGGGGTCGACTGGGGCTGGTATCCAGACCCTTGGGCATACAATGGATGCAGTTATGATGCAGCACGAAATACTCTGTACATCTATGATGAACTGACCAGAGTAAGAACAACAAACCAACAAACAGCGCAGCTTTTGAAACAACGGGGAGTGTGCGCAAATGAACAGTGTGAGGAATCGTTGGTGGCAGATTCTGCAGAGCCGAAAAGCTGTGGAGACTATCGGGTAGAGGGGTTGCCTTGCCAAAAAGCAGAAAAAGGTTCTGGAAGTTTGGCAGCAGGAATGAAATGGCTGCAAGGATTGAAGTGTATCTGGATTGATGCAGAGCAATGCCCTGATACAGCCAAAGAGTTTCTGGAGTATGAATATCAGCGAGACCGACAAAATGGAGAAGTGATGGAGGGATATCCTGACTGCAATAACCACCATATTGATGCAGTACGGTATGCTACCAGCAAAATTTGGAAAAGGAGGGGGCAATGATGAAACAATGGTTTGGTTATTTGGCAAAAAAATGTTTGCCGGAATGGGTTCGGCTGCGGTTGGAGCGTGAAAATAATCACTTGATGGATAAAGTTTTCAAGTTGCAGCAGGAAATCGACCGACTGAATGCCTATATTGATGGAATGGAACAGGGCATGAAACTGAGACCCAAAATTTTTGTACAAGCAGGGGGAAAAGAATGAGCAGAAAAGAACTGGAACACGCCTTTGAAGGGGTGAAAGATTGTACCAGTGCTGCAATGCAGGAGGCAGTGGATGAATGGTTTGAAATGTATTTTCAGGAAGAAGCCACTGAAGATGAAGACCCTTGCCAAAGACTGCCAACCTTGATTGTCAGCAAATTGAGCCGCGCTTGTTTTGGAGAATATGAGGCAAAAAGTCATCAGATTTTTGGACAGAAACTTTTGCAGTCTTTGGCGAAAGTAAGACGAAAGGCAGTTCAGCTTGCTTTGATTGGTGGAGAAGCATGGCTTAAGCCTATTCCTCAAAAAGAGGGATTTGTTTTTGAGGTAATGCGTCGAGATGGTGTGGCAATTTTTTCACGCAATCAATGGGGGGACGCAGAGGATTTGGCATCTGCACGCATCTTTTGGGAAAAAGGTGGACGATATACCCTTGTAGAGCGAAGAATACAGACGGACAAGGGGGTGAAAATTCAAAATCGTTTGTTTTATAGCAAAGGACAAAGCGGAATGGGTGTGGAAGTTCCATTGTCACAAGTAGCACAGTGCAAAGACTTGAAAGCTGAGATTTTTTTGAATGATGTTCCAAACTTGGGGCTGATTCGGTTGTTTAATGAAATGGAAAACTGTGTTGACGGAAGTTTGGACAGTGTGAGCATTTATGCGCCAGCAGTAGCACTAATTCATAACATTAACCGAAACGAAAAGCAACTTTGGAAAGAATTTGAACATGGTGAAAGTCGTGTGTTTGCTTCTGCCGATTTGCTGCGCAGACGACCAAGCGGAGATTTGGAACTTCCCAAAGGGCTGTTTGTGGGATTGGATGATGACCCTCAAAGCACAGGGCTGACCATCTATTCTCCTCAGCTTAGGCAAGAGAGCTTTTTGCAAAGAAAAAAAGAATATCTGCGGAATTTGGAAAGTTTGATTGGGCTGAAACGAGGATTGCTCAGTGAAGTGGATTCGCTGCAAAGAACCGCCGCCGAAGTGACCGGAAGTTCGGGCGATTACAGCTTGACCATTCGGGAAATTCAGCAGATATGGGAACGCGGTGTGGAACAGGCAGCTGTTATTTGTGGAAAATTGGGAAAGATGTATGGTGTTTTGCATAGCTGTGAACTGGATTTTGAAAAAGATATTTCAATTTGCTGGGGCGATGGGATTTTGCCTACAACCGAAACAAAATGGCAGGAAACACTGCAAATGGTGCAAATGGGATTGCTGAAACCGGAAATTGCAGTGGCACAGCGGTTTCGGCTGCCGTGGGAAACACGACAACACCAGCAAATGATTGTGCAGCCATAGTTGCCCAATAAGACAGAAAAGGAGAAGGAAAATGCAACAGAAAAACCAACAACTGACAGCAGAACAGCAGAAAATTAAAATGCTGGAAGAAGAAATTGTGCAATTGAAACAGCAGCACAGCAGCCAACTGAAACAACAGCAATTTGATGCAGAGCTGGACTTGCAAATTTATAAGGCAAAGGGAAGAAATGCAAAAGCAATTCGGGCTTTGCTGGATTTGAACCAACTGCAAAACAGCGAGGATATTCAGCAGGAAATCCAACTGGCATTGGAACAACTGAAAGAGCAGGATGGGTATTTGTTTGAACAGCAAGGTGTGCCAATGTATGTGACAGGTACTGCGGTGGAGTCCAATGGAAAATCAATGCACACTGCATTGCGGGCGGCGTTTGGTCTGCCTTTGTAAATTAAATCTGAAAATCAAAATAATATAATATCAAAAGGAGAATTAAAATTATGGCAAACACAATGACTTTGGCAAAAAAATTTATCCCTATGCTGGATGAAGTATATCAAGCAGCTTGCTTGACTTCGGTACTGGATGGCTCGTCTGAACTGGTTCAGCAGGGTGCAAATGCAAATGAGCTGATTATCCCTAAACTGGAAATGCAGGGATTGGGCAACTATGACCGCAATGAAGGTTATGCAAAAGGTGATGTGACCTTGACCAATGAAACTGTAAAATGCAACTTTGACCGTGGAAGAATGTTCTCGGTTGACCGCATGGATGATGAGGAAAGTGCTAACATCGCTTTTGGTAAGCTGGCAGGTGAGTTTATTCGCACAAAGGTTGCACCTGAACTGGATGCGTTTCGGTTTGCAAGCTATTGCCAAAAAGCGAATATTACCAACCAACAGGAAACTTTGCAGGATGGTGCTGCTGTTTTGAAGGCAATCCGCAAAGCGATTGTTACAATGGACGAGGCAGAAGTGCCAGCCGAAGAACGCTTTTTGTTTATTACACCCACTCTACATGGTTTGTTGGAGGATATGAGCATGGACACCAGCAAGGCGGTTTTGAATCGGTTTGAACAGGTGATTTTGGTGCCTCATACTCGATTCTATACTGCTGTGAAACAGAAAAGCGGAAAAGATGGCGAGGTGCAGGGAGGTTTTGAAAAAGATAGAAGCGGTGTAGAATTGAACTTTATGGCAATTCATAAAGGTGCGGTTGTGCAGTTTGAAAAACATGTCGCCCCCAAGGTGATTACTCCCGAAAATAACCCTGATGCAGACGCATATAAGTTTGGCTATCGAAATGTTGGCATTGCAGATGTGTATGAAAATAAAGTAAAGGGCATTTATGCAAGCCATAAGGCAGGCGGCTGATTAAAAAATGAGGGTGGACAAATGTATTGCTTTTATCGGACAGAGTACAATAGCTGCGAAATTCCTGAACAGGAATTTCCTGAAATGATTGCAAAAGCAAAAAATTGGTTGGAAAAATGCAAACGGATTTATAGTGTTTCTGAAACAGATTCACAGCAGGAAAAAATGGCTTTGTGTGCTGTGGCAGAAGGGATTTATCTCTTTTGCCGCAGCCAACGGGGTGAGTTTAGCCAAAAAATGAGCATTGGCAGTGTAAGCTGTACAACAACAATGCCTGAAATTGCAAATACCTATACAGCAAAAGAAAAAGAACTGCTTCAAAGGGCAGGAATGTATTTGGATATTTGCCGCTGTGCTAGGAAAGGAACTGTATGAATTGGAATGCAATGTATCAACTGTGCAATCAAACAGTGACGATTTACCATGCAATTTATTTTCCGGATGGAAGGTTTGTTTGTGAACAAAGGCAGATGAAACAGGTGTATTTTGATTGCGCAAAAAGACGACAGGTGGATGTTAGCACCAGCCGACAGGAACAAGGCTTTTTTCTGGTGATTCCAAACTATACATCCATGCCGAAATGGAAGGATGGCATTGCTTTTGATGAAATGTCCCCAGAAGAACGACAAAGTTTTTATACCTTGCAACCTGGGGATAAGGTGGTTTTGGGAAATGGTCCTGCTGTGCAGACAAGACAGGAATGGGCTGCACTTACACCCGAAAAAATTGACAACCTTGTGACAGTTAAATGTGTGGATGTCAAATATTTTAACCAGCAAATTTGTCATGTAGAGTTTGAAGGAATGAGAAGCTATGCCCCAAGAATTAACAGAAGTCGATAAATGGAGGAGATTATGAGCAGAAGAACAAGCGGAGTGTTTCCGGTATTTGAAAATAAATTTAAAATTAATACCAAAGGAAGAACAGGAAGCACAGTCGATTTGGTAACCATTGCCGAAATGGAAACCTTTAGCGTTGAAATGGATGGTCAGGTGCAGGAGTGGAGCCCAATGGATGCAGAAGGCTGGGTGAAACGAATGATGACTGGAAAGGGCTTTTCCTTGAAATTGTCAGGTAAACGCTGTATTGGTGACCCGGGAAATGATTACCTTGCCCGTTGTGCATGGATGACAGGCAGTGGTTGTGACAGCACATTTGAATGGGAGTTCCCCAATGGCGATAAGCTGAAATTTGACTGCGTTGTGAATGTGTCCAACCCAGGCACCGGCGATGCAGTGGATGTAGGCGGCTTGGAAGTTGAAATTATGAGCCATGGTAAGCCTGTGTACACACAAGCAGGATAAGAGAAAAGGAGAAACAAGATGATGTATACATTGAATCGTGAATTGATGGAGCCAAAAGCCGAAATTCGAGTGGGTGAAAAAGTATATTTGGTGGACGACCGCACCAGCACTGTGAAAAAAGTGATGGCTTTGACCAGAGAAAATCAGCAAGATACCGAACAGCAAATGGAACAGGTATTGAAGATGGTGTTAGGAGAAAAGGCATATCAGGAAATTGAAGCAATGGATTTGCCTTTTGCTGCCTATTTGCAACTGTTTGAAATGACTGTGGATGCCATTACAGGAGGCAAAGAAGAAAGTCGATTTCAACAGTGAACCAACACTGTATGATATTGAGTTTGATGCAGATTTAATTGAAAAAAGTATCACTGCTCAATATGGAGTTTTGCCCTATGCACAAAGCTGCCTGCCCTATAAGGATTGGGCAGCTTTGGTTTCCGGGCTGATGCCCGAAAGCCTCTTGGGGCGTGTGATTGGAATACGAGCAGAGCAAGACAAGAGTGTTATTGAACAAATGAGTCCACATCAATTGAAAATTCGGAGAGAGTGGCAGCGGTTCTTGAATGGGTATCAATTGAAAAACGAAGAACAAACCAGACAGGAATTGGAAAATTTGCAGCAGGCACTCAAACAAATGTATTTGGCAGGAGGTGAGGAGTATGACCGAAAATGACCTGAATCGGGCAGCCAAACAACTGGAACGCATTGGCAAGGCGGCAACACAAAGAGTGAAAAAATCTACCCAGCGTTTGGCAATGGACGAACTGAATATTTTATCTGAACAGCAGTTTCAAAGCGAAGTTAAGCTGGAAACTGCAAAAAAGAAAGCAAACCAGACCATCAAATATCTGAAAGATGCAAATGATAAAATTTTGATTTTGCTGCTTGAACAGGAACAAAGTTGGGCAAAGCTGGCACAACAAGCCATTGCTGCCTTTACAGCAATGGGACAACAAATTTTGTTGGCATGGCAGAATATGCTGGCAAGATTGAAAGAACAATGGCAGGCAGCAAGCGGATTTGTGATGCAGGTATGGCAGGGGTTGTTTGGTGGGATTTTGCAGCCAATTTGGGAAAAAATAGCACAAATGATGACAAGTTTATGGAATGAACATTTTTATCCATTGTATCAGCGGTTTGGACAGATGTTGGACTCTTTGGGGCAATTGTTTTCGACCCTTTGGAATCAGTTTATTTATCCGTTTATTCAAAATTTGACCAATTTTTTAAAACCAATCGTTGAGATGGTTTTGAGTGGACTTGGAACATCGTTCTATAATTTGGCAGCTACAATTGCGGATTTCGCATCAGGTGGAATTTTAGCATTAAAAGGTATTTGTGATTTTTTGACAGGAGTGTTTATGGGAAGATGGGGCACTGCATGGTATGGTGTGTTCCAGATTTTTAAAGGTGTATGGGAATCTATGAAAGCACTGGGAAAAGGAATCTTAAATGGTTTGATTGGTATGGTCAATTCTTTTTTGAGAGGTTTGACATTTGGTGTCAATACAGCGGTTGGAGCAATCAACAAAATTCGGCTGGATATTCCCAAATGGGTGCCTAAATTTGGAGGTTCTAGTATTGGATTTCACCTTCCACAAGTGCCGACACCACAAATTCCAATGCTGGCAAAAGGTGGTGTTATCCGTCAGCCAACTTTGGCGATGATGGGTGAATATAAAGGGGCTGCATCCAACCCCGAAATTGCTGCTCCACAAAGTTTGCTGCGAAAAACCATTGGAGAAGAAATTGAAGGGTTGGCACCACTTTTGCAGACAATGATTGAACTGTTGCGGGAACAAAACCAATTGCAGCAAAAAAGCGAAACCAACATTTTGCTGGATGGAGAACAGTTGTATCGCAGCAGTGAGCGCTATCGTACAGCAAAGGGGTATCCAATTGGAATGAACCCTCGATTTAGATAAGGAGAATATATGGCATGGATTGAAACAGATTCCGGTGTGGTTTTGCCTGCACCGGAAATGGGAAGCGGAGGAATCACCATTGCCACTGTGGTGGATGGGGGAAGAAATGCAAATGGTGATTTTATCGGAAGTGTTGTGGGGGAAGATAAGCTCAAAATTGAAATGAATTTTGAAATGCTTTCTCCACAACAAATGCAGCAGCTATTGGCGGTCTTCGACAGACGGCAAGGCGGAAGTTTTGTTAACCGATTTCGTGTGTTTGACCCGAGAGTGCAGGATTTTGTGTGGATGAATATGTATGTGGGCGACCGTACAGGGGTTCCGCTTGTGCTGGAACATGGTGTGCCTGCTGCATGGAGCCAAGTGAAAGCAAACTTGATTCAGATATAAGGAGGGAACTGTGTATCCTGTAAGCGAAAAATGGAAACAGGCTTGCAGCCAACAAATTCGGCAGGCACAAGCACTTGCAAAAATCGAAATTGGCATTTTTGATGAAAAAGCTCCGCAGCAGGCAACCTTTGAATTGCCAGAACTTCTTTGGGAATGTGAAGATACACTACTTTCTCCAATGGCAAAAGGAGGATATGCTGCTTTTGAACCAAAATTTTTTCGGTTGGATGGAAAACAGCTTTTGATGCCTTTAGAACATAGTCAAAGAATTTCTAAAAAATTGATAAGCAAAGAGGTTTCGGGACAAGATGGTGTGTTTTTGACTCCACCTACAATTAAAATTTGTTTTAGCGAAGAAAAAAGTTTGGTTGGAATTACATTGAGCTTTGGACGAATAGCAGAAGAAGCACCGGAAACAATCTGCTTGACAGGAAAAACAACAGCGGGAACGGTGGAGCAATGGGAAATCCAAAACCCAAACCCAGTACATCAAGCTGAAATTTTTTTGGAGTCTATTGTGGAACTGCAAATTATCTTCAAAAAAACAAAGGCTCCCTTTGGTCGCGCAAGATTAGAACGGGTTCAATTTGGAATTGGCTATGAATATACTGGTGCAGAAATTTTGGAACTGAATGAAATGAAAAGCATTTCTCCTGCTTCATTAGAGTTGCCCCGTGCGGAAATTGATTTTACATTAAACAATCACAATGGGAAATTTGATGCTGACAGAAATCAGAATATCAATAAGTTTCTGAAACAGGGACAGGTTGTAAAGCTATGGTACGGCATGGAACTTGGAAATGAAATGGAATGGATTCCGGCAGGGAAGTGGTATCTGGAAAGCTGGAGTGCAAACCAAACAGCACGGTTTACGGCAACTGACCGGTTGATTTTGCTCAACAAAACAACCTTTGAAAAAGGAAAATATATTTGGGCATGGCAAAAATTGTATAATGTTGCAAAGGAAATTTTGCAGGATGCCGGGCTGAAAGAAACGGAGTATAGACTGGATGAGGGGTTGAAAAAAGTGCTTACAATGGCACCAATTCCCATTGTAAGCCATGCAACAGCTTTGCAGCTGATTGCCAACCGAAGCAAAATGAATCTGTTTGTTGACAGAGATGGAAAAATTTGTCTTGCTCCCATCAATGAAACACCTGTTTTATTGATTGATAAACATGAAGTATTTGAAAGACCAACGGTGAAACGAAATCCTGTTTTAAAACAAGTGGATGGATTTTGGATTTGGAGAAGCAGATATACTGTGTCTAAAAAAGTGTTGCTGCAAACCAGAATGCGTGGAAGAGATGAATGGGTGCGGGTTGAACACGATATTTGCCTTGAACCTGTTATCAAAACAAACCCTTTAACAGAAGTGCAGGCAATTCACTATGCAAGAGTCAGTTATCTAAAAGCTCCACAAAGTACCACAGAGTTTGACCTTGAACTTGTTGGAAGAAAACTCGCAGAAGTGAAATATCCAATTGTTGTGAAAAAACAGAAAGAAGGCGAAATTCTTACCATAGAAAATCCATTGTTTGACAATGAAAACAGTCAGCAGGTTTTTGAATGGGTGAAATCTATGTGTGGCAGAGAACTGGAATATCAGATGGAAATCAGAGGATTGCCCCAACTTGATATCGGTGACAGAATCCAGCTTTGGAATCAAAAAGCAGGACAGATTGTGGAAAGTAAATTCACTTTTTCAGGAGTATTTCGACAAGAATTGAAAATTTGGTGTGAGGAGTGATGATAATGCAATGGATAACACCCAAAACCGATTGGAAAATACAGCTGGATTTGGATGGACACTATCAAGGTGACTATTTTGAAATAGCAGATTATCAGCGGATTTGTAATAACTTGAATTATTTGCATAAAATGGCAGCACAACTTTGGATACAGCCAGAAAAATTGCAAATGATCAATGTAGAACGAGGAGATTTTTGTACTGCTGAGATGATAAATGCTATTGAACAGGCAATACAAACCATCAAGCCAGAGGCTTTTTCGTCTGTGATACCGTCAGCAAAAACATGGAAAGCAAACGATTTTGCACCAATGGTTCATGATTTGAACCGAATAGAGAAAGCACTGCAAAATATATATCTGTTGCTTTTGCAGCAGCAAAATGTATTGCCTAAGCTGGCAATTAAATTAGGGGGAGGAAGATTTTGAGTTTTGAAAAAGTATATAAAGATTATCTTCCGCCAATAGAGGGGAGAAAATATAGAATTGTGCAAAATCCGGACGGAACATCTGCCATTGAAGATGTGACAGAGTATTTGCAGCAGGGCAACGAACTGACTGCCAAAGATTTGAACGAAATTAGTGATTTTTGTAAAAAAACAGGAAATCCTTTGGCAAATAACGAAATTGACAATCTGCTCAAGGAGGTGGGAATATAATGCAGCTGCATTTGGAAGGTTGGGAGGTGTCTCCCAAAGAGCTTGTTTTGGGTGTAGCAGGAAACTATGGCTGTGACAAGCTGGAATTAAGTTGGAGCGAAGAATGGAATGAACTTGAAAAAGTAGTTGTATTTTGTGCAGGACAGCTAGACCGCATTGTCCATGCCCCTCTTTTGGATGGAAATTCTGTCTTGATTCCACAAGTGGCTTTGCAAAAAAGTGGCATTTGTCCCATTGTGATTTATGGAATTGCACAAGAAAAAGCACGATATTCTGTTGCTGTTATGGGAAAAGTATTGGATTGCCCTGAAACAAGAGGTGATATTATGCTACCTCCAGAACCGGATTTGTTAGAACAATATTTGAATATTTTGAAACAAGAGCGGGAACTTGCACAACAATCAGCTGATTTATCACAGAAAGCTGAAAAAGTTTGCATAGAAAATAGTAAGGCTGCAGTTGAAGCTGCAGATATTGCAGCACAAATGGCACAGCAAGCAATGCAGTCTGTAAAGAAATATCCTATGATAAAAAATGGTACATGGTGGTTTTGGGATGAAAAGATACAGCAATATCAAGATAGCCAAACACCAGCAACAGGCTCACAAGGAATAAAAGGCGACAAAGGTGAAATAGGAGCAAGAGGTCCGCAAGGAGAACAAGGCTTGCCCGGTGTTCAGGGCCCACAGGGCTTGAAAGGTGATAAAGGTGACAAAGGTGACAAAGGTGACAAAGGCGAAACAGGGTCAATGGGTCCACAAGGGGAACGAGGCTTGCCCGGTGTTCAGGGCCCACAGGGTTTGCAGGGTTTGAAAGGTGATAAAGGTGACAAAGGCGAAACAGGAGCAAGAGGTCCGCAAGGGGAACAAGGTTTGCCTGGTGTGCAGGGTCCACAGGGTTTGCAGGGTTTAAAAGGCGAAAAAGGTGAGCAAGGAGTGACTGGACCCCAAGGTCCACAGGGCTTGAAAGGTGAAAAAGGAGATAAGGGAGAGCGAGGGCTTCAAGGTGTTGCTGGACCACAGGGGGCGCAAGGTGTTGCCGGTGTGCGTGGCAGCATGTGGTATCAAGGCACAGCCATTACAGGAACAAGCACTACACCTGCCATCTTTGCAAACTCTGGAATTACCTCTGCTTTGGCTGGTGACAAGT
>JAHHUF010000041.1 GCA_020024115.1 Anaerofilum sp.
CAGCAGATACTGCTTATTGTAGAAAAAGACGAAACTTTCGACTTTTCAGATAGCCTCTAGTTAGTTTTATTATACTTTATAATTATGGATAAAAAAAGAACAGTAGCATTTTTTCACGATTTTAGTGTACATTTAAAACTGCCTGATGTCTAAATTTCTGCAATCAACATTGTTTGTTATAGACAAAATCAAAATGGCACAAAAAAATCCGACACTTTACCCAAAACAGGGGCAATGTGTCGGAAACAATGCTTATTCTTCAGGGTGATTTTTTCGCCATGCCAAAAAGCTGTCCAGAATGACGGTCGCTGAAACCGAATCCAACATTCCTTTACGCTTTTTGCCAAATATTCCGTTTTCGGTCAAAATGCCTGCTGCGGTGACAGTTGTGCTGCGTTCATCCCACATTTTTATAGGAATCTTCACTTTCTGTTCCAAAATTGCCGCCAGTTTACGGCTTTTTTGGGCACGGGCGCCCTCTGTACCGTCCATATTCCGTGGCAAACCCAATACCAGCATTTCTGCGGAATATGTTTCTGCTGCCTGTGCAATTTTGTCCACAACTTTCATCATGCTTTTTTCTTCAATCTGAGGCAATGGTTTTACCAAAAATTCAGTTTTATCACAAATAGCAAGCCCAGTGCGAGCATCACCATAATCAATCGCCATAATTTTCATGGTGGTATCCTTTCTTTTTGCTGTACTGTAATGAACTAATTTCAACAATTATTATAATACTTTCTTGCTATGGATTCAACCGACTTTGCCAACCTCACAGCTTGCATTTTACAAAAAGATAACACATACCACGATATGCCAGCCAAAGTAATCCACCCTAAAATCCAGATGTCCAAAAACCGACAGATTCACAATTATAGCTGCCTTGCAAACAAACATAGGGAAAACTTACACTGATTTTGTCATTTAAGCATTTGATTTTCTCTAATGATTTTGAATATGCTTCATCAATCCAACTCAAATTATCTTTCATAGCCAAAAATAATTTTTATGAAAAAATTTTCCTGCAAATGAATGATAGAATGGTTCAGCCTGTTTTGCAAATTGTGGTTTACAGAATAAATTTGTTCAATGATGCCTTGAACGCATTGAACAAATGGGGATTAGCGATGTTTTTGGCACAGTGTAAACATAGGTCATTTGGCGTACTATTTGAGGGCGAAGCAGATAATTCTCTGTACCATCTTTTTGAATATGCTTTTCTGAAAAAGCCAGTGGAAACAAAACCTATTTGACGATTTTGTTCCCTTTTCATAAAGAACAAGCCCCAAGAATAAAAATAAAACAGATTGCACCATCTTCCTTTAAAATGATTTGTAACACAGTTTGTTATAAAGTATCTTTGACTGAAAAAGATATGTTGATTGCTCATTGTGACATATCTGAAAATTAAAAAGAAAAAAGCTGCAACAATTGAGTGCAATTGTTGCAGCTTTTTTGTAAATGGAGTCAGTCCCATCACAACTATAATCCACTTATGCTTTGAATTTTAGCAGAAAGTTTGATGTGCCTTTGATTTTTATTCCTGATAGAAGGAACCCATATAGCGGATGTATTCATCCTCGGTATGATTTGCTTTCCAGTCATGAACAGTTGCCTTGTTGTGCTCACCACTGATGACCGAAAGCTCTTTGCCCAACTTTTCAAATGCTTCATCAACAACATCTTCCGGTGTTTGAGCATTTTTCATAACAGCTTCGCCAGCAGGGCCTCCGGGAAGATTGCTCAAAAGGCTCGGAGTGAGAGTTGTTCCGAGGGTGATACACATAACATCAATATTGGTTTTTTCAGTTTCGCACGCAACAGCTTCTGTCATCTTCAAAATATATGCTTTACCTGCACCATATTGACCGTTCCATGGAGAGGAAGCAATGCCAGTCATGGAAGAAACATTGATGACTGCGCCACGATTTTGAGCAGTAAAAATTTTCATATAGTGATAGAAGCACTTCATGAAAGTAACAACATTCACATTAATCATAGCCTCATGCTTTTCCCAAGGAGTGTCTTGGATTTTGCCAAAGGAATGCAGACATGCAACATAGGACATGAAGCCCATATCAAGCCCCTGTGTTGCAGCGAAAACTTTTTCGGCAGCATCAGGAAGAGAGAAGTCTGCACGAACAACTTTATATTCCACACCATACTTTGCTTTGATTTCTTCGCCTAAAGCATTCAATTTTTCTTCACGACGGCCAACCATAACTACATTCATGCCGCCTGCTGCAATTTTTTCGCAGAATGCCTTTCCAACACCTTCGGTTGCTCCAAGGATAATGCCCCACTCGCCATATTTTTCTCTTAAATTCATAATGTTTGCCTCCTATAAATAAAAAATCATGAAAAGGGTGCACGCGGGCTCTTTTCAGAAGAAATATATAAATTAAATATACGGATACAAAGCGATGTCCGTCTGCCCAACGCTTTGTTTTTATTTTAACATAACACACAAAAAAATTCAATTGTATTCTATAATTTAGTGAAAATACAATAATTTATTAGAAACTCGGTTTAGATATTGTCCCCAAGAGCAATCTTAACAATCGGAATACACAAGATTCACAACATGAACAGCTTTTAGGAAACATATTTTCAGAAAAGAATGACTCTACACCATTTTACAACCACAAAAAGTTGACACTGCACTTTCTCAAACCGTTTTTAGAACTTTCTGTACCAGCCCATCCCACAAATTTCTGCTTTTAAACCCTCAACGAAAAACGGAGCCACCCTACGGCGACTCCGTTTTTGTGTATTATATGTTTGTTTTTATTCCACTGGTTTCATTGTGGGGAACAGCAAAACATCGCGGATTGATGCAGAATCAGTCAGCAGCATCACCAAACGGTCTAAGCCAAAGCCCAAACCACCGGTAGGTGCCAAACCATACTCCAAAGCGGTAATATAGTCATAATCAACCTGAGAAGTATCTGCTGGGTTGAGTGCCTTACGGGCTGCAACCTGACGCTCAAAACGCTCTTTTTGGTCAATGGGGTCATTCAGCTCACTGAATGCGTTGCCAAATTCGGTTGCATTGATAAAATATTCAAAACGCTCAGTAAATGCAGGCTCTTTTGGTTTACGCTTTGCCAAAGGGCTGTTTTCCACAGGATAATCATAGATAAAGGTTGGCTGAATGAGGTTTTCTTCTACAAAGGCATCAAACAACTCCACCAAAACAGCACCCTTAGTGGCATCTGCCGACACTTCAATATGCTTTTCAGCCGCAGCTGCACGGGCATCCTCATCGCTGTCCCAGCTATAATAGTCACAGCCGGAATACTTCTTAACCGCCTCTACCATAGTCATACGCTCCCAGTGCCCCATATCAATCATGTGGCCCTGATAAGGAATGGTCAAGCTGCCGCATACATTTTGTGCCAAACGCTTGTACAGTTCCTCTACCAAATCCATCATACCCTTATAATCGGTATATGCCTGATACAACTCAATGGAGGTAAACTCGGGGTTGTGCTTAGTGTCCATACCTTCGTTGCGGAAGATACGGCCTACTTCGTACACCTTGTCAAAACCACCAACAATCAAACGCTTGAGGTTCAATTCGGTTTCGATACGCAAATACATATCAATATCCAAAGTGTTGTGATGTGTTACAAAGGGACGAGCCGAAGCACCAATTTCCAATGGCAGCAAAATGGGAGTATCCACTTCCAAGAATCCACGGGAATCCAAATAATCACGAATTTCACGCAAAATTCGGCTGCGTTTTACAAAGGTATCTTTTACATCGGGGTTGACAATCAGGTCAACATAACGCTGACGATAACGAATCTCGGTATCCTTCAAACCATGATATTTTTCAGGCAGCGGCAACAGACTTTTGCTCAGCAGAATAACCTCTGTTGTTTTGATGCTGATTTCGCCCATTTTTGTGCGGAACACTTCACCTTTGATGCCAATTACATCACCGATGTCCATTTTTTTGAAAGCAGCATATTCTTCTTCGCCCACCAAATCACGGCGAACATACAGCTGAATACGGTCACTGTTGTCACGCAGGTCTGCAAAGCTGGCTTTTCCCATAACGCGTTTGCTCATCATACGGCCAGCTAGGCAAACGATTTCGCCTGTTTCCTGTTCCGGCTCCAAGTGAGCATATTTTTCTTTCAAAGCACTGGCATAGTTGTCAACAGGATATTTTGTCAAAACAAAGGGGTCGTTTCCTGCCTCTCGCAAATCTGCCAGCTTTTGACGGCGCACAGCCACCAACTGGTTGTATTCCTGTGCTGTCTGCTCAGGGGTTTGGGTTGCTGCCTGATTCTTTTCCATTCTAAATTTCCTCCACTTCGTGCCGAGGCACGATTGTTTTACTTTCAAAAATTTTGCGGTACAATCCGCCGATGCAATCCACACACAATGGTATAAATGGCATTTACATTGTTACAGCAATGATTTATCTGTTTTATTATAGCATATTCATTACCGTTTGTGGGAGATGGAATTTGATTTTATCCACTGCAAAATTTGTCGATTACACACAAACAGACCGACACACCTTTCGGCATGACAGTCTGCATTGTTTGTTTTTTGATTGATGTTTATACAAAAAGCATTACATCGAACGGCGAATCTCCAGCACTTTGTACTGAATCACTGCGCCATTCGGCAGGGTAATGTCAGCGGTATCACCGGCACATTTGCCCAACAGCGCCGCACCCACAGGGCTTTCGTCGCTCAGCTTGCCGTTTGCAGGGTCTGCCTCAGTAGAGCTGGTAATGGTATACTCCTCTACTTCGCCATCCTCATCCTCAACCTTTACAATACATCCCATCATAACTTTGTCATCAGAAATTTCATCTTCTGCCAAAAGACGAACACGTTTCAGCATGCCTTCCAGCTGAGCGATACGGCTTTCGATAAAACCTTGCTCATTTTTTGCTTCGTCGTATTCACTATTCTCTGAAAGGTCACCAAATCCACGGGCGACCTTGATTTTTTCTGCAACTTCTTTTCGTTTAACAGTTTTTAGGTCCTCCAGCTCAGCCTCCAACGCCGCAAGGCCGGCGGGGGTAACTATGATTTCTTTGTTATTCAAGGCGACTCTCTCCTTCAATAATATTTCTACAAAACAATGCTGCACCCTCCTGCAATAAAATGCTGTTTGAATTTCACATCTGCAAAATGCCAAACAAAGCAATTTTCAAAGAGTGCGGCAGTTGTTTTGTCCATTAATTCAAATATTATATAGTGCGTTTATAATACTGTCAAGGGGGTTCTTATTTTTCAACAAAATATCACACACTATTCGATTCTTCTATTTCAATTTAAAAGGTAGGCTTTGCATATTGCAAAAACCTACCTTTCAGAACATATGACTATTCTTCTTCTGTGGTGTGATTCAGTTTTTTGGCTTCTTCAATTACTTTGCTTTCCAAGTGTGCAGGCAATGGCTCATACCGAGCAAATTCAAACTCAAATGCACCTCTGCCTTGTGTCAATTGACGCATATAGGTGGTAAAGTCCTGCATTTCGCTTGCGGGAACTTCTGCTACAACCTGCTGCATTCCATCGTCGGCAGGGTCCATACCCAGCACTCTGCCGCGGCGTTTGGTGACTTCGCCCATAATATCGCCTGTATTTTCATTTGGAACATAGGCTTTCAGCTCGCCCACTGGCTCCAGCAAAACAGGGCCTGCATTGGGCAATGCTGCTTTATATGCCAGCTTTGCAGCCATAACAAATGCCATTTCGCTGGAATCGACAGGATGATAGCTGCCATCCAGCAAGGTTGCTTTCAAACCGACAACAGGATAGCCAGCCAAAACACCATGTGCAGTTGCTTGACGCAAGCCTTTTTCTACGGCTGGGAAATAGTTTTTGGGGACACTGCCACCAAATACTTTTTCTTCAAATACCAAATTTTCGGAATCGCATGGCTCAAATTCAATCCATACATCACCAAACTGACCATGACCGCCTGTTTGTTTTTTGTGTCTGCCTTGTGCCTTATATTTTTTGCGGATGGATTCACGGTATGCAACCCGAGGCACAGTCAATTCTACTTCCACACCAAATTTTGCTTTCAGTCTTGCACAAACAACATCCAAATGTTGCTCACCCAGACCAGACAGAATCTGCTGTACTGTTTCAGAGTCCATGTGGTAGTTCAATGTGGGGTCTTCTTCCATCAAGCGTGCCAAAGCACCGCTGATTTTGCCCTCATCGCCCTTTTTCACCAGCTTCAATGCCATTGAGAAGGTTGGTGTAGGGAATTTTTGGCGAGGCAATGTCACAATGCGGCTGGGAGCGCAAAGAGTATCCCCTGTTTGGGCACTGCTCAGCTTTGTGATTGCACCAATGTCGCCGGCGGTGAACTGCTCTGCATCGGTTTGCTTTTTGCCTTTCACCCAAAGCAGCTTGCCCATACGCTCTGCTTCACCGGTGCGGGCATTGGCAAGAGGGGTATCGCCTTTCATGGTTCCGCTGACAATCTTTACATAACTCAATTTGCCCACAAATGGGTCTGCAACCGTTTTAAATACATAGGCAGTCAAAGGAGCCTCAGCGGTACATTCGATTTCCACTTCATTTCCTGCACTGTCCGCAGCAATTTCGCTGCCGCCACGCTCAGCACTGGGCAGCAGTTTGCGGATTGCAAACAAAATCATATCCATGCCTTCCAGCTGAGGAGCACTGCCGCAAACAACGGGAGTGATTGCACCTGTTTTGACACCCAGACGAACCCCTTCGGTCAATTCTTCTGTGGTAAACGCTTCACCCTCAAAGAATTTTTCCATCAATGCTTCATCGGTTTCAGCAACTGCTTCGCTCATTGCCTCACGCAAACCGTCCAAACGATGCCCCATATCAGGCATTTCAACCTCAACAGGCTTTCCCTGTTGATATTTGTATGCTTTCATTGACAGCAAGTTGATGTATGTAAAGGTGTCATCTTCCCCCTTAACAGGAACTACAACAGGGCAGATAGATGGGCCAAACTTAAACTTTAATTCTTCAAACACTTTATAGAAATCCGCATTTTCCACATTCAGTTTGGAAATGTAAATCATGCGGCTTTTGCCATATTTTTGTGCGAGGGCGTATGCTTTTTCAGCCCCCACCTGCAAGCCATCACGGGCAGAAACGGTAATCAAAATACTTTCAACTGCACGAATAGCCTCATATACACCTACCTCAAAATCAAACAAACCCGGACTGTCTATCAGGTTGATTTTTACTCCCTCATACTCAACCGGTGCCAATGCAGCGGACAAAGATGCACGACGGCGGATTTCTTCTGGGTCAAAATCACATACAGTATTTCCGTCCTCCACGCGTCCCAGTCTTTCTGAACCTCCTGTCAGATACAGCAGAGCTTCTGCAAGACTTGTTTTGCCTACTCCGCCATGACCAGCGATGAGAACATTGCGAATGTTGTTGGTGGTGTAATTCATATCAATAACCTCTTTTCTGCCGCAGTATCGGAACACGGCAGCAACTTATACAAAAATTTTACCACAATATACTATAATTTTAAAGATAATGTTGTCAAAATTTCTGTACTAATATTTTGTTTGAGGTTTGTACAAATCTACTATTGATTTTTTCAGTGTGCAGGCTTATTCTATTTTATCAAAAAACCTTTGTCAAACTTGCACAGAAATTGTGTAAAATTTGTCAAAGGTTTTTTAAGTCAATGCCACACAATTGGCACAAAAAGGTTTAGACAGTGTATTTCGCCAAAATTTTCCGTCATATTTCCCAAAAGCCCTCCTCAATTCACCAAGAACTGCCTGCATTTTACGGTATTGCTTTAAAAATTTATTTTAAAATGGAACGCTGCTCTTTAATCAACCGCTCTTGATATGCCCCTGCATAGATTCCATGCAGCAGCTTTGGCAATGCTTCTTCTGCCAGACGATTCCAGCTTTCCTCCTCTTTTCCCACCAAGATGGGATAGAACAAAACGCCATTTTTTTGGCAGCTTTCAAATCATCCAGTGTATCGCCCACCATCAAAACTTTATCTTTATCATAGCCATTTTTTATCAATTCTTGAATACAAACAGCTTTTGTCCCCACTTCCTGCCCCAACATCACATTCATATACCGAGACAAACCATGTCGATTCCACTCCGAATAAATCGCCCCTGCATTTGCACCAGATACAACTGCGGTATCTGCCACCAGATGTGCAGCTTCCAGCCCTTCTTTTGCCCCTGCAAAGGGTTTGTCATCTTCTGGCATTTTCTGAATCACCTTGTTGACGGCAAGGCTCCATTCCAAAACCTTCTCCAAGGCTTTATTTCCGGCAGAAATCTGTACTTCCAAGTTGGGGTTGGACAACTCTTTTGCCATGTTTACCCAGTGAGAAATTTCCTCCAAATTTGGAATTTCCACACCTTTGTTGTAGTTCAATTCTTGAAGGGTCATCAACATTTCCTTAAAACGGTTAATTCCTCGTGTGGAGCGGAACAAATTGATTTGCATCCAATATGTTGTGATAAAATCTGCATATTCCTGCAACCCAAACACACGAATCAACTCCGGACAAAATGCCTTTTCGTGATTCACAACCATTGTATCCATTGCACAGCCGTTTGAATCGACACAAACCAAAAAATCTTTATGTTTTTGAAACTCATTTAATTGATTTGACATGATTCTTCTCCTGTTCATTTTTATTTTATCATAACAACATTTTTCAAAAATAAAAAATGCATAAGCCATTTTTGTTGTACAAAAGGTTGTTTTTCTTGTTTTTTTAGCCTTGCAATACTGTTCCAATAGGCTCTCGAATCACCAAGTCAGCCACATTATCCGCAGGAGTTGGGTCACGATTGATGACAACCAAACGACTGCCTTGATAATATCGCAGTAGCCCGGCCGCAGGATACACTTCCAGCGAAGTTCCGCCAACAATCAACAAATCTGCATTGCGAAGGGCTTTGACTGCACCAGCTACTACATAATCGTCCAAGCGTTCCCCATACAGCACTACATCCGGCTTAATCAAGCCACCACATTCATGGCAATGGATTTCACCCTGTTCAATTTGCTCCAAGGGAGCTTTTGCACCACATTGAAGGCAGGTATTTCTCCAAATAGAGCCATGCAGCTCATATACATTTTTGCTGCCTGCGTCTGTGTGTAAGCCATCAATATTTTGGGTAATCACTGCCAGCAGGTTTCCCTGCTGTTCCAATTTTGCCAACCGCAGATGTGCCGCATTAGGCTTTGCATGAACAATCATTTTTTCTCGATAAAAACGATAAAATTCCTCTGTATGTGAAAAAAAGAAGTCATGGCTCAAAATTTCCTCTGGCGGCCATTGATAGCTTTGGTTGTACAGTCCATCCACACTGCGAAAATCAGGGATACCGCTTTCTGTGCTGACCCCTGCCCCACCAAAAAACACAATTTGATTGCTTGTTTCAATCCATTGTTCCAGCTTTTCTTTTGATGTCATGCTTAAAACTCCTTTTTGTAAAATTATATAAAAAAATTGTTGCTATTTTCTTTGTTTTGTGTATTATAATTAAATTATAAACTAGAGCATATCTAAAAACCAAGAAATTGACAAATTTTTTGCAATGAGCAAGTAAATCCAAAACAAAAAATACAAGAATCCTTGCTGGATTCTGCATATTTTTAACACAGCGATATTGCTTATTGCAGAAAAAGACGAAAATTTTGGCTTTTCAGATAGCCCGTAAATAAAAGGGGGTAGTTTCTTTATGATGGTTCCTGCAATTCGATTGCTTGATGATTCTTTCGTTTTTTCTCGGATGCCGATGCGTCCCTCTCACAGCCACAAAGGTACATTTGGCACTGCTCTTTGTCTCTGCGGCAGCACAACCTATCAGGGTGCTGCATTGATGGCAGCCGAAGGCGCACTGCGTTCGGGTGCAGGCATTGTACAGCTTGCCTCTGTTCAGCCTGTATTAACTGCTTGTGTCATTCGTCTACCTGAATGTACTCTGTTACCTTTAAAGCAAACCCAATTCGGCAGCCCCTCTGCGGAAAACCTCGAACTGCTTTCGGGTTTCATTTCCAAGCGTCAAGCATTTCTCGCAGGTTGTGGACTAACCAACTGTGAGGACACCGCAAAACTGGTGCATACTTTGGTTCCCATGTGTCAGTGCAGTGTTGTGCTGGATGCTGACGGCTTGAATGTCTGTCAGGGCGGCGAACTTCCACACCCCGAAAAAGGAATGTTGATTGTCACCCCTCATCCCGGAGAAATGGCAGCTTTGACAGGCAAGACAGTGAAAGAAATTCAAGAAAACCGAGTTCAGGCGGCATTGCAATTTGCCCAAGAAAACAATTGCATCACTGTGCTAAAAGGACACCATACCATCATTGCTGCCCCTGACCGAGAGGTCTTTGAAAATCCCACCGGGAATTCCGGTCTTGCAAAAGGTGGCAGTGGAGATATTCTTGCCGGCATGATTACAGGGTTTGTTGCAGCCGGACTATCTGCATTAGATGCTGCAATTTGTGGTGTCTATCTGCATGGGCTTGCTGCCGATTTTTGTGCTGCACGCAAAAGTCAAACGGCAATGTTGCCCCATGACATTTTGGAGGATTTGGGCCCATTGTTGGCACAAAAAGGATTTTAAATGGCTTTTTTGCACCTATTTTCTCTCCTTTCCATATACTAAGGCAACACTGCAAAATTTTTATTTTAAAGACTTGGAGTGTTGTTTAAAAAGGAGGGATTTGATGCAACAAATTTTAACAACCGGGGCAGCCGCCCTTACCGCAACTGCATTTCCGTTTTTATGCACTTCACTGGGTGCCGTCTTTGGCTGTGCCGCTCGTTCATCTTCGCCGGATTCCGTCGGCAACCGTGCTGCGTTAGGCTTTGCGGGTGGAGTTATGATTGCTGCCAGTGTATTCAGTTTGCTTTTGCCTGCGGTGGAACAGGCAGAAGCACAAGGGTATCCCGGATGGATTGCCGCTTGTGGAGGCTTTGCAATTGGTGCAATTTTCCTTTTGATTTTAGACAGTATTTTGCATCGGGCAAAACCAAACTGCTCACTCAGCAGCTTTGCAATCACATTGCACAATTTGCCGGAGGGCATGGCAGTGGGGCTTTCGGCTGCTTTGGCTGTTCTTTCCGGAACAGGCTTGATGGCTGGTGCAGGTGCGCTTGCCTTTGGTGTAGGGATTCAAAACATCCCTGAGGGTGCAGCCGTTGCATTGCCCACGCTGCATCGAACCAACAGCCGTTGGAAGGCATTGCGGGCTGGTGTGCTTTCGGGCATTGTTGAACCATTGGGCGGTTTGGCAGCCGCTTTGCTGGCAGGGCTTGCCACCATCATTTTGCCGTGGCTGCTTTCATTTGCTGCTGGGGCAATGGTATATGTCACCGCAGAAGAACTGATTCCCACTGCTTGTTCCAGCAAAAAAGGAATGGCTGGCACACTGGGGGTTCTTGTAGGCTTTGTTGTTATGATGGCACTTGACCTCTCCTTAGGTTGATGTCAAGGATATTGCCTTTATTTTAGCCGTGTTTGCTGCCAATATTCTGCCATGCTTTGCCCTTTTTCGTTGGTTACTTCATGGGTTAAATAGGCAGCGAGTTCATCTTTCGGCTGCCATGCCAACGCTTGCTCCTCGGTTTGAAATTCAATTTCTGCATAATAAAACTCGCTTGTCAATCCTGCATCCACCCGATTTACCTCCAGCACCAAACCATTGGGCAGCAAATATTGGCGTTGTTCCTTTTCAATCAATGGTTTTTCGATAAAATCTTCCAGTTGTTGAAACAGCTCTTGTGTGATTTCGGTTTCAATTTCTTTTCGAGAAAGTCCGCCCTGTCCTTTGAAGCAAAGGATGTATTGGGTGGGCTTTCCTTCTTGTTGGTGGCTGCGAATCCGTACAGCAGGTGCAACGGCAACATATCCCTGACGCATTTTTAAAATGCGTGTCGGCTCTGCATCAAACCAACCATCTGTGAGCCATTTGCGTTCAATTTCCATACTTTACACCTCTTTTGTCAGAGCATATCAAAAAATGAACCATTATCCTTTTTCAATCGCTCTTACTTTAACTATAATAAAATAAGATACTTTTATTCTATCACATTTTGTCTGATTTTTTCTATCTTATACTTTGATGTACCTCAAAAATATGCTATACTGAACTATAAATTTTATTTTAAGAAAGGGTTTTACCATGAAACAATCCCGTCCCTGGGCTGCTTTTTCAATCAGTCGCAAAGCTGAACAATCTCTGCTGCATGGTCATCCATGGGTTTATGACACCGAAATTCTCACCGCACCTGACACCTTGCCACAAGCCGGTGAAATTGTAGATGTGTTCAATCAAAAGGGCAGTTGGCTTGGTGCTGGCTTTTACAGCCCTTGCAGTAAAATCCGTATTCGCATTGTATCTCGCAATGCGAATGACCGTATGGACGAGCAGTTCTGGCGTCGCCGTCTGCAATACACATGGAACTATCGCAAAGAAATTCTGTCAGAGCAAGAACTGACTTGTTGCCGTGTTGTGTTTGGCGAAGCGGACAGTCTGCCTGGTTTGACCGTTGACCGCTTTGGCGATGTTTTGGTGACACAAACCCTTTCGGTTGGCATTGAGCGTTTGAAGCCTTTGCTGTTTCCTCTTTTGGTGGAAATTCTTCGTCAGGATGGACAGGAAATTCGCGGAATTTATGAGCGAAATGATGTTGCGTTGCGTGCAAGAGAAGGCATGGAAGAAAACAAAGGCTGGTTTCCCTTGGATGGAGTCACCGATTTTGGCTCCACTGTGACAGAAATTTGCGAAAACGGTGTTTTTTATCATGTAGATTTTGAGAACGGACAAAAAACAGGCTTTTTCCTTGACCAAAAATACAACCGTCAAGCAGTTGCACGCATTGCAAAGGGCAAAAAAGTTCTGGATTGCTTCACTCATACAGGCAGTTTTGCACTGAATGCGGCATACGGCGGAGCAGCTCATGTCACAGCAGTAGATGTCAGCCAATCCGCAGTGGATATGGCACACAAAAATGCAGTCCGCAACAATTTGGACGGTAGAATGGATTTTGTTTGTGAAAATGTATTTGAGCTTTTGCCCCGTTTGGAAAAAGAAGGCTGTGACTACGATTTTATTATTCTTGACCCTCCTGCTTTTACCAAATCACGCAAAACCACCCAAAACGCAATGCGTGGCTATAAAGAGATTAACTATCGGGCAATGAAATTGCTGCCTCGTGGAGGGTATCTTGCCACAGCAAGCTGCAGCCATTTTGCCACCGAAGAACTGTTTAAAAAGATGCTGGCATCTGCTGCTGCGGATGCTCACCGCAGTTTGCGCCAGATTGAGGCTCGTCAGCAGTCCCCTGACCACCCTATTTTGTGGAATGTGGACGAAACTGACTATCTGAAATTTTTCCTGTTCCAAGTAATTTAGTGCTTCTTTTTCAGTAAAATTAAAAAGACAAAGGGATGCAAATAATGTATCTTGAAACCAAAAGATTGATTCTTCGTGATTTTTTAACAGAAGACACTTCAGACCTCTACGAAATTCTTGGAGATGCAACGACCATGCAATTTTGTGAGCCTGCCTATGATTACGAGCATACAAAAGAGTTTTTGCAGAATTTCTGTATCAGGCAGCATGGAGCTGTGGCTGCAACCCATAAGGAATCAGGCAAGGTAATTGGTTATATATTGTTTAAGGAATATACTCCGCAGGTCTATGAAATTGGTTGGTTTTTTAACCGAAACTACTGGCGGCAAGGCTATGCTTTTGAATCCTGTCACGCAATGACAGAAGATGCTTTCCATAATAGAAATGCTCATAAAATTTTTGCTGAAACAATTGATTCTGAAAAGTCAACAGCTCTTATGCAAAAACTGGGAATGCAGCTTGAAGGGGTTCAAAAGTCACATATAAGAGCTGATAACGGAAACTGGGCGGATTTATATCTCTATGGAATACACAAGAAACAGTACCCTCCAAACGGAGGCGACAATCCTCCCCATAAATTTATTAGGCCGTTTCTGAAAACTAAGAAATCGATGAATTTTTCGCAGGAAACAAGTAGATGCAAGACAAAAAACACAGGAATCCTTGCTGGATTCCGAGTATTTTTAACGCAGCAGATACT
>JAHHUF010000042.1 GCA_020024115.1 Anaerofilum sp.
TCTCATTTTTGAAAATATTTTTTCATTTTTGGTTTCTTTCCTGCAATTGCTTGCAAAATATAAAGTTCTTGTTTCTTTGCATATTTTATACTATAATATGTAAGACAACCATAAAAAGAAGGTGACTGTTATGGTTCTTGCATTAAATATTGGAAATAGCCATCTTTTGATTGGTGTGTGGGATTCTGAAAATTTAGTCCTTCGTTCTGCAATTTCCACTGACTTAAATCGCAGTGCAGACGAATATGCAATTCAAATTCACTCCATACTGGCACTGCATCAAATTTCTCCTCAAAAAATTTCTGGAGGGATTCTCAGTTCAGTTGTTCCTGCTTTAACCTCTTGTGTTCGAGAGGCATTAAGGCAAATTTGTCCTGTGCGATTTTACACGGTTGGCCCAGGATTAAAAACAGGGCTTTCCATCCGCATTGATGACCCTGCTCAGCTTGGTGCTGAACTTGTCTGTGCTGCTGTTGCCGCTTTGAAAGATTCTTCTCCTCCTTTAATTATTATGACGATGGATACTGCCATTTCAATCATGGCAATTAACCAAAACCGTCAGCTTTTAGGTGGAGCAATCTTTTCCAGCCCGACCTTATCTTTGGAAGCACTCATTCAAAAAACAGCACAGCTTTCTCAGGTTGACCTTGATGTATCACTTTCTTCTGTGATTGGCAGCAATACTATTTCCAGTATGCAATCCGGTTCTATTTTCGGAACTGTTTGTATGCTTGATGGAATGCTTTTCCGCTTCAAACAGGAACTTGGTGAAAATGCTTCGGTAATTGCTACCGGAAAAATCCCATCATCTATTTTAAATTCTTGTGTTACTCCGTTGAAATATGACCAAGACCTTATTTTAAAAGGCTTGTATCAAATTTATCAAAAAAACAAGCGTTAATTTTGATGTTCCGCCATTTGGCGAGTACATAAATTTAGTTTGCGCTGTATTGACAAACAGAGTGTCAAACAGCAGTAAAGGAGTTTTATTATGAAAAACCGTCAGCGTACCCTCCACATCACCCAACTGGGCTTGCTTGTTGCCTTGGAACTAATCCTTGGCTTTACCCCGCTTGCCTTTATCATGGTTCCGCCTGCTGCCATCACCTTGCTGCACATCCCTGTGATTATTGGCGGCATTCTTTTGGGCCCAACGGATGGTATCATTTTAGGCAGTGTTATGGGAATCACCAGTATGATAAAAGCCACTACGGGTGCTACATCCCCTGTTGATATTGCATTCAGCCCTTTTCTGAGTGGAAATCCAATTGCCAGCATTTTGGTGGCATTGGTTGGGCGAATTCTTTTGGGCTTGTCTGCCGCTTTGTTGTATCGACTGTTTCTCAAAACAAAACTCTCCCCCACTTGGTGCATTGCACTTTCGGCAGTATTGGCAAGCATCGTGCATACTGTATCTGTGCTTGGGTTGTTAGTTTTGCTGTTTCCGCAGCTTGGAATGGGATTGATTGTAGTGTTGATGACCATTGTCAGCTTGAATGGAGTATTGGAAATCCTTGCCGCAGGCATTATCTCAACAGCCGTCTGCAAGCCTTTGTTAAAATATTTTAATTCAAAATCAAACTGATTTTCAGATTTTGCTCTGTGTACCAAAATGCACAGAGTTTTTTATTTTTTCAGTTTACCTCTTTGCAAACCACTTGAAATATGCTATAATATCTTTTGCACAAAGCTATATATCTGTGCTCGTAGCTCAGTTGGATAGAGTATCAGACTCCGACTCTGAGGGCCGCTGGTTCGAATCCAGTCGGGCACACCAAAAAATCTCTGCGATTTTGCAGAGACACAAAACAGCATCGGCAGCATTCCCAAAACGGAGTGCTGCCGATTTTTATAATTTAATAGTACATAAGATATATGCTTTGGGGATTGCTTTTAGGAAATATATCCCTTAAACTGATGTTATACAAATCTCAACACTTATATAAAGAGGTGAACAATATGGGTCTTTTTCTGCAAACAGCACTTTTCCCCGGATGTGATGAGGAAACTGCCCGCAAGACAGTGGAAACTGCATCAAAAAATTCGGAATTTACAATTGACTTAAATAAGTGCCAATATGCAAATTGCTATGAAGGCACTCAAGTGCTTATAGTCGGTGATGAATTGGGCTTTGATTCTTTGGCAAAGTTTCTTTCAGATACCGCCAAAAATCCTGTTATGCTTTTGTATATATATGACGATGATTTTTGGGGCTATGATTTTTATATGGGTGAAGAAGAAGACCATTTCAATACAATTCCTGATTACTTTGGCACCATAACCAAAAGGGAAAAACAATCTCTGGCAGGAAATCCTGATATTCTTGCTGGCTGGTTCAACATACCAGACAAAGAGAAAATCTCTAGATATTTGCTACATTGGTCAGATTATGAAATGGATACTTTAGAATTTCTCGGCACTGCTTACCCACAGGACAGCTATCCTTATGGAGAGGCTTGGCAGATGGTAGATTTTGCTGCCCAACTGGGCTTTTTCTGGCCCTTTGATGAAAGTGAGGATATTCCAGCATTGAAACCTCAATTTCCCACACTTTCCGAAATTCTACAAAATAACATTCCTTCAATCAGCAAACAACCTCTTTTAGAAAACTATCCCATTATCTGCAAGCTACCCTCTGCTTTTTCGCATGAGTATATTAAAAAATTGCTTGCAGAGGATGGAATCGAAAATTTTCATTTCAAAGACAAAACTCCACTGGAAATTATTGAAACAGCCAATAAATATCGTTTCTGTGTAAACCGACCAGATTGTGATGCGCTTTGTCAGCGTATGGCAGTTCTTGCGGCATTTTGTGATTTTTGGATGGAAAACATATCCGGCAGTTGGAGATTTTTAGACAGGGCAACTTATGAGCCTTTGTTTATAAACTATGAAAAGCCTACTGATGTGTATGTCCTTCGCTCCCGTGCAGCGATTACTGATTATTCTAAAAATCACAGAGCAATCAGAGATTTGGAGAGATTGCAGGAAATAGACAGCGACAACTATATGATTTATCAGCAAGAGCTCGATAATTGGCATCATAGACAGAAACAAAAACAGCAAGAGTTGAACAATAACTTTGATTCCTTTATGCGGCAGACAAAACAGAAAGAAGATGCAATTGCAGAAAAAGAACAAAAGCGACTTGCACTTATTTTGGAAAAGCGAAGAAAAAGAAAGGAAAAGAAACCGAAATAAACCACAGATATTTTTTAAACTCTGGTGTATATTGTTGGTGTGATTTTCTTTATGCTTCTTTCATCAGGTTTCGTTTTCTTTTACCCTAAACAGAATGATTACGACCTCTGTATATGGGCAAAGAATTACATAAATAAAACAAACTTAAATTTCGTAAACTTTCAAATTGGAATACTCTGCAATGGTTGATGCCATTTGACGGAATCCGATTTTTCCATTGGTCAAAGCTTCACCAAAGTCAACCCCATTGTCTACATAGTCAATCACCTTCAAATCATTGATATAAAACAGGATATGTCCATCTTTTTTTATCAATGTAATATGATAGGGATTGATGCAATCTTTGATATTGGGAATTGGGTCACCGCCTGCTTCCAGCTTATGCCCACCATTGCTTTTTCTCAATTGGCAAATATGGAATGCTCTCTCTGTGTCATACATTCTTCTGAAATAAGATAAATGGTACAGGTTAATATCTCCATGCAAATAGCAATCATATTCCCCTGTTCGTTTCAGCAAACCTTCTTGAAAAATATCTTCTCCTTTTGCACCTTTTGCCGCAAACATCAGCATACACAATCCTGGCTCTTGAATTGGAAAAAAATCAAATTCAATTTTGACACTATTGGGAAACTCTATAGGACACCAAAAAACATAGTTTGCTTTTTGCTCAAATATTTCAAAATCCAGTTTATTTTTTAATCTCATGCGCTGATTCTCAAAAGTTATGTGAGCCTCGCCTTCCAAAACAAAATCTTTTACATCTTCTTCTGTCATCAAGGGGTTTTCATATATCAACTTTTCCATACGAGTCCTTCTTTCAAACGATAATGAATTTATCTGCTATTCAGTATACTACCACACAAGATTTATAAAATGCAATATCAAATTGTTTTAAAAAATATATTTATATTTCAATTACTTCCAAATCGTAAGGCACCAATAAATTGCCTGTATAATACTGTTTGCCCTCATTGGTGTACAATTCTTTTCGGTTTTGATAGTTTTTGTCTTCTGTATGCCACAAAACCAAATTCGGAATTTTTAATTGCTGTGCAAGTTCACAAGCCTCTTTTACTGTGCTGTGATGTTTTTCATAAGGCTTAAACTTTTCCCTCTGCTCATACAAACAAAAAGCCTCACACAACAGCCAATCACTGTTTTGCACATATTTTTCACAAACAGGGTTGTATGGTTCATCTCCCAAGCAGGTGATTTTCTGATTTCCGCTTTGCAAATAAAAGCCATACTGAGCCGCTTTTGTGGAATGAATATCAAAAAAGGTGTATTCATCTCCCAACAAAGTTTTGGTTTGACCATCTTTTACGGGATGAATCAAAATTTGCTCACCAATCAGTTTCACCACTTTTTGCTGCAAAGTCAATTGTGCCAATGTTTCAATTGTGCTTTTCAGCCCTTCATGGCACCAAATATGAAACTCGCCTGTATATTGTCCTGCTTTCATCATTGTGCCGATTTTCCGAATCACCCAAACAACCCCCAGCAAATGGTCGCAATGTTCATGAGTTACAATCAAATGACGAATCTGCTGAAAGCCAATGTTTGCTTTTTCCAACTGAATCAAAATTCCGTTTCCACCGCCTACATCAGTCAATACATATTCATCCCCTGATTGCAATGCAAAACAGGTGTTGTAGCATTTTGTTACCATAGCATTTCCAGTACCTAAAATATGTAATTTTTCCAAAACAACTTTCTCCTTTGTTGTTAAAATACTCTATTTTCAAACTATAAATATCTTTTCATAATAATATTTATACTTCTTATTATATAAGACTAAATAGCAAATGAACAGTAAAACAAAAAATTTTACAAAACAAAAACCTCTTTTGAACTCAAAAAAAATTCAAAAGAGGTTTTTTCATCTAAAAATTAGATTTTAGACTGTCTGCATAAACTCAAACATAAACATCCAGTTTATGTCCAAAAGAGGGCTGCTGTGGCAGCATCTCCATCAGTTTTGCAGCCTGTGCTTCTTGAAAATTCATTGCTTTTTTAGTTACAGCAACAGATGCCTGCAACTGTACACTGCTTTGTGCTTTATTCACACTCATTGCAGCAATAGCCATAGGATTCATACAAAACATCTCCCTTTTCAAGATTTTTTATCATCAAGGACGAGAAAGTTTATACAAAATTTCATCGCCAATCTGATCCAATGATAATTGTTTTGTGACACCGCCCATTTTATAGGCTTCCATTGGCATACCATACACAACACAGCTGTCACGGTCTTGACCAATGGTATATGCTCCGGTACGACGCAGCTTTGTGATTCCCTTTGCTCCATCTGCTCCCATACCTGTCAAAATAACACCAATTGCTTTGCTTCCAGCAACATCTGCCACAGAGTCAAACATTACATCAACAGAAGGGCAATGACCGCTGACTCGTTCGCCCTGCAAACTGCGGACATAATATCCTTTGCTGTCTTTTTTCAAAGTCAAATGATACCCTCCAGCAGCAATCAAAATCTGTCCCTGAGTGACTCTATCCATATCTTCTGCTTCTTTTACTCTCATTTTGCAAATGCGATTCAAGCGCTGTGCATACAGATTGGTAAAGTTTGGTGGCATATGCTGAACAATTACAACACCGGGAGTGGTTGGTGGCAGTGCTTTTACAACCTCGATAATTGCTTCTGTTCCGCCTGTGGATGCGCCAATTGCAATGACAGTGTCACTGCTTGCTTTCAAAACAGGGGTTGCACGCTGTATGATGGATGGCTTTTGTACTTTCGCCATTGCAGATGGCTGACGAACCTTTGCTTTTGCAGCCATTTTCACCTTATTTTTCAAATTCAGCAAAAACTGGTCTACATCCCCAGGAACACCTGCACGGGGCTTATTTACAAAGTCTACTGCACCTGCTTCCAAAGCATCCAATGCATTCATCGGCAAAGAAGTAACTACAATAACAGGAATCGGTTTTTGCGGCATCAGCTTGCGCAAAAACTCAATGCCGTTCATTTTAGGCATTTCAACATCCAATGTAATTACATCCGGTTTTAGCTGTTCAATTTTACGCAGTGCATCTTCCGGGTCCATTGCACTACCGACAACAGTCAGCGCAGGGTCTTCCGAAAGGCTGATTCGTAATTTTGTCCGAAACAGAATGGAATCATCAACAACAAGAACACGTGTAGGCGTTACCATAACTTATAACCCTCCTTTGTTTTGTTGTCTTTGATAAATAGCAGGCATTAAATAGGTATAGCGAGATTTCGCTTTATCAACACTTTCAGAATGTCCAATAAACAAGTACCCACCATTTGAAGTAGCATCGTAAAATTTCTCTACTGTACGGTTGGTGGTTTCAGCATCAAAATAAATCATAACATTTCGGCAGAAAATAATGTCAAAAGGCTTTTTATAAACAAATGGGTCCATCAAGTTGAAAATGCGGAAAACAACTTCTTTCCGAATTCTTTCGCAAACCTGATAGTTACCATCCGGCAGCCGATTGAAATATTTTGTTTTCCATTGGGGAGGCAGTCCTTTGATGGTATCTGCGGAATAAATGCCCTGTTTTGCCTTGGTCAAAACATTGGTGGAAATATCAGTTGCCAAAATTGTAGTATCCCATTGTGGTTTTCTTGGGCCAAAATATTGGTCCATAACCATTGCAATGTTATATGCTTCCTGTCCGGCAGAACAGCCCGCACTCCAAATGCGTAAATCTCCACGGCGTGTTTTTTCCAGCTGTGGCAGCGCAACCTTCATCAAAAAGTCGAAATGTTCATTTTCACGACCAAAATAAGAATGGTTGGTTGTGATTTTATTTAAGAAAAGATGCAGTTCTTCACCATTTGTGTCATTGAACAAAATTTTCATATATTGCGAAAAACTGTTCAAGCCTTTTGCACGCAATGTATGTGAAAGTCTGCCCTCAATCAGTTGTCGTTTTCGGCTCAAATCAATGCCGTAACGGTTATATACGAATGTTACCAACTCTTTAAACTCTTGGTCGGTAATCTTTATAGTTCTTTCTTGGCTCAAATCAAGTGCCACTTTACTCATCTCCTTCCCAATAGCGAAACCATCGCTGTTTAATTTGCAGCAACAGTGTCCAAATCGTTCACAAACAATTTTTCGCAGTCGATATTCAGAACGGTTCCTTCATTATGAGTAGAGATTGAAGCAATATACTTTGCCGCAACATCTCCCGGAGGGGTTGCAGAAATACTTCCCTTTGAAATGGTCACAACTTCTGAAACACTATCTACAATCAAACCAATGTGCATTTCATTGATATCAATTACCACAATACAAGTTTTATCATCGTATGCTCGTTCTTCCAATCCCAGTTTCATCCGCATATCAATGACCGGAATTACTTTACCACGCAAATTGATAATACCTTTGATATACTCTGGCAAATTGGGCAAGTGTGTCACTCTTTGTACTGTAATAATTTCCAACACATAGCGCAGTTCTACACTATGCAGCATTTCATTGATATAAAACAGCAAGAAACGGTCTTCCAATTCAAACTGTTTATCTTGCTCAATATTCAAAACTTCGCCCGCCATAACAGCTCCTCCTTACAGATTATTGATGATTGTGTTTGCATCCAAAATCAAGCTGACTGTGCCATCGCCCAAAATACTGCAACCGGACAAGCCTTGTGCTTTGAGGTCATATTTGTTGAAGAATTTTGGGAAAGGCTTAACAACAACCTGATATTCGCCCAGCAACTCATCTGCAAAAATGCAAGCATTTGCGGTGCTGTTTTCAATCTGAATCAAAATGCCGTCCATAATGTCACTATGCCTTGGCTCAATTTGATACATTTGATGCAATCTCAAAATTGGCAGACACTCACCACGAACCATAATCATCTCAGTACCGTTGGAGTTTTTGATTACCTGCTCAGGGCTTGTCATTTTAAAGGACTGCTTGATGGAAGTGATTGGCAAGGTAAATACAGTATCACCAATTGCCAAATTCATACCATCCACAATTGCCAATGTCAAAGGAATTTTGATGGTAAAGGTGCTTCCTTTGCCCAGTTCACTGTTGATGCTGATGCTGCCGCCAACCTTCTCAATGTTCTTGCGCACAACATCCATGCCCACACCACGACCGGAGTATTCTGTTACTTCCTGATTTGTGGAGAATCCGGGCAGCATAATCAACTGGTATGCCTCTTTATCGGTATATTCGCTTTCCGGCTTGGTCAGCAAACCTTTATCTTTTGCTTTTGAAAGCAGCTTCTTGGGGTCAAGTCCGCAGCCATCATCCGAAACATCTAGCAAAATCTCTCCGCCAACATTGCGTGCAGACAAAATAACTTTACCCATTGCAGGTTTGCCATTGGCAACACGCTCATCAGGAAGCTCAATTGCATGGTCCATTGAATTTCGAATCATGTGCATCAGGGGGTCTGCAATGGCATCGTTAATGGTTTTGTCCATCTCAGTGTCGCCGCCAAATGTAACCAGTTCTGCCTGTTTGCCCAGCTTCTTCGCCATATCACGCACAATACGACCCATTTTCTGGAAAGTGCCATGCAGTGGCAGCATACGAATACTCATTACAACATCCTGCAATTCGTCGGTCAGCTTGCGCAATTCACGCACAGATTTTGTAAAGTGATCCAAACGCAGTCCTTCCAAATCAGGGTCACGGGCCACCATAGATTCAGCGGTTACAATTTCACCCACCAAATCCATCAAGTGATCCAGTTTGGACTGATGCACGCTCACAAGGCTCTGTTTTACAGCTGCCTTTGTAGCTGGTGCTGCCTTTTCTGCTGCTGCGGGAGCCGCAGCTTTTGGGGCAGGGGCAGATGCCGCAGCCGGTGCAGCAGCCGGAACTTCTTCCCTTGCAGGCTCTGCTGGTTGTTCTGCTTGCTTTGCACTGGGTACATCTTCAGCAGACAAAATCTCATAAGATTTGATATTTAATGCCTGTTCAACAGTTTTCAAAACTTCATCTTCGGAATCGAAATTATGGCAAATCAAAATCAATCCGTTTTGAATAATTTCGGCACTTAAGCTCGAATCGTTCTCTGGATGAGCTGGAATTGACTCAACCAGTCCACAGCATCCTTGCAGCTGAGAAATCAACATAAAAGAACGCATATTTTCCATCTGACAGCCATCTTCAAAGAACACACGCACACGGAAAGCATTATTGTCCTCAATCAAAGCACCACTTTCCGCAGCAGGTACTGCCGCAGAAGCGGCGGCTGGGGCTGTTTGAGCTGGAGCCGCTGCTTCGCCTTTCATAATCGCCGCTTGTTCATGAAAGCTTTTGACCAGTTCCGACGCATCCGCAGGGGTATACTCCCCTGACTGAATTGCTGTGATTTCTTTTCTCAAAAAATCAGATGCCTGGAACACCAAATCGAACAGTTCATCAAAAACAATATCCAATTTGGCAATATCCTCACGGATAATATAGAAAACATCCTCAACGGCATGTGCCAAAGTGGACATCCCTTCATATTCCAGCATCGCCGCAGACCCTTTGATGGTATGGGTAATTCTGAAAATTGAGTTAATATTGTTTTCACTGATGGTTTTTGCTTTTTCAGATTCCAGCAAAATCTCGTCCAGTTGGTCTAACAATTCATTTGTTTCATAGATAAATGCCTCTATTAAGGATTCCATTCCTGCATCCACATCATTCATAAGTGTTCACCCTCTTGTCGCTCATTGTATGAATTATATGCCATATTACTATTATCCTACATTTTTGCAAAAATGTAAGTACCAAATCAGCTTTTTTTGAAAGATTTTTAATTTTTTTGTATAAAACAGCCTTTTAGGTATTGATTTTTGCCGTTTTCATGCGATAACTTTGTATAGGATATACTATAATTCTCTCAGATTTTTCAATTTTTTCAAGTAGTTTTCCATTTCTATTGAAAAAACTTTGATTTTTACTCATTAGTTTTTGTATAATAATAGATGAAGACTCTTTAAAGATAACAGAGCAAAAGCCTGCATCATTCGATTTTGATGAAATATTATGCAGAAACCAGCGTTGTGAAGCGTTTAAATTCTTTTATGCAGAGGAGAAAGCAAAGTTGGCCGAATTACTGAAAGTAACAACCCCTATTATCAATAAAAATCAACCGGTTCAGCAACCTGCACCAACCAACACCCCGGGCGTATTAAATGTTCAGGATGCTTCCAAGGTTTTGCAGACACACAACCAAACCGATATGATGAAGGACGGCAACGCAACATTGGAAAACTCCAGTGCTCCTGCAATGCTGCTGAATCTGCTCAAAGACCCTGCTGTGGCTGCATCCTACTTGAAAAACATTTCTTTTCTGGAAGAAATCTTTAAGCTGCTGCCCGCAAACAATCGAACAATGACCTCTGAAATCGAGCAATTGTTTGGTTCCATGATGCTGCCAGAAAATGAAATTGCTCCCGAAATGATGCGGCAGGGTGAAACTGCAACCCTTCTGCGGGGTGAACTGTTTGATTTTTTGCGTGAAATCAACAATGCTCCTTCTGCACCAAATGATTTGCAGACAGCAATAGCAAACTTTCTGCGTGCTGCAAACAGTTTGCTGTGCAGGGAGGATATTCGAGGGGCGGTTTACAACAATCTCCAATTTTTGCGCAAATCTCTCAACAGCAGCAAAGATTTAACCTTAAAAATCGACCAACTTTTGGAGCGTCTGTCTTCCAGCAATGAAAAGGAATTTCCTGAAATCAAAAAAGAAATCCTTTCGTTTTTAAACGATGTTAACAGCAGTATTTTGTATAACGAAAAGCTAGATAAGGTACTTTCTATTTTAAAATATAATCTTTCGCGTTATAATGGAAACGAAGACTATTTCCACGAAGCCGCTTTTTTGCTGCGTCAGCATTTAAACGGTCCCCAGCGGCGACGTTTTTCCTCTCTTGCTGAACAATTTTTGAATCAGTTGGCGGCTGGCAGAGTTCACGAAGACCTTAAATTCGGTTCTTCACGGGTTATGGACACTTTAACAAAACTGCTCTCTCTGCATTCTTCCAACGAAGGGCTGTCCCCTGGAGATGAAGCAAAAATCGAACAAATTCTCCACAGCCTTTTGTCCTCTCCCTGCAACTTTACTCCTTTGCTGCATTTTATCATTCCCGTTGACTATATGGGAATGCGCTCTTTTGCAGAAGTTTGGGTAAACCCTGACAGCGACGAAAAAGATATGCCAAAAGGTGCTGGACATGGTGTACATTTTCTTTTGGTAATTGATGCCGAGGGTGTGGGGCGTTTTGAAGCAGATGTTTATGTTCATGACAAAATTGTTGATTTCAACTTGCTGTGCCCCCCTGGTTTAGAGAGTGCATTTTCTAAACTTTCCAAACCATTGGCGCAAACATTTACCTCATTGGACTATCGTGTTGGCTCCATTGATTTTGGGCCATTGGAGCGGCCTCGTTCTTTGATGGAGGCTTTTAAATCACTGCCATATAAAAGGATGGGATTGGATGTCAAAATTTAAAAATAAGGCAGTTGCATTGAAATACAATGCTGAGCAAGACCTTGCTCCTGTTGTAATTGCGTCAGGCTATGGAGAAGTGGCCGAAAATATTATCGATATTGCCGAACAACGGGGAATTCCCGTATATCGTGATGATAGTGCTGCATCCATGCTGTGTATGCTGGATGTTGGTACAACTATTCCACAGGAAATGTATCAGTTGGTTGCTGCAATTTATGTTCAAATCCTAAATGCTGCTGCCCAAATGCATAACAATCCGCATGAGTTTCCACCGCAATAATATTTTTTAAACATCAGCAGATTTTCTGCTGTTAATAAGGAGGTCTTCATATGGACAATTATATCGCCCGACAACCAATTGTTGGTCGCAACGGAAATGTGGTGGCGTATGAGCTACTTTACTACCAAGACAACAGCGCTGCATACAATGCACATGATGCCAATACGGCACAGGCAATTATTCAATTTTTTAATCAACTGGATGAATCCTCTTTTTTGGATAGCAAAGAGGCCTTTCTCACCTTTACTCCAAACCTTTTGATGCAAAATATTCCTCGTGTATTTGATTGTCACAAATTGGTAATTCAAATTGAAGACAATATTTTGGTACACCCTGTTGCACGCATGATGCTTCAACGGTACAAGAAACAAGGCTATCGTTTGGCTTTGGTTGGCTTTCAGTTTAACAGCCGTTATATGGACATTCTGCCCATGGTTGATATTTTGCGTATCAACTTTGACCACATCACTCAAGAGCAGTTGGACACTCTGCGTTCTGTTGCAGCTGAATTTCATCTCAAACTTGCTGCCTATCATGTAGACACTCTTGAAGCACGGGAGTTGGCAGAAAAATGTGAGTTTGATTATATACAAGGAAAAGCAGTTGCTGAAATTGCTCGTTCCCGTGCACAAAAAACTTCTCAGCATTTAAAAACCAATTTCTTCCGCCTCATGGCAGCCATCACTCGTGAAGAGCCTGATTTGAACGAAATCGCTCAAATCATCAGCACTGATGTTACATTAACCTTCTCTTTGCTCAAAATGGTTAACTCCTCTTATTTCTCCATGCCAAACCGTGTTAAAGATATTAAGCAGGCTTTGACCGTCTTGGGATTGGGGCAGTTGCGTCAATGGATTTACCTGTTGAGTTTTGGCGGTGAAGACAATTTGACAGATGAACTGATTAAAGTTTCTTTCCAGCGTGCTGTCTTCTGTCAAAATCTTTCTCAAAGTGTTCCCAACTTCCCTCTGGCTTTCAGCGAAGCATATATGTTGGGCATGTTCTCGGTTTTGGATCAGCTTTTGGATGTTCCAATGGAAGATGCACTGGCTTCTCTGCCCATTTCGGATGAACTCAAAAACGGTCTGATTCATCAAGAAGGTGATTGCGGTGCAATGTATCTGCTTGCTGCTGCTTATGAGCAAGGTGAGTGGCACAAGGTAAACAAGTATGCAGAACAGCTTCAGATTCCTTTGAATATCATTGCACAGCAATATTTGGAGGCTGTAAGCTATGTAAATGTAACTTGGAACAACCTGATGGAGCCTTTTGAAAACGGTTCTATTTAACTTATACGATATAACCCACACCTTAAAAGTGCAATATTCTGAAATAGCCTACAATCAATCCCTCAGACAACTGTTTGGGGGATTGATTTTTTATTCAACAAAAAATATTTTAGGAGACAATTGGTACAATCTTTTTTTGCCTCTGATGGTCTATATTGTTTTTGTTATACATTAACTCTAAAATATTTATTCGTAAATTGCAAGTGCAAGTTGGACACCCACATGGTAAAAATTTGTTAAATAGTGTCTACACAAGTTCAAGCCAAAACAGCACACCAAATAGCAATGCAACGAATATGCACTGCTGCCAGAAATGAAGCTGTATGTTTGGCATATCGTGTGGCAATTCCTCGCCAACGCTTCAGGTGTAAAAAAGCATTCTCCACCAAATGCCGCAGTCGATACAGATAACGGTCGTAATCCCGCTGTTCTTTACGATTTCGTTTGGAGGGAATGACAACGTTCATTCCTGCACCAGTGGCATAGGCAAGGATCTGATTGGTGTCATATCCCCGGTCAGCTAACAGGCTTTCTGCGGATA
>JAHHUF010000043.1 GCA_020024115.1 Anaerofilum sp.
TTCGTCAATTTCTTAGTTTTCAGATACGCTCTAGTTTTTATTCCACCATTTTTTTATAAAATAGGCTGCAAGAAAAAATCCAATATAAAAAGACCAGAACAGAATCAGTATCGGGTCTGTGACAAATTTTATAAAGTTCCATTCAATTTTCAATGCCAAAGATACACAATAATTAGAAACAATTTGAATAACAAAAATAAAAACAATATTAAAAACCGATTTTTTCCAAGATTCCATACCAATCACTTCCTTATTTTGTAAAAGGGTAATTTCAGGTTATTCTATTGCATCAAATGCTGCATTAAACGAGGGGTGTTTTCCACTTTGATTTCAAAAGAAGAAAAGCTGCTGCTGTTTTTTTGCAAACTGTAATTGATTCCTCGAACGACAACCTCAACAGAGCAGCCATCAACCAAGACGGTGATTTGCTTTCCCATTTGCTGCACCAAAGATTTACAGATGGTTTGCTGCAAAGGGTCTGCGGCGGATACGGTGAAAGAAATGCCGATTGTTCCGTTTGTATGTGTCAAATAAACAAAGCTGTCAAAACAGCAATCCATATATGAAAAACAAGCAGTTACAATTGCTTCAAAAGGCCCGTTTTCGGGCATCATTTTTTCCATAAAATTTCATTCCTCAGGTTCTTCCATTAAAAATTCTTTCACTTCCAGCAGGCTGACAGCTGCCATCGAAAGGGTGTGAATGCCCATTGACACATAGTGCTGTGCCAAAGCGGAGTTTGCAGCCGATTCGCCGCAAACCGAAACCGGAATCCCGTTTTTTTCAGCAGCACGCAGTGTCATTTCAATCAGCATATTCACCGCTGGACTGAAGGTGGGATAATAATCCGCAACCAAAGGATTTACACGGTCGGCAGCATGGGCATATTGGGTCAAATCGTTGGTACCAATGCTGAAAAAGCTGCAAAGCGGCGCAAGCTGTTCTGCCAAAAGAGCTGCCGCAGGGGTTTCAATCATGGTACCAATGGGAATATTTTCCGTAAAAGAAATATTTTTTTGCCGCAATTGTGCTTTGACCTGCTCCACAACTGCAAGTGCAAGTTTCAATTCCTCAGCGGTGGCAATCATAGGAAACATAATTTTTAAATTTCCGTATTTGGCTGCCCGAAATAAAGCAGAAAGCTGGGTTTCCAGCAAGTCTTTTCGGGCAAGACAGAGCCGAATCCCACGCAGACCCAATGCGGGATTATCCTCTGTATGGGAGATGCCCTCCACCTCTTTGTCTGCACCAATATCAAAGGTGCGAACGGTCACAGGTTTTCCCCCTGCGGCTTTTAGGCAATTGACATAAAACTCATATTGTTCCTGTTCAGTGAGCATTTTTCCAGCCATTAACATAAATTCGCTGCGCAGCAATCCTACACCGTCTGCTCCTTTGGACATTGCCAACTCAATATCTTCGGGACAGGAACAGTTTGCCATCAGACTTACCTCTTGACCTGTGGGGGTAACGCAGCGAGCTTTTTTGAGCTTTTCTAGCTTGTGCTCCTGACGCTCTTTTAATCGTATCCGATGCAAAAACCGTGCCTTGGTTGGCTCATCGGGATTCAAAAATAATTCCCCGGAAAATCCATCCAATGCAGCGGTTTCTCCGTCACATAGCTGCAAAAACTTTTCGCCTGCCTGCACAATAGCAGGGATTCCCATTGTTCGGCTGATAATGGCTGCGTGCCCCTGCGAAGAACCAGCCGAGGTGACAATGCCTAAAATCAATCCCTTTTCCACAGACACTAAATCGCTGGGATAAATTTCGTCTGATGCAATAATTGCAGGCTGGTCTAATTTTAAAATATCCCGTGGGCGTCCATCCAAAATGTTCACCACACGCTGGCAGGCATCCAGAATGTCAGAAGCTCGCTCTCGAAGATATTCGTTGTCAATGCTGCGCATTCTCTGGCTGTAAATTTCAGCAGCTTTTTCCACTGCCGCTGCACCACCCAGCCCCTCTGTAATTGCCTGATTGATTTCTCGCAAAAGCCCTTGGTCGTCCAGCATCACACGCTGAAACAAAAAAATATCTTTATCCTGTGCACCTGCACGCTGCTCCAATTCTGCCAGTTCGTCTTTTGCCAACAAAACAGCAGCTTCAAACAGTGCTTTTTCCCGCGGAAAATCCAGCACAACCCGTGTCAGCCCGGTGCTTGCACGATAAATGCGTTTTACGGTTCCAACAGCAAGCCCTGCCGAGGCAGCAGTTCCAGTAATATGCAGCATTGCAGTATCATCCTTTCACTGTAAAAGTTTTGTTGGTGTCAAAGATAATGGATAAAGGTTTGTTGCTTTTATTATAGCACAGCTTTGCATCAAAAAGAGAAAAATTTTCGACAAATTTGTCAGCTGTATATACAAAGATTGTTTTTTCTATACTTTTTTCAATTGCAGAGGTATAATAAAAAACAAACAAATCAGGACAAAGAAAAAGGAGTTTGGGTATTTTGGTGAAATTGGGTGTTTTGGGGCTGAGTTATCGCACAGCACCGTTGGATTTAAGGGCAAAAGCAGCATTTTCAAACCAAGATAAAATCCTGTTGGCACAGCAGCTATTAAAGGTAGGAATCAAACAATGTATGGTGCTTTCTACCTGCAATCGAAGTGAAATTTATTATCTTTATCCCAGTGGAGTCACTCCCTTTCCGAAACAAATCAAAGGCGTATTTTTGGCAGTCTGCAATGGGTCAGACCAACTGAGCAAGCATCTGTACCAGTTGGAAGGTACACCTGCGCTGGAACAGTTGTTCCGTGTGGCAGCAGGGCTGGATTCGTTGGTTTTGGGGGAAGACCAAATTTTGGGGCAAATTCAAGAGGCGGCTGCCTTTTCCCGTGGCACAGGAAGCAGCGGAAAAGAACTAAACCGAATTGTGCAGAATGCCGTCACCTGTGCAAAAGATGTCAAAACAGCCTATCCCGTCAGCCAGCAGCCTCTTTCCCTTTGTTATATTGGTATGAAAAAAATCGAGGAGCAGTTTGGCATCCAAAACAAAATCGCTTGTGTGATAGGCAGCGGAAAAATGGCAATGCTTGCTGTGCGGCATCTGGTGGCGATGGGCTGCAAAAAGATTTTTTTGTGCTGCCGAAATACGCAGGCAGGCAATGTGTTGGAACAGGAATTTGCTCCAGTGGTTTGTCTGTGCTCTTTTGGCTATCGGACGCAGGCAATTGGACAAAGCGATATTGTGGTGTCTGCCACTTCTGCCCCACATCCAATTGTTACACAGCAAGAGTTGTCTGGCTGCAATCAGCCGATGGCATTGTTGGATTTGGCAGTACCAAGAGATATTCTGCCACAAGCTGCGAACAGCCCACACCGAATATTGATTGATATTGACAGTCTCAAGCAAACAGGCAAAGAAAACCTAGAAAAACGGCATCGGTTGGCACAGCAGTCAGAACAGAGTCTTGCCGCAGCTATTGCAGAAACAGAACACTGGCTTGCCAGTTGTGCAGTGGATGCACCCATTCAAACCCTGCGAGAACGGGTGCAGGAGGTGGAGCAGGATACCGCACAGCTTTTGTGTGATAAACTCAGTTTAGACAGCCATCAGCAAAAGGTGCTGCGAAAGCTGCTTCATGCAGGAATGAATCGTCTGTTAAGAGACCCCATTCATCAACTGAAAGAGCTGCAAAATGAACAGGAACAGGTACAGCTTGCTGATGCAGTAGATTATTTATTCGGTAAATCAAAGGAGTGAACTGGATGAAATATGTTTTAGGCAGTCGAGGCAGTGCTTTGGCATTGGCACAAACCCAATGGGTGCAGAAAAAGCTGCAAGCCGCCTTTCCGAAAGATACATTTTCTGTCAAAATCATCGCAACAAAAGGGGATTTGGTGCTAGACCGTCCTTTGGAGCAGGTGGGTGGAAAAGGGATTTTTGTGTGGGAGATTGAGCAGCAAATTTTAGAGGGAAAGGTCCACATTGGAGTGCATAGCTTGAAAGATATGCCAACCTCTCCCCCGAAAGGATTGTGCTATACACAATTTTGGAAACGGCAAATCTCCTTTGATGCACTAGTTTTGAACTATCCAACCCAAAAAACAAGCTCCGATTTGCTTGGTATGCTTCCAATGGAGGCAACCATCGGCACAGGCAGCAAACGCAGAGTGGCACAGCTTAAATTTCACCGCCCGGATTTGAACATTGTCCCTATCCGTGGCAATATTCAAACCCGTTTGGAAAAAATGAAAACCCAGCAGCTTGATGGTTTGATTCTTGCGGCAGCAGGTTTGCACCGTTTGGGAATAGAGGATAAAATTGCAGGGTATTTTCCCTCCGACTTGCTCACTCCAGCTCCGGGACAAGGCACATTGGCTTTGGAAGTGTTGCAGCAAGATATAAACTTGCAGAAAATGCTCAACTCCCTTGCTGACCCACAAACAAATCTTTGTGCCAGTGCAGAACGGGCTTTTTTGCAGGCAGTGGATGGAGGCTGTCATCTGCCGGTGGGAGCATATTGCGAGCAAAAAGGAAATCAGGTGGAAATGATTGCTTTTCTGGGCAATGAATCCCAAACCTTTGCAGCTTGGCAAAAGGGCAGTGCAGCCCTTGAAGATGCAATTGTTTTGGCGAACAAGCTGGCAGAACAGCTTTTGCAGCAGCGAGGAGAATATCAATGATTGGAACAGTATATTTAGTTGGAGCAGGAGCAGGCGATGCAAAGCTGCTGACTCTGCGGGGAGCAGAACTTTTGCAGCAGGCAGATTGTGTGATTTATGACCGTTTGGGGACAGAGCAGCTTTTGGAACAGATTCCTCCCCACTGCGAGAAAATCTATGTAGGCAAAGCGGACAGCCACCACACACTGTCACAGCAGGAAATAAACTGTTTGTTGGAACAAAAAGCAAAAGAGCATCCCATTGTGGTGCGGCTGAAAGGCGGCGACCCCTTTGTGTTTGGCAGAGGTGGAGAGGAAGGCTGCTATCTCAAAGAAAAAAACATTCCTTTTCAGGTGGTGAGTGGTGTCACCAGTGCAATTGCAGGGCTTGCCGCAGCAGGAATCCCCATCACACATCGAGAATTGGCAAGAGGATTTCGTGTCTATACTGCCCATGATAAAGATGGCGGCTTTGGTGGAATGGATTTTGCATCCATGGCAAACACCAACGATACCCTTGTTTTTTTGATGGGGCTTGGACGGGTAGAACAGATTGCTGCCCAGTTGATGAAATATGGCAAATCATCCGACACTCCTTGTGCAGTCATTTCAAATGCAAGCCTTCCCACACAAAAAAGTGTTTTTGCACCATTGCAGCAGCTTGCAGCCAAAGTAAAACAGGAACAATTACACAGCCCGGCTTTGATTGTGGTGGGGGAAGTGGTGCAATTGTCAGAGCAGCTCAATTGGTTTGAGCAACGTCCCTTGTTTGGCAAAAAAATACTCTTTCCTCAAACGGGAACCGACAGCCGACTGGAAAAAATGCTGCAAGAGCAAGGGGCAGAGGTGCAACGAGTGCAGGTGTCCTCTTTGCAGCCTTTGGAGCAGGCATGGGAAAATATCTGCAAAGGAGCAGGGGCAGAATGGGTGGCATTTACCAGCCATAACGGAGTGCAATTTTTCTTTGACGCAGTTGCAAAAAATCGACAGGATTCCCGCTGTCTGGCAGGAACAATGGTAGCTGCCATTGGAGAGTCCACAGCACAAGCCTTGCAGCAATATGGTATTCGGGCGGATTTTGTTGCTACAGGCTCCACTTCTGAACAGTTTGCAGAAGAACTTTCCCAAGAAATGATGGCAGGGGAACGGCTTGTAGTGGTTTGCCCCAATCAACCTCTTTCTCCTTGCTGGGCGATGGAGAACAATTCGGTGATTGCTGCCCCTGTTTATGAAAATGTGCCAAATCCAGATGCACAAATTCCAGACCAATCCCCTAATGGGGCAGTGTTCACTTGTGCAAGCAGCGTTCACCGTTTTGCAGCATTGCTGAAAAATCAAACTCTGAAAAAATATTTGTCAGGGATTCCGGTGGCTGCAATTGGAGCAAAAACAGCAGAGGCTTTGCAGCAGTATGAAATTTTTCCTGCGATATGCAGTGAATCCAATTATACACAACTGGTCAAAACCCTTTGTCAATTGTTTAAAGATAAAAGATGATAAAAAAGAAAGAGAGTATAAGATGAAACCGTTTTACAGAGGACGAAGATTACGAAAAAATGCTGCCATTCGCAGTATGATGAAAGAAACACAGCTAATGCCCCAAGATTTTGTTTTGCCTGTTTTTGTGGTGGAGGGAGAGGGAATCAAAAAAGAAATTTCCTCTTTACCAGGACAGTATCATTATTCGGTGGATATGCTGGGTGATATTGCAGAGCAGATGCAGCAAGCAGGAATTTTGGGCTGTATTTTGTTTGGAATCCCTGACCACAAAGACTCCTGTGGTAGCGAAGCCTGCAAGGAAGATGGTGTTGTGCAGCAAGCAATCCGCAAACTGCGTGAGTTGTCCCCTGAACTGTATATCATTGGCGATGTTTGTATGTGTGAATATACCAGTCATGGGCATTGTGGTATTTTGAATGTAAGGGGAGAAGTTTTGAATGACGAAACCCTTCCCCATCTTGCAGAAATTGCGGTCAGCTATGCCGAAGCAGGGGTGGATATGGTTGCCCCCAGTGATATGATGGATGGGCATATTGCAGCAATCCGCACCGCTTTGGACGAGTCTGGCTTTGAGCAGGTGGCAATTATGGGGTATTCTGCAAAATATGCGTCAGCATACTATGGACCTTTTCGAGAGGCGGCTCACAGTGCACCTTCTTTTGGTGACCGCAAAAGCTATCAAATGAATCCGGCAAACGGCAAAGAGGCTCTGCGTGAAATGCAGGCAGATGTGGAAGAAGGTGCAGATATGCTGATGGTTAAGCCTGCCCTTGCTTATTTGGATGTGCTGAAAGAGGGCACTCAGCAGTTTAATCTGCCAATGGCAGCGTATAATGTCAGTGGAGAATATGCTATGTTAAAAATGGCAGTGCAACAAGGATTGATGTCAGAAAGCGTCATCCCCGAAACCCTCACTGCAATCAAGCGAGCAGGTGCAAAAATGATTATCAGCTATTTTGCACTGGAAGCTGGGCAGAAATTGAAGCAAGGAGAATGGGTATGAATCATCAAAAATCAGAGCAAGCCTATCAGCAGGCACAGCAGTATATTCCCGGTGGTGTCAACAGCCCTGTGCGTGCCTTTCAGTCAGTGGAAATCAGCCCGGTGTTCGTTCAGCGTGCAAAGGGCAGCCATTTGTGGGATATTGATGGCAATGAATATATTGATTATATTTGCAGCTGGGGCCCAATGATTTTGGGACATTCCCACCCTATGATGCAGCAAGGTGCATTAGAAGCCATTGATGCTGGAATCAGTTTTGGCTTGCCTACCCTGCGAGAGGTGGAAATGGCAAAAATTATCACCTCTGCTTATCCCGCCGCTGAGATGGTGCGAATGGTCAACTCCGGCACAGAGGCAACCATGAGTGCAATTCGTGTGGCAAGAGGCTACACAGGCAGAGATAAAATCGTCAAGTTTGAAGGCTGTTATCATGGGCATAGCGATGGTTTGCTGGTAAAGGCAGGCAGTGGAGCATTGACTTATGGTGTTCCTACCAGTCCCGGTGTGCCAGAGGACATCACAAGACATACATTGGTCTGCCGTTATAACGATATTGAATCGGTAAAAGAAACCTTTTCCGCAAATGAAAATCAGATTGCAGCAATTATTTTGGAGCCAATTGCAGGCAATATGGGGGTCATTCCAGCCAAAAAAGAATTTTTGCAGCAATTGCGTGAATTGTGCAACAAAACAGGGGCGGTGCTGATTTTTGACGAGGTTATCAGCGGATTTCGTGTTGGTTTTGGGGGAGCAGCCCAGCAATACGGCATTTTCCCTGATATGGTTTGTTTTGGGAAAATTATTGGGGCAGGTATGCCCGTTGGTGCTTATGGCGGCAAAAAAGAAATTATGGAGTGGGTTTCCCCCAAAGGCCCCGTCTATCAGGCAGGCACTTTGTCAGGCAATCCCCTTGCAATGTTTATGGGGCTGAAACAGTTGGGGTATTTGGAGCAGCATTCGGAAATCTATCAGCAGTTGGAACAAACAGGGCAGAAATTGCAAGAGGGTATCCAAACTATCTTGAATCGTCATCAACTGCCCTATCAAGTGCAGCGGGCAGGCAGCTTGTGCTGTATCTTTTTCACAGAGAAACCTGTTTTGTGTTATGATGATGCAATGACCTGTGATACAGAATTGTTTAAAATTTATTTCCGAGAAATGCTTGCACAGGGGGTTTTGGTTGCTCCCAGCCAGTTTGAGGCGATGTTTGTTTCGGTGGCTCACACAGAGCGGGATTTGGAACAAACCTTTGTAGCAATGGACAAGGCTTTTGCAGCAGTAAAAGCAGCACAGGGCAACTGATATGGCATTGTGTCTTCGTTTGGAATTAGAAGGGAAAAACTGTGCCGTTTTTGGTGGGGGAATCGAAGGACTTCGCAGAGCCAAGCAATTGCTGGAACAAGGAGCGAATGTGGTTGCATACTCTCCGCAATTCTGCAAAGAGTGGCAGCAATGCAAAGCGGTTTGTATCTGTCAGCCCTATCATATCAGCCAACTGAAGCAGGTCTTTTTTGCGGCGGCAGCAACCGACGACCCAAAGGTCAACCAACAAATTGTGGAAGATTGCATACAAAAGGGAATTGTTGTCATCAGTAGCACACAAACAGACACCCCATTTCACCCTATGGCAAACCGTAGCTGGAGCAATGGAACTGTGGCAGTATCGGTGCCGAAAGCTCCCTCTTTGGCTCTCCAAATAGCCACAGAGATGGCAGAACAAACAGAAAATAATTACGCACAGAAGGCAGAAAAAATGGCAGTGCTACGTTTGCTGGTGCAAAAAAAATTGCCTTGCAGCAAAGCAAGAGAGTTGATGCGGCAGGCAGTACAGATGGAAGCCGACCAATTGGAAAAAATCATTGCAGAGATGCAGGAGGAACATCAAACAGAATGAACGGAGAACAGCGAAGAAACTGGATTTTAGAACAATTGCATCAATGCGAAAAACCATTGAGCGCAACTGCATTGGCAAAACAGGCAGGAGTCAGCCGCCAAATTGTTGTGGGGGATATTGCACTTTTGCGAGCCGCAGGAGAGTCCATTGAAGCAACCCCCAGAGGGTATCGTATGGTTGAAAAGATACAAGGGGTTTCAGTTCTGATTGCCTGCCGCCATACAGGGCAGGAACAATTGCAGGAAGAACTGTATCTGATTGTGGACAATGGCGGAATTGTGGAAAATGTTATTGTAGAAAATCCTCTTTATGGTCAAATTACAGCGCAATTGCAGATTGCCAGCCGATATGATGCAGATTTGTTTCTGCAAAAAGCAGAAAAACAAACACAAAGTTTGTTGAGCAATCTGACAGGTGGAGTTCATCTGCATACAATTCAGTGCAAGGACGCCCAAACCGCTCAGCGTATTACAACCGCCTTGCAGAAAAAAGAAATTTTATATCAATAAAAATAAAACCCCAAAAGACAACTTTGCATCAACAAAAAACAATCAGTAGTGCAAAATTGTCTTTTTTTCTCTAAAAAACAAGAATTTTGCTCTTTACAAATATAAATTATTTGATATAATTAGTTAGCTAAAGCTAACTAATTAGGAGTTGATTTTATATGACAATTGCCAATATTTTATTAACAATCACATCACTTGTTTTATTTTTGCTTTGTGTGATGTTTCCGCTTCGCAAAACAAGATGCGGAAAATGCAGATTCTTTTTGGCAATGATAAAACCACATACATTTTATGCTTGCTTGCTGGCGGTGACTGCATTGGTACATGGGATTTTGTCGGGTAAAAACCCCGGAATGATAAGCGGAAAAATTGCGTGGATGGTTTTGCTGGTTTTGATTATTACCTCGTTTTTAAAGCGAAAATTGTCTGAAACTGCATGGATTCGTCTTCACCGCTGCCTGTCAATTGGGTTGTCCATTTGCATTTGTTTCCATATAGTTTATGCAATTGTATTTTAAGCTGAATTAAAAATCAATTAAAATGAAAAAATTGTGCAAGATGCTTGACTTTGAGCAAGCAATCTTGTATTCTAATTTATGGGAACGATACCATACAGCGTTTGTTTGGAAAGGAGAACTTTATGGCAGGATATTCCATTTTGGATGTTGCTCAAAAAGCAGGGGTATCCAAAAGCACGGTTTCTCGTGTACTTACAGGCGGTTCAGTCAGCAAAAAGGCAGCAGTAGCGGTCAAAGCAGCAATGAAAGAATTGGAGTATTCCCCAAACCGCAATGCACAGGTGTTGCGTGGTGCACCAACCTACACAGTTGGGGTGGCAATTGCAGAACATGACACATTGCTTCGCCGTTCCCTCACAACAAGGCTTGCAGGCATGAACCATGTTTTTGCACAGGCAGGCTATTCTTTTTTGCTCATTAACACTCAAACAACACCAAAACAAAGCGTTGGCACAGCACAGCACTTTTTGGAGGACAGCCGTGTAGACGGGCTGATTTTTCTGGGCGATATTGAAGATGAAGAACAGCGAAAATTGTTGATGAAACGTCGAGAAATTGTATATACCGGTGAGCGTGTAGACCCCCACAAAGGGTTTCGTGTTTATATGGGAAATTACTATTACAGCCGAGATTTGTATCTATACTTGATGAATAACGGGCATACCAATATACTGACTGTGTATGAGAGGTCAAACCAAAGATTGTTACAGCGCAGGGCAGCAGCCTATGCGGAAGTGTGCAAAATGCTGCATAAAGAGCCTGCTCAAAACAGTGTGGTGGACTTGAGCAGTATTTCGTTGGATGGCAAAAATCAAATGCAGATGTTGTATGAGCATTTTATAAAGGGCAAATTCACTGCAATTTTTGCAGACAGCACTGAGCTGGGCAACCAGATTATCAATATGTTTTCACAGCAGGGCCTAACATTGAAACAGGATTATTCTTTGGTGGCAATTCAGCGTGCCGCAAATTCTGGCACAGACCCATTGATTACAAGTATTTGCTTACCGGATTTTGAATACGGTTTGCAGTGTGCACAACTTATGCTGGATATTTTGAAGGATGATACTTTATTGTATAAGGATATTCAAATTCCTTATTCAATGGAATTGCGTTCCTCTGTGAAAAATCTTCTTGTATAAAACTTCCCCCTTTTGGTTTCAAGAGGGGGAAACTTAACAGTTAAAATGGGAACCTTCCCAAAAGAAAGGCGGAACAAATTATGAGAGCAATTATGGTGATGTTTGATTCACTCAATCGAGAATTTTTGCCCAACTATGGCTGTGAATGGACAAAAATGCCCAACTTTCAGCGTTTGGCACAGCACACAGCGACATTTGACAACTTTTATGCCGGCAGTATGCCTTGCATGCCGGCTCGTCGCGAGCTTCACACAGGCAGATATAACTTCCTGCACACTTTTTGGACACCTATGCACCCTTATGATGATTCAGTCGTTTCGCGCATGAAAATAGCAGGAATCTATACCCACATTGTAACTGACCATTTTCACTATTGGGAGGATGGCGGCTCTGGCTATCTGACAAAATTCGACAGCCATGAAATTGTGCGTGGACAGCAAGGCGACCCATGGAAAGGACAGGTGCCATGGCCGGAGTTCCCAGAAACGCTTTCCCGCAGAAAAACAGGGCAAAACTGGCGGCATGATTGGGTAAATCGCAGCTTTATTCAAACAGAAGAAGATATGCCTCAAAAACGCATCTTTGACAATGGTTTGGATTTTATCCGCAGAAGTGCAGACCAAGATAACTGGTTCTTGCAGTTGGAAGTATTTGACCCCCATGAACCATTCTACACCCAGCAGGCATATAAAGACCTGTACCCTCATGATTATCATGGCAAAAACTTGGATTGGCCTGACTATGGCAAAAACGAATACGGCGATGCAGCAACAGAACATGTACGGTATGAATACGCTGCATTGATGAGTATGTGTGACAACTATTTAGGCAAAGTTTTGGATGTGATGGATGAATTTGACCTGTGGAAAGATACAATGCTCATTGTCAACACCGACCACGGCTTTATGCTGGGTGAAAAAGAGTGGATGGGCAAAAATGTGCAGCCTTTCTATAATGAATTGGTTCACACTCCCTTCTTTATCCATCATCCAAATGTCAACTGTGATGGACAGCGCAGAAGTGCATTGGCACAAACAGTGGACATTGTTCCAACATTGGCAGAGTTTTTCGGAATTGAACCACCTGAGTTTATGGACGGCAAAAGCCTGCTACCAATTTTAAAGAAGGATGAGCCTATTCGAGAGGCAGCAATTTTTGGCGTGTATGGTGGGCATGTCAATGTGACCGATGGCAGATATGTATATATGCACGCTTGTGCAGACCCAAGCAATGAGCCATTATTTGATTATACTTTGATGCCAATGCACATGAATGCACCATTCAAACCGGAAGAATTGTCAAATATGAGTCTGACAAAGGAATTTGCATTCACAAAAGGTGCAATGGTGATGAAAATTCCTACAAAAATTATACTCAACCCATATTGGTACGGAAGCATGCTGTTTGATTTGCAAAACGACCCCCATCAGCAGCACCCCATTGATGACTCTCAGCAGCAGTTGAGAATGATTGAGTTGATGCGTAAGCTGATGAAAGCAAACGATGCACCAAAAGAGCAGTTTGAGCGGTTGGGGATTCCTTATGACGGAGAACTGAAACCCGAACTTTTGGAAACCTTCAAATGTACAAAACGCTCGGGAACCGAAAATATGAAAAATTTGACTCCCTCTGCTCAAAAGGCAGCAGCAGTCTTTTTGAGTTTGACACAAATGGAGTACAAGACTCAACTGGAAAATAGTCTCAACCAGTTGGACAAAGAGGAAATTACAACAAGCGATGTTTTGCAGCAAGCAGAAAATTTGATGCAGCCTGAACAAGGGGAACAAATTTTGCGTGCTGTAAAAAATTATTTATAAAATATTGCTGTTGAAATTTTATAAGCAGACACACAAAAAGGAGATTTACAGTACAGATAACTAAACACATCCAAGAAAAATTGGCAAATTGCGCTTTTTTCATTCAACGGAATTTCTTCCAACAAAGCACTCACAACGAAGTTCTACCCATTGAACAAAGAAAAAATGGAAGAAATTCAAAAAAATTAAGCAGCCCGTATACAAAAAATATAAGACAAAGACTTTATAAAGTAGTAAAATAAAAATGAGCAATTGCGATTTTAAAAAAGTTGCTGATTGCTCATTTTTTATATATTACATTATTATAATAAAAAGACCTTATTGGTTAGACAGTTTGCTGTAAAATATTTTAAAAAATCAAAAAAATAAGCCAAAAATGAGAGCTTTTTGAAAAATAACGATAAATCGTTGATAAAAATGAGAAAAAATTTGCAAAAAAGTGTTGACAAATAGATATAAAGGGAGTATAATAAATAACACGCTCAGGGAACACAAACCGCTGAGCGGCACAGGACCTTGAAAATTAAACAATATCATGAAAGAAGCTTGAATGGAAACCC
>JAHHUF010000044.1 GCA_020024115.1 Anaerofilum sp.
GTTCTGGTGGGTGCAAAAGATTTGTTTCCTGTTGGCACAATCGCACTGAAAGGCATCAAAACCTTTGAAAAAGAGCGTATTGATTTGGCGATTTTGTACGCAACCTCAATTTTGGTGGAAGCCTGTGACACAATGAAAGAAGTCTTTTCCGGTATTATTCAAGGAAAAACCGATATTCTTTATCCAGTAGAAAGTTTTACCCATGAGGTTGGCTATGGGTATTCAGCATGGATTGACAATGAGCGTATTTTGGTTGGTACACGGGAAATGATGATTCGACATGGACTATCAGCCCCCAGCAAAGAATGGGAAGACCAATGCACCAAAAACGGAGAACGGGAATTGCTCTATCTTGCTGTTTCGGGCAAGTTGTTTGCTGCATTTGGGTTGGAGTATCAGGCAGACCAGTCTGTGCAGGATGTCATTCACTCATTGCATGACAGAGGAATCTCATTGCTGATAAAAAGTGATGACTGCTGTTTAACAGAAGAATTGATTTCTAAAATTTATGATATTCCGTTGGAAAGTATCAAAATTTTGAATGAACAAGAGCGGAAAACTTTGGGCCCTGAACTGATTTTCAGACCGCAAAGCGAAGGGGTTATGACTCATTTGGGTTCGTTTTTCTCCTTTGTGGGTGGATTGCGTGCAGCCGAAAGCGCAGCAGCAGGCGAACACCTTGCAACGATGGTGCAGACCGCTGCGGTAATTTTTAGCTGTTTGGTTGCCCTTGCATTGACCGTTAGTGGTGGATTGATTTCGCTTGCATTGCCGGCAATGCTGTTGTATCAGGCATCTTGGACAGTGCTTCAATTGGTTATGCCATTGAGCAAACAATATTAAAGACACAATCTTTATAAAAAAACGATGAAACCACGGCGGTTTCATCGTTTTTTGTTATATCGAAATTTTTTGTTGGTTGGAAAGTTTTTTGAGCAAAAGCAAAAACAGAATTAAACATAAAGTTCCCTGCCCAATGGAGGAAATGGAAATGCTCCACCAAATGCCGCATAAGCCCAAAACGGTAGAACTCAGTACCAGCGCCATCGGAATACGGGCAGCACTCAAAGTGCTGCATACAATGGAGGGAGTCAGTGTTTGCCCCAGTCCTGCAAATGCACCCACAATCATAATCTGCCAGCACATGAACATCTGGGAATAGGAAAGTATTTTCAGATAATCCACACCCATTGAAGTGACAGAAGGGTCGGGGATAAATACCTGAAAGATAGGTGCTGCAAAGCAAAAGAGCAAAGTGGTGGTTATCAGCCCCCAAATTGTCATCAGCCCCAAAGCGGTGAAAAAGCCTTTCCTTGCCCGATGCAGATTTTTTGCACCCCAGTTTTGTGCCATAAAGCTATTGACAGCCACCGAGAAACCGTCAGCAATTACCCAACTGACCGATTCAATCTGGCTGCCCACCTTTTGCACAGCAATGGCATTGTCACCAAAGGACGCAACCAAACGGGAAATTACCATTGCAATCAGTGGGAAAAGCATATTTTGGAAAGCAGCAGGCAGACTTAGACGAAAAATATCGCCGATTTTTGAAAAATCGGGGCGGGAAAAAACACGAATATGACAAAATAGATGCTTATCTTTTAATGCTACTGCTAAAAATTGTGCAGCAACTAAAAATTGTCCCATTACCGTTGCTACACCTGCACCCACTGCACCTAAAGCGGGAATTGGGCCGAAACCGAAAATAAACAATGGGTCAAGAATAATGTTTGCCACAAGTCCCACTGCATTGATGCGGAACGGGGTTCGGCTGTTTCCTGTGACGGTCAAAAAAGAAGTCATAATTTGTGTGAAAAACACAAGAGGCATTCCAAGACCGATAATTCGCAAATATCCTGTTGCATCTGCAACTACTTTCGGCTCGGACAGACGGAAAAAGTCAATCAGTTGTGGGGTAAAAACAATCAATACAAAACTGTAAAGAACAGAAAGAGAAATACAAAGCTGCAATGCAGCTTGTGCGTATTGGGCTGCACCTTCCATATCGTTTGCCCCCAAACGATGCCCCACACGGGTTTGCCCTCCGGTACGGGCAAGAGTGACCAGACCGGTGGAAAGCCAAGTGAACATACCAGCAACGCCGACTGCAGCCACTGCCCCTGCACCCAAACGACCAATCCATATCATATCAGTCATGTTGTATGTCATTTGAATCAAGGATGTTGCCATTAGCGGAAGTGCCAGTTTAAGCAGAACAGAGCCAATTGAGCCATTCAGTAAATCAATTCTTTTTTCCATAAAAACTCCTTTTTGTATTTAAAATAAAAGAAGGTGTCACAGACAACACCTTCAAAAACATTAGAAGCCATCTGAAAAGTCAAAATTTTCGCCTTTTTCTACAATAAAAACAGTATATGTTGTGTTAAAAATACTTGAAACCTAGCAAGGATTCCTGTATTTTCTCTTTCAGCTACTTGTTTCCTGCGAAAAATTCATCAATTTCTCGGTTTTCGGATATGCCCTAAGAAATAAATCCTATATTGCTTGTTTTTACTATAACATATCAAAAAATGAAAGTAAAGACAAGATAGTGTCTTTGCCCCAAAAGGAAATTTAGTGTATAATACAAAATAATTGGAATGAAAAGAGGGCGGCTGTGTGGAACAACGGATGAAAGAACTTCTAAAAAGTGTATTTGGGTATGAAAGCCTGCGTACAGGACAGCAGCCTTTGGTGGATGCTTTACTGCAAGGCAAGGATGCTCTGGGGATTATGCCAATAGTGGCGAGAAAATCTCTGTGTGTTTAGTTGTCTGGGATGTGTATGGGTGGCATTACTTTGGTAGTGTCTCCATTGATTTCTTTGATGAAAGACCAAGTGATGAACCTTGTCCAGCAAGGGGTTGCAGCAGCGTTTTTAAATTCCTCCCTCACAGTCGGACAATACGCAAAAGCTACCGCAAATATGCAGGCAGGAAAATATAAAATTATCTATGTGGCGCCTGAACGATTGATGACCGAACGCTTTTTGTGGGCAGTGCAAGGGCTGAAAATTTCGATGATTGCAGTGGATGAAGCGCATTGTGTTTCGCAGTGGGGGCAGGATTTTCGCCCTGCATATTTGCAGATTGCAGAGTTTATTCGCCAGTTGCCAAGCCGTCCGCCGGTGGCAGCCTTTACTGCAACAGCTACCCCGAAAGTACATCGGGATATTGTCAAATTGTTGGAATTGCAACAGCCGAAAACCGTTGTCACAGGGTTTAACCGTCCAAATTTGCGGTTGATGGTTTTGAAACCACGGGACAAAGACAGAGAATTGTTGAGATTGCTGCAAAACTTTGGCAGTAAAAGCGGTGTTATCTATTGCTCTACCCGAAAACAGGTGGAACAGGTGCAGCAGCTTTTGCAAACCAACGGAATTTCGGCAGCATGCTATCATGCAGGGCTTGAGGACAGCAAACGCCATACAGCACAGGAAGATTTTGTCTTTGACCGTGTGCAGGTCATTGTGGCAACCAATGCCTTTGGAATGGGCATTGATAAACCGGACATCCGATTTGTGATTCACTATAATATGCCCTTGGATTTGGAAAGTTACTATCAAGAGGCAGGGCGTGCAGGGCGAGATGGAGAACCTGCGGAATGTGTGCTGCTGTACAGCGGACAGGATGTGCGGATGGGGCAGTTTTTGATTGAAAAAAGTGTAGAAAATCAGGAAAACCCCGACCCTGAAATGGAAGAACGAGCAAAAGAACGCTTGAAGCGAATGACATGGTATTGCACCAGCCGTCGCTGTCTGCGCAGAGAACTTTTGGGATATTTTGGAGAAAGTGCATCACCTTTTTGCGGCAATTGCAGCATTTGCCTGCAACAGGAAAATCATTCTTTGCAGGAGGCAAGCCTTTTCCACAGAAAAGACAAAGCAAGATACCAGACAGTTGATGCAAAGCTGTTTGAGATGCTCTGTGCAAAACGCAATGAACTGGCAAAGCGGCAGGGAATGCCTGCATTTGTGATTTTTACCGATGCGGTTTTGCGGGAAATGTGTTTGTTTGTGCCAGAAAATCGAAGTGAGTTTTTAAAGGTCAATGGAGTGGGCGAAGAAAAAACAAGACGCTATGGACAGGAAATGTTAGCAGTTATTTCCCAATGGAAAGAGCAAAAGGAGAGTGAATGATAATGTTTTCAAAAGATATGGTTCGGTTGGGCAACCAGCGGTCGGTGATTCGGGAATTATTTGAATATGGCAACCAGCGGGCAAAAGTTGTGGGCAAAGAAAATGTATTTGATTTCAGTTTGGGCAATCCCAGTGTTCCGGCGCCCGACTGGGTGGGAGAAACTCTGCAAGAATTGGTGCAGACACAGTCCCCCATTGCTCTGCACAGTTACACCAGTGCGCAGGGGTCTTTGGAGGCGCGTCAAGCAATTGCAGACGATTTAAACCAGCGTTTTGGCACAGAATATACAGCAGAGCATTTATATCTGACAGCAGGGGCAGCAGCAGCTTTGTCTGCCTGTTTCAAGGCACTGACCCAAAACCCAAAGGATGAATTTGTTGCCATTGCACCCTATTTTCCAGAATATGAGTGCTTTGTAAAAGAAGGAGCGGGAGCAGAATTTCGGGTTGTGGCGGCTGAAACAACCAATTTTCAGATTGATTTTGAGGCATTGCAGCAATGTTTGACCCCTTGGACAAAAGCAGTCATTGTAAACAGCCCAAACAATCCATCAGGAGCAGTGTACACAGAAGAAACCGCTGTCAAGCTGAGCCGGCTCCTAAAACAAAAAAGTGAAGAATATGGGCATCCTATTTTCTTGATTTCCGATGAGCCATATCGGGAAATTGTATATGATGTACAAACTCCCTTTTTGCCGAATTTCTATCAAGATACATTGGTTTGTTATTCATGGTCGAAAAGTTTGTCCTTGCCGGGGGAACGCATTGGATATGTGCTGGTTCCGCCCAGTTTGACACAGGCAAAAGAAGCGTATGCAGCCATTTGCGGAGCCGGCAGAACCTTAGGCTATGTCAATGCACCCAGTTTGTTCCAAAAGATAGTGGCACAGGCGGGGGGAAAGCCTGCCCAAGTGGAGGTATACCGCAAAAATCGGGATTTGTTATGTGAGGGGCTGAAAAAAGCAGGGTATCAATTTTCTGTGCCGGGGGGAGCATTCTATTTGTTCCCGTCAATTCCCGGAGGAGATGGCGAGGAATTCAGCCGCCGTGCCATGAAATATGATTTGCTGGTGGTGCCAGGAGAAGGGTTTGGCTGCCCGGGGCATATTCGCATTTCTTACTGTGTGGCAGAGGATACCATTCGCCGTGCATTGCCGATTTTTGAACAGCTGATGCAGGAGTACCGCAATGAAGGAATTTAATAATAGGGTGTACAGTGTGACATGGCTGTGATATACTGAGAAAAACAATGGATATTTTGTCGGTTTTGAGGGAGGTTTTAATCGTGATTCGCCTGATTGCCAGTGATATTGATGGAACGCTTTTACAAAATGGAAACCGTGAGCTTAGCTCTGAATTGTTTGGCTTGATTGAACGCTTGTCGGAAAAAGGGGTGTTATTTTGTGCTGCAAGTGGAAGACAATATCCTAATCTGAAGCAATTGTTTGCACCTGTATCCGAAAAAATGGCATTTATTGCAGAAAATGGTGCGTTGGTCATGAAAGGGAATCAGACTGTGGAAGTGCAGTCTATGCCCCAAAAACAAAGCCTTGTGCTGATTGAAGAAATTTTGTCCCGAACGGGGTGCGAAGTGCAGGTTTCCGGAAAAGAACAGGTATACATCAGCCCTCGAAACCCTCAATTTGTAGAACATATTCAAAACTTTGTCAAAAATAAAGCGGTTCTGTGTGACGATTTTTCTGAAATTAAAGAGCCTTTTTTAAAAATATCCATTATGATGATGGATGGTATTGATGATGAAACTTTGGATTATTTTAGTAGAAGCTGGGCAGGAACCTTTAATGTTGCATTGTCTGGAAGCTGCTGGATTGACTTCACTGTTTCCAACAAAGCGGACGGGTTGGCAGCCTTGTGCAACGAGACAGGCATTTCTCTCTTCGAAACGGCTGCCTTTGGGGACAACTACAATGATATGGAAATGTTGCATATGGCAAAATATGCGTGGGCAATGAGCAATGCGGATGATGCCATTCAGCGGATTGCAGGAAGAACCTGTGCCCGTGTAGAGCCTGTGCTGCAAAGTATTTTGGAGGCAATGGAGAATGAATCATAAGCAAATTCGATTGTTGGCTTTGGATTTGGATGGTACAGTTTTTACAGACGAGAAAACCATCACTTCAGCCACACAAAAGGCCATTGCACTTGCCATTGAAAAGGGGGTTATTGTTATTCCCACAACAGGAAGACCTCTGAACGGACTTCCACAAGAGTTTTGGGAGATGCCAGGGGTGGAGTATGCCCTCACAAGCAATGGAGCCGCCATTTGGCAGATGAAAAACCGTGAAAAAATGGTGGATTTGCCATTGAGCACTGAAAATACACTGCGTGCAATGGATTTGATGCAGCCATACGATTGTATGGTGGATGTGTACTTGGATGGTAAGGTATACGCATCTCCCCAAAGTTTGAAAAATGCAGAACGCTTTGCCCCACCACAAATGCTGGAATATGTCAAAAAAACACGCACTCCAGTGGAGAATCTTCGTGAGTGGATTGCAGAAAATCAATATCATGCCGAAAAAGTCACCATGTTTTTCTGCGACCCTGCACAACAGCAACAGGCAATGATGTTGGCACAACAGCAGGCATGGCTTGAGCCTTCCAGCAGTGTTCCCCAAAATTTGGAATTGAATGCAGCCGGTGTCAACAAAGGAATGGGTTTGAGAAAATTGGCTGAATTCTTTGGCATTGACCTTTCTCAAGTTATGGCTTGCGGTGATGGCGGCAATGATATTGCAATGCTCCAAACTGCGGGTTTGGGTGTGGCAATGGCGAACGGAACTGAAGAAGTAAAACAGGTGGCTGATGTTGTCACTGCATCCAATCAGCAAGATGGCGTTGCAAAGGCAATTGAAAAATACATATTGTCTGTATAAAAGATAAAAAAATCCCTTGATTTCAAATCGGAAATTAAGGGATTTTTGGTGTTTTATGGCATGAAAAAAATAAAAGTTTGTTTTTGTATAAAGTAAAATGAGAAAATACAGCAAAGCCTATCACAAGGGAAAATAAAAAATCAATCTTAAGAATAGAAATAAAAGGTATAAAAATAAAGTGCAGAAGAAAACTATAACTGTGCAGCAAAAGAAAAATAAAATGTGGCGAAATTGTTAAAGTTCAAAAAACTTTGAAAAATGTATTGACAATTCAATCAATCAAGCATAAAATAACATTAGCACTCAAGCAATGAGAGTGCTAAAACAAGAAGAAAGAGGCGAGTGACAATGGCAATGGATAACCGCAAACAGCGTGTGCTGACTGCCATTGTTTCATTGTATTCAGCAGATGGTGAACCGGTTGGTTCCACCTTGCTAAGCCGCTATTTTGATATGGCAGTGTCTAGCGCAACCCTTCGCAATGAAATGGCTGCATTGACAAAATTGGGACTTTTGGAACAGCCGCACACCAGTGCGGGCAGAGTGCCGAGTGCAAAGGGATACCGCTATTATCTCAGCCAGCTTTTGGAGGAACATCCCAGTCTGAGCAGCGAAGACAAGGCTTTGATTGATGGGATTTTCCGAGAGCTTGACTATGACCCCGACCAGTTGGCAGCAGGTGCAGCCAAAGCATTGGCAGACCTTTTGGGATATGCTGTGGTGGTAACAACGCCCCGTGCAGAAGATGTACGGATTGCGCATTATGAACTGATTCAGGTGGGGCGAAGCAATGTGGCGGTGCTGGCAGTTACAAATGCCGGTGGTGTGCGCACAAGGGTCGCACGATTGGATTCACCTGTAAATCTGGCGCAACTGCAAAGGCTGGCAGAGGTTTTGGGGCGCAGGCTTGCGTTTTTGACCGCAGCGGATGTCACAAGTGCTTTGCTGGCAGGTATTGCCACAGAACTTGGAACTGGCGGACGGGCGATGTGGCCCATTGTGAATGCAGCAGTCACTTTGTTGCAGGAAGCAAAAAAACCCCGTATTTTTTTTGAAGGGCAGCGATATTTGCTGCACTGGCCTGAAATCACAGGCTGTCTGCCACATCTGTTGGACACTTTGGCAGACAACTCAACCGCAAGAACCTTTATTCGCCCACAGGGTTCAGGGGTTTCGGTGCGATTGGGAGAAGATTGGGAGCAATGCCCCATGGCTGGTTTGGCAGTGGCAAGCAAGCGTTATCTTGCCGGCGGCGGTCAGACCGGTGTGATGGCTGTCATTGGCCCGACCCGAATGGACTATCAGCGGATACTTCCCACATTGGAATATTTTTCTTCCCTTTTGGGAGAGGGAATGTCCGGTCAACATACACAGGAGGACGACTAAATGGCAGAAGAAAAGAAAGAGCCGCAGGCTCAGCCGGAGCAGGAGGAAGAAACCACTGCCCAGACTGAAACAGAACAGGAACAAGAGCAGCAAGAGCCAGAAGTTACCATTGATATGAATGCCCTGATTGAAGGGCTGAAAATGCAAGCAGACGCCGCTGAGAAAAAAGCAGAGGAAACCAAAAACACCCTGCAAAGACTGGCAGCAGAATATGATAACTTTAGAAAAAGAACTGCAAGAGAGCAGGCTGCAAATTATTCAAACGGTATGTCCGCCGCCATCGAAAAGCTGCTGCCCATCATGGACACCTTGGAAATGGCTGCCAATGCACCTACCGAAGATGAGAACTACAAAAAAGGTGTGTTGATGACATTGGATAAATGCACTGAGGTATTTAAGGAAATGGAAGTGGAAGAAATTCCTGCTTTGGGTTTGCCGTTTGACCCCAGTGTTCACTCCGCAGTGATGCAGCAGCCCAGCGAAGATGCCGAAAGTGGCACCGTGCTGCAAGTGTTCCGCAAAGGCTATCGCCTAAACGGAAAAGTGATTCGTTGTGCAACCGTTATCGTTGCAGAATAGAGTCAGAAACAAAGCAATTCCACACAGTCTTAATATATAAGGTTGGTTTTAGAAAAAATCAGAAACGAATGTAAGTGAAGGAGATTGAGTTTTATGAGCAAGATTATTGGTATTGACCTCGGTACTACAAATAGCTGTGTTTCCGTAATGGAAGGCGGCGAGCCTGTTGTTATTGCGAATGCAGAAGGCACTCGCACCACTCCATCTGTGGTTGGATTTACAAAAGATGGTGAGCGTTTGGTTGGTCAGGTTGCAAAGCGTCAGGCTATCACCAACCCCGACCGCACCATTGCTTCCATCAAACGCCACATGGGTACTGACCACAAGGTACACATTGATGACAAATCCTACACCCCCGAAGAAATCAGTGCAATGATTTTGAGCAAACTGAAAGCAGACGCAGAGGCTTATCTGGGTGAAAAAGTAACAGAAGCAGTTATCACTGTTCCTGCATACTTCAATGACAGCCAGCGTCAGGCAACCAAAAACGCAGGTACTATTGCAGGTTTGAATGTTCAGCGTATCATCAACGAGCCGACTGCTGCATCTTTGGCGTATGGTGTTGACAAAGAGAACGACCAGAAAATTATGGTTTATGACTTGGGCGGCGGTACTTTCGATGTTTCCATCATTGAGATGGGCGACGGTGTAACCGAAGTTCTGTCCACTGCCGGTGATACTCATCTGGGTGGTGACGACTTTGACCAGAGAATCATTGACTGGTTGGCAGGTGAGTTCCAGAAAGAAAACGGCATCGACCTGCGTCAGGACAAAATGGCTGCACAGCGTTTGAAAGAGGCTGCTGAAAAAGCAAAGATTGAGTTGTCCGGCATGACCAGCACTGCAATCAACCTGCCTTTCATCACTGCTGATGCAACCGGCCCCAAACATTTGGACACCACTTTGTCCCGTGCAAAGTTCAACGAGCTGACCGCTGATTTGGTTGAGCGCACTATGGTTCCCGTTCGTCAGGCTATGAAAGATGCCGGTTTGCGTGCAAGCGATTTGCATAAGGTTCTGCTGGTTGGTGGTTCCACCCGTATTCCTGCTGTTCAGGAGGCTGTAAAGAACGAGATGGGCACGGAGCCTTTCAAGGGTATCAACCCCGACGAGTGCGTTGCAATCGGTGCTGCAATTCAAGGCGGCGTTTTGGGCGGTGATGTAAAGGGCATCCTGCTGGTTGATGTTACTCCTTTGAGCTTGGGTATCGAGACTTTGGGCGGTGTTTGCACCAAAATTATCGAGCGTAACTCCACCATCCCCAACAAAAAGAGCCAGATTTTCTCCACTGCTGCTGACAACCAGCCCAGCGTAGAAATCAATGTTCTGCAAGGTGAGCGTGAGTTTGCCCGTGACAATAAGAGTCTGGGAACTTTCCATCTCGATGGTATTCCTGCTGCTCCCCGTGGTGTTCCTCAGATTGAAGTTACCTTTGACATTGATGCAAACGGTATCGTTCATGTATCTGCAAAGGATTTGGGTACCGGTAAAGAGCAAAGCATCACTATCACTGCTTCTACCAACATGAGCAAAGAGGATGTTGAAAAGGCTGTGAAGGATGCAGAACAGTTTGCAGAGGAAGACAAAAAGCGTCGTGAAGAAGTTGACATCAAGAACGGTGCTGACCAGTTGGTATTCCAGACCGAAAAAACTTTGGGCGAACTGGGTGACAAAGTGACCGCAGAGGAAAAAGCCAGCGTAGAAGGCAAGCTGAATGAGCTGAAAGAGGCTATCAAAAACAACAACATTGAAGAAATCAAAGCAAAACAGGATGAACTGCAAAAGGCTTTCTATCCCATTGCTGAAAAGATGTACAAAGATTCTGCTGCCCAGGGTGCAACAGAGGGCGATGCTAGCCAGACTCAGCAAACTCCAAATGATGACGGCGTAGTGGATGCCGATTTTAAAGAAGTTTAATTGAAAGACCGGGAAAGCCGCATCCCTCTCTTTGCCGGACAAAAAAGGCAGAGGAGGGGGCGGCTCTTTCCGCTTAACCAATCCATTACATTTGCCGTTTGAACGGCGTAAGGTGAGAATATGGCAGAAAAACGTGATTATTATGAAGTCCTTGGCGTTGCAAAAGGTGTTTCGGATGATGAATTGAAAAAAGCCTATCGGAAACAGGCAAAAAAATATCACCCCGATTTGAACCCTGGTGACAAAGAGGCAGAAGAAAAATTCAAAGAAGTCAACGAAGCATACGAAGTTTTGAGCGACAAAGAAAAGCGTGCAAGATATGACCAGTTTGGTTTCCCCGGTGTAGACCCCAACTATGGCGCAGGGCAAGGCGGCTTTGGTGGCTTTGGCGGTGGCTTCGGTGGCGGAGTCGATTTGGGCGATATTTTGGGCGATTTGTTTGGCGGCGGCTTTGGCGGTTTTGGCGGTTCTACCCGTGCAAACCCCAATGCACCCCGAAAAGGCAGAGATATTCGCATTAGTGTGGGTATCAACTTTATGGAAGCAGTTCATGGCTGTAAAAAGACGGTGGAAATTACCCGTCAGGATACCTGCCCTGAATGCAATGGCAGCGGTGCAGCAAAAGGTACAACCCCTGATACCTGCCCTGATTGTCATGGCACTGGACGGGTTAATGTGCAGCAGCGTACCCCCTTTGGTGTAATTCAAAGCCAGCAGGTCTGCTCTCGCTGTGGAGGCAAGGGAAAAATTGTCAAAACTCCCTGCGGAAAGTGCAGCGGAAGCGGCAGAGTCAATACCAAAAAATCGCTGGAAGTTTCCATTCCTGCGGGTATTGATGATGACCAACAATTGGCGTTGCGTGGAATGGGCGATGGCGGAATCAATGGCGGCCCAAGCGGCGATTTGATTGTTATTGTAACTGTTCGCCCTGACCCAATGTTCCAGCGTGATGGTTATGATGTTTATGTCACTGTGCCTATTACCTATAGTCAGGCAGTTATGGGGGCAGAGGTTGTTGTGCCTACTGTTGATGGTAAGGTGCAATATACTGTGCCGGAGGGAACTCAAAGCGGAACAACCTTCCGTTTGCGTGGAAAAGGTATTTCCTATGTGGGCGGAAAAGGTCGTGGTGACCAATATGTCAAGGTGAATGTTGAAATTCCCAAAAAGTTGACCAAGACACAGCGAGAGGCATTGAAAGCCTTTGAGGAAACATTGAAAGAAGAAAACTATGAACAGCGAAAAGGCTTCTTTAAAAAGCTGAAAGATATGTTCCAAGATAAAGACTGATATTACAAAAGCTGCACTTGTTTTAAAAACAGGTGCAGCTTTTTGTGCAATGACAGGAGGTAAAAATGGCAATTGCAGTTTTGGCAGCAATGCCAGTGGAATTTAAGTTGATTTGGGAAAAAATGCAGGACAGCCAAGAACATATCTGTGCAGGCTTTCGGTTTTGGCAAGGGAAGTTAGAGGGCAAAGATATTGTATTGGGCGAGTGCGGAATCGGAAAAGTCAATGCAGCACTGGCAACACAAATTTTGATTGAACGGTTCTCTCCCACTGTTGTTTTACATAGTGGAATTGCAGGTGGGCTGAGCAGTGAATTCCAGCACACTGATTTAGTGGTGGCAGAGGATTTGGCGTATTATGATGTGCGCCAAGAGCAGATGGAAAATGTGTTTCCCTATTGCAGCCGTTTCAAAACCAATAAGAAACTGACACAAACCATTGTGAAAATTGCAAAAGAAAATCATCAAACAATTTGGCAGGGTACAATTGTTTCGGGGGATAGCTTTATCCATGACTCTACTCAAAAGCAGGAAATTCAAAAAACATGGAATGCCCTGTGTGTGGATATGGAAAGTGCTGCCATTGCACATACTGCCTACATCAATAATGTTCCCTTTGCTGTTGTGCGGTGTATTTCGGATTTGGCAAATGACAGCAGTGAAGAAGATTATAAAGAGTTTGAACAAATTGCGGCGGAAAAATCAGCAGAATTGATGATAAAAGTTGTTTCCAAAATATCAGAGTAAAAAACACTTCTTTTTAAGGCAGTTTTTTATGTGTATATATTATTGCAATTTTCAAAAAATCATGATTGCTCCATTCGGATAACA
>JAHHUF010000045.1 GCA_020024115.1 Anaerofilum sp.
ACTGAAACAATTGTAAAACCTGCTTCAAATGGTCATAAAGTCGCAATCATTGGTGCAGGCCCTTCCGGTTTGACTGCTGCCGGCGATTTGGCAAAATTGGGCTATGCTGTAACTGTTTATGAAGCATTGCACTTGGCTGGCGGTGTTTTGGTTTATGGTATTCCTGAGTTCCGTCTGCCAAAAGCCATTGTACAAAAAGAAATTGATGGTTTGAAAGAGTTGGGTGTCGATATTGAAACCAATATGGTTATTGGCAAGGTTTTGACTATTGATGAATTGATGGAAGAATATGGCTTTGAAGCTGTGTATATCGCAAGTGGTGCTGGTCTTCCCCGTTTTATGGGAATCCCCGGTGAAAGCCTGAAAGGCGTATACTCTGCAAACGAATATTTGACCCGTATCAACTTGATGAAGGCTTATGAGCCAGACAGCCAAACTCCTATTATGCACAGCAAAAAAGTCGCTGTTGTCGGTGGCGGTAATGTTGCTATGGACGCTGCTCGTTGTGCAAAGCGTATGGGTGCAGAAGATGTCTATATTGTATATCGTCGTGGTATGGAAGAACTTCCTGCTCGTAAAGAAGAAATCGAGCACGCTGAAGAAGAAGGCATCATCTTCAAAACCCTTACCAATCCTGTTGAAGTTCTGGGTGATGAAACAGGTATGGTTTGTGGCATGAAATGTGTTGAGATGGAACTGGGTGAGCCTGATGATTCCGGCCGTCGTCGTCCTATCGAAAAACCAAACAGTGAGTTTGTGTTGGATGTTGACACAATGATTATGTCCATTGGTACTAGCCCCAACCCTCTAATTCGCTCTACAACTCCTGGTTTGGATACCAATCGTCATGGCTGCATTATCACAAATGGTGATGATGGCTTGACCAGTCGTGAAGGCGTTTATGCAGGTGGTGATGCTGTTACCGGAGCTGCAACTGTTATTTTGGCAATGGGTGCAGGCAAACACGCTGCAAAAGCAATTGATGAATACATTAAAAACAAATAATTGATTCTTTTATCACAGAAAAGCACATTGTGGACAATCGTTCACAATGTGCTTTTTGTTTTTCAGTTCAACAAAAATCCCCCCAGCTTTTACTGAGAGTTGCTTTAAGTAGTAGATAAATTGAATGACATATTGAAATAAAGTATCTACATCTATCTATTATAAACTATCATACAATGGTTTTATTCTTTTGTTGCTTGTTCAAGCTGATGAAGATAGTCAATATCATAAATCAATTTATCTTCTGTTTGCTGTTCGTTTGAGAAATCTTCAACAGACACAGTACCATTGTATCCCATTTTTCTCATCACTTCAAACAGCTTTTTCAAATCTGCCATTCCCTTTTTGAGTGGTGTCCATGTGCGTTTCCATTTGCAAGCACCCAGCTCATCTTCCCCATCCAGTTCCAAAATTCCATTTTTGATATGGATATGTGCAATATAGTTTCCCAATAATTCAAAACTCTTTTGATATTCTTCAAGCCCTTCATTCACCATATTGCCTGGGTCAAAAATCAGTCCATAATACTCAGGGTCTAGTCCTTGCAAAGCACGATAGGCTGCACTGGGACTTGCAATCATTGTGTCCATGTGAATTTCCAACACCAATTTCACTCCATTTTCTTTCAGTGCTGGCTCAAGTGCTTTCAGGTTTTCTTGCAATTCTGCAAACAGTTCCGGATATTTCTTTTCTGCCTTAGATGGGTCATACAAAACCAACCCTGCACGCACCTGATGACATCCAATTGATTTTGCAGCTTGTAAAACAGGCAATAATTTTTCTTGTTCATTCACTGCCAAATAGGTAGTCAATCCAAAAACTTCCAAACCAGCTTCATCACACAATTGCTTTGCCTTTTCTGCCTCGGTTTGAATGTTTGACAAATCCAATGTGCTTTTATTGTAACCCCAATAGCGTTTTTCAAAAGGGATTTCTTCTGGTTTTTCCTTTGGAATTTCTGCAACACGCCATTCCACACCTTGATATCCTAATTTTTTTAATAGGTTTATGGTTTCTTCAACTCCATATTCAGGCATACATACAGAAAAAACTCCAAATTTCATACAAACACCCCTATCCTTTTAATCAATAATCTAAATTATACTGCATCTTAAAAAAAGAACAAGAAATTTGATGATAAGTGCTACTCCTATCCACAAACTCCTTATTCTATAACCAACACAGTCAATTTTTATTGAACAATCTTCTTTCTGGTTTTTGAATACAAAACAATTGCAAACACAGCTGCCAAAGTTTCGGCTGCAGGAAAGGATGCCCATACACCAGTCACCCCCCACACATGGCTCAAAATCCATGCCACTGGAGGAATGACTAAAAATTGCCGAATCATGGATATCAGCAAAGATTCAACTCCTTTGCCCAACGATTCAAAAGCACCAGCAAGCACCACCCCAAAGGTTGAAACTGCAAAACCAAACGAAATGGTTCGGAGTGCTGATGTTCCAAGCTGAAGCATCTCATCTTGTGCATCAAACATCTTCATAATGGGTACAGGAAATACCGAAAACAGAATCCAGCCAATAACCAAAATAATTCCTGATACTAAAAGACTGGCATACAGTGCTTGGTCCATTCGTTTGAGTTTTCCTGCACCATAGTTATAACTCATAAGCGGACGCATTCCCTGCACTACTCCTGCTACTGGCATATACACAAAGGTCTGCAATTTGAAGTATACTCCAAACACTGCCACAGCTGTTTGTGAAAATGTTCCCAGCAGAGCATTTAAAATACCTACCAAAACAGAAGGCAATGCAATAATGATTCCGGAAGGAATTGCAATTGCGTACAACTGTTTTACCATTTTTCCTGAAAAATGAAAATCTTTCAAAGAAATTTTGACAGGAGTTTTGCTTTTCACAAAAAAGATGATTGCCAGAGCACAAGTAGAAAACTGCCCCAAAATTGTTGCAATGGCTGCACCTGTAACACCCAGTTGCGGAAAACCATATAATCCAAAAATCAACAGTGGGTCCATTACAATATTGATGATTGCACCAATACCTTGCAGCACCATTGGCACAACCATATTTCCTGTTGCTTGGAAGATTTTTTCAATAAAAATATGGAACAAACTTCCAAAAGCCAAACAAATCACAATATAGCTGTATCGACAAGCCATATCAAAAATTTCGTCATTGTCTGTAAACATTCTTAAAAATGGTTTGGTGGCAAAGATTCCCACTAAAACAAACATCAACGAATGAATTGCCGTTAAAATCATACCATGTGTAGCTGCTGAATTTGCAGTTTCCGAGTCGTCAGCTCCTAAACTGCGTGCGATACACGCATTGAGTCCAACACCTAAGCCAACTGCCACAGCCAAAACTAAATTTTGCAATGGGAATGCTAGCGACACAGCTGTCAAAGCATTTTCGCTCAATCGTGCAACAAAAATACTGTCTACAACATTATACAATGATTGAATCAGCATAGAAACCATTGGTGGAACAGACATCGAAAGCAGCAATGGCATAATTGGTTTTGTTCCCATTGGATTTTGAGTTGAATTCACAAAAAAATCCTCCTTTAACAGAATAAAAATTTTCACAGCAAAAAGCGGCTATATATTTTCTGTCTGTTTAAATCAGAAACAGAAAAATATATAGCCGCTTTCGGCAAAAATCCAAGAGTTGCTGCATATCCAAAATGCAGTTATCCTTCAAAGATTTGAAAAGTATATCACTTTTCAGAACAATTTGTCAAGAACTTCTATCGACAAATCTTTTTATTGAACAATTATGTCAATTTTTTCATCTTTTTGTCCTGTAATTGTTACAACAACTCTGTTGGGAAGGCAGACAATTGTTTCTCCAATTTTTGAAATTGGCTGATGGTGTACACAAATTTTGTCCGGACAATTAGCATCCGTCATATCAACTGTTCCGTCTTTGATAACCAGTCGGTTTTTATCATTGATATTCAATTCGCAGTCTTCAAACAGCGGATAACGCCCATTTAATTGACCATCAACCATTACTTCTGCCCATTTGTCCCCTGCCTTGTCTGTTGGTTTTGCCATGAGAAACCAAACACCTGCCACCAACAAAACAAAGCAAACAAAAATAATATTACCCTTTTTCATTTGCAGAAATTGACTTTTTCTTTTTGCTTAAAAAATACTTTCGCAACCGCAAAACTGTATAAAGCAAATAGATACCTGTGTAGACTACAATATCAAACAAATGTGCTTTTGGATTGGCTGCATACAGCATCATTACATGAATATAAATTAAATAGTAAAAAGGATATGCCAAACGCTGCAATTTTTTCCATGACCTTGGGTTCATTTTTTTGCGAATGCACTGAAACGAAGTCAAAAATAGTGGTATCATCAATAAAATCAATGCAATGGTCAGCAATGCTGCTGTCAGTCTGAGCCCATCCAATGCCTGCCGATTGAACAACAACATCGGAAAATATACCGTTCCATAAATCACATTGTGTCCAAATGCCAGAATACAGCCAATGATTGAAATTTCCCCACGAATTTTCATCAGTTTGATGGTCTGACTGTTGTGCTTTGTAATGGTTCCCAAATACATAACAATAATAAAAGTTGCTGTTGACAATGCTCCACGCTTGAACAAATCTGTTCCCCATTCAGTCACCCAAAGAGGCAGATGTTGATTCCAATTTAGCATATAATAGCAAATCATTGTTGCAACCAAAGCATATGTTCCTGTATAAAATGCTGATGCGTATTTTTTAATGGGCTCTGACAACACAGTATACAGCAAAATTGTGATAATAAGTGCTTCCAGTAACTTCATCCTTGTTGTTGTTCTCCTTTTTCATATACAAAATTTTACTTTATGGCTGTTTTTTGACAGTCATCGGAATTGTAACAGTGCCTTGTTTCATACCTGCTACATTAAAGCCCAATGTTACTTCTGTTTGAGGTTTGCTAAAGTCAGGCTCTTTCACAATCACAACCTCTACCCCTTTTTCGGGCAAATTCTTAATCTTTGCTTTGTAAGTTTCCAAAGTTGGGGCTGTTCCATCTACTTCAATGGGGTTTCGGTCTGTTAAAATTGCATTGAATACATCAAAAGCCTTTTCTTCTTCATAGTCCAGAATACCATCGTGGTCACGGTCACGGCGAATACAGATTTTTTGTTCTCTTACCAAAATAGCATCTGGTGTTTCTGCTTTGATGCGAAGAACAATGATTTTGTGCATATCATTGTATTGTTTATCCCATTCATCATCTGCAACTTCAGGGACACCTGCAATTTGTTTACCGTCAAAAGTCATTCCTTTGGGCAGGTTTTCAATTTCATTCAACAGTGTAGCAGTCTTATCAAACAATGTTACTTTAATGGGGTTAATTGGTTTATTTTCTACTATATCGTCATAACCAATGTTGACTGCAATTACACTGCCATTGACCTCGATTTCTTCTTTGGACGCCTCTGGTGCTTTTTTAACAGTCATCGGAATTGTAACAGTGCCTTGTTTCATACCTGCCACATTAAAGCCCAATGTTACTTCTGTTTGAGGTTTGCTAAAGTCAGGCTCTTTCACAATCACAACCTCTACCCCTTTTTCGGGCAAATTCTTAATCTTTGCTTTGTAAGTTTCCAAAGTTGGGGCTGTTCCATCTACTTCAATGGGGTTTCGGTCTGTTAAAATTGCATTGAATACATCAAAAGCCTTTTCTTCTTCATAGTCCAGAATACCATCGTGGTCACGGTCACGGCGAATACAGATTTTTTGTTCTCTTACCAAAATAGCATCTGGTGTTTCTGCTTTGATGCGAAGAACAATGATTTTGTGCATATCATTGTATTGTTTATCCCATTCATCATCTGCAACTTCAGGGACACCTGCAATTTGTTTACCGTCAAAAGTCATTCCTTTGGGCAGGTTTTCAATTTCATTCAACAGTGTAGCAGTCTTATCAAACAATGTTACTTTAATGGGTTTAATTGCTTTGTTTTCCACTATATCGTCATAACCAATGTTGATTGCAATTACACTGTCATTGACCAAAATCTCCTCTTTTCCATTCAAATCCCCACCATCTGGCTTTTCTGGCTTTTCCGGTTTTTCGGGCTGTGGTTTAGAGGAGTCCGGCACTTTGGTTTTATCTGCCTCTGTTCCAGAGAAGGTGTAGTAGATAAACAGTCTGTTTGGAACATTGCTATTATCCTTTGTATCAAGAACATGATACAACAAATAGCTTCCACTGCCTGCTTTTTTGTCTGTTTCATATTCATACTTCTGCCCAGATTGAGAAACAACTCGCACCTTTACACTTTTATAACGGAAATTGGTTGGTGCATTGATTGTTTGTTTGATATAGGATATGTTCTCAGGGTGTTCCGGATCCATTTCTACTTTGTCCACCAAATACCATGTTTTTCCATCCAGACTATACTCAATTCTGTTTACATAGTCATCACTATAATTTCCAAATTGAATGTTGAATGTACCCCATGTGAGAGAATTTTTATGGTTTACCCGCACTTTAATGATTTGTTTGTCTTTGAACTGGTCCAGACTCATTCCCTCTGTGATGATTGCTCCACTTTCATCATCAACCATTTCCAGACCATTTGCTGCAAAATCCTTTGCTGCCAGTTTTGTTTCGGTGCCGTCTTTTTTAACCAGTGTTACCTGCAATTTTGACAAATCCAAGGGTTTTGCCCAGTTGGCATAAATAAATTTTTTCTCTGGTGCAGAAACAATAGTCTCTTTGATTTCGTTATTCACTTTTGCATCATTGGCTGCTTTTTGCATTGCGTTTTCGACCGATTTTCCAATGCCGCTTGCACTGATTGTTGCACTACTAACTGCATCAAACAGATCGTTTACTTCATACTTATCTCCCAAATAATTTTTAATTGCTTTTGAAATAACAGTTTCACGATAGAAAGCTGTACTGTTTGGATTTAAGCCATCCAGAAAATGTGCATACTGTTCGCCAAGCAAATCCACTACCATTTGAGATGGGTTGCTTGAATTGGAGATTTCATCTGTATATTTTGAATACAGCAAAGAGATTGCAGCAATTTTTCGAGCTTTGGGGCCACGCATATATTTTGCAATTCGTACAGCTGGTTCCCAAAAGTCATCCGGATATTCGGGACGATATTCTGGCACTTTTACATCTACAACTTCACCATTTTGAATAGTAACAATTGTTTTGATTGTGCCAGACTTGTGGTAACCAACCGCATAGCCAATATATTCTCCATCCTGCATTTTATCTTTGAGGAAGAAGGGTTTCAGTTCTTCCGGAATGGCAGGTTCTCCTCCATTATCAGGGAATATAGTATCCCCCTTTGGGTCTTCCTCTGGCTCCCATGTATTATCGTGAGAACCATGAGGTGGGATATTGGGAAGTTCCGGTCGCTGCTCTTGCTGGAGAGGAGCAACGGTTCCCCCCTGTGCCTGACTGAGCGCATTTTGAACCGCATCAATAATTCCACGGCTGGAATAGGTTGCACCAGATACAGTGGAAATACTTCCGCCACCACTGGACAAGATGCTGGAAATAACACTCATTGCACGGTCGATATAAGGAGAGTCGTCACTGTGACCTAACAATGTGATGTTTGTCAGTGTTTGATTTTGCACTGTGATTTGCACTGTGATAGGGCCTCTCCATCCTGTGCCTGTTCCAATATAGGTTCCATCTTTTAATCCACTGGTTTGTACACTGGCACTTCCTGCCACACTGGGACGGTTTTCTTTTGCAGAAAGATTTTTGATTTTGTCATCTTTTTCTTTTTTCTTTTCTTCTAGCTGCTGAAGTTCTTTTTCCAATTGCATTAAATCATTTGACTCTTTTTTCTCAGATGACTTGCCTGCTTTTAGGAGTGCTTTCAAAACAGCTTCACGAAGTGCATTGGATGTAATTGTCGCACCAGAGACAGAATCTACATTCACTGTATTCTGTTCAATCATTGCCGGAATTACAGCAATCGCTTTTTCATAATATTCGGGTGTTTCAGTATGAGACAAAACTTCAATGCCATCAATTTTTCCTTCTTTGATTGTTACAGAAACACGCACTATTCCCCCAAAACCTTCTGCCTCTGCCTCATACACTCCATCTTTAAAGCCTTGTGCTGAATCTTGATTTTCTTCATTTTCATTTGTGAAAAGAAGCTGGCTTTGTTCAGAAAAATCATTTTGTTTGTCCATCTTTTTTTGCATATTTATGCTATTGATGCTGACAGAATAGATGGTTGCTGCTGATGCTAACACACAAACAGCACTCATCAGAATTTTTCCTTTCTGTTTCATATTTGTTTCCTTTCTCATCTTTGGGTTTAAAATTTCTAAATTTATCTTTTGATTTTTTCTCGATAATATGATAAACTTAGAGTTAGCAATAACTAACCTATATAATACTGTTTTTTTTACATCAAATCAACACAATTTTTTCACTTTTAGCTATTTGCCGTTATTTTTTATCGAAAAAAGGATGATTTTTAACCATGCCATTCAACAAAACAATTTTTGAATTTTTAAATATGGATTTTATTGATGACTGCACAATATTCCATAACTCCTCTCAGATTGAAACCTATGAACTTCCCCCTAAATGGGGTGAAGGCTCTTTCCGAATCATTCATTTGGGCAATGGGGCTGAGATGGTTATCTCTGATTGCTCTCTCTCCAAAAACTATTCCTATACCTTGTCGGATGATACTTTAATTCATATTGCTCATTTTAAAGAAGTGCATTGCATACAAAACTGCCCACACACTCATTGCAAACTCAATACTGACACTTTTTACTGTCAGTTGGGCTGCTGCGGAAACTTTCAAAGTGTCTATGAAAAAAAAAGTCGTGTAAAATCAATTCATATTTTTTTGACACATCAATATTACAAAACCTATCTTTCAAAAAATTTTCCAAATATTCATTTTCCTCTCAAAAAAATTGCCTTACTGCTGCATGGCAACACCTATTTTCCTGAACTAGCCAGCATTTTTCATCAGCTTTATAACTATCACCAGACAGATGAATTTTCTTTACTTTTTTATCACAGCAAAACAAACGAAATTATATCTAAAATTTTGCATCATCTATCCAAAACAAATACTTCTTTCTATCGCCCTGTTCGGCAAAGTGACTGTACTATGATTCATTCCATTGCAGAATATATTTGCAGCCACTTGGCACAGGACACTTCCATTGAATCTCTATCTTATATGGCGTGTATGAGTCCTGCAAAGCTGAAATATGTTTTCAAATCTGTCTTTCACTGCTCTATTCGAGATTTTCGTCTGAAAAAGCGCATTGAAATTGCAGAAGAATTGTTGTGTAGTACAGATTGTGGCATTTGCGAAATTGCTTCCCGATTAGGTTACCAAACAGCAGGCAGTTTTTCTGATATGTTCAAAAAATATACTGGGTTTTCTCCAAAATCTTATCGAGTTTTGCACAAAACTGCTCCAAATAAAAATTCAGCAGCCAATTAAATGCTGGCCGCTGAATCATCAAAGTTTTTGTTTTCTATTGTTTGATAATATGGATTTCTTTTTGTTCTGGTTCAAAACAATTTTCAATTCCTTCCGTTACATATATCGCTCCATCATCTGTAACAAGAATTGCTTGAAACTCTTGTGAATGATTTCTCCAATACTGTTCTGCGGCTTCTTTGCCCATCACAAAAAGTGAGGTGGACAGCCCATCCGCCAAAGTCCCATCTGGGCTGACAATAGTGACTGAACTCAGCCCACTGCGTGCAGTTTTGCCTGTGGCTGGGTTCAAAATATGATGGTATTGTTGTCCATCTTGCTCAAAGAAACGCTCATATCCCCCAGAAGTGATGACCGCCTGGTCGCTGATTTCCAGAACTCCCAGATATTCCTCTGGTTTTTGTGGGTTCTGAATTCCAATTTTCCAGTCGGTTCCATCGGGCTTTTTGCCCTTAACCTGAACATTCCCTCCCAAGTTGACAACACCACTTGCAACATCAAAATTTTCAAAAATTTCCATAATCCTTGCTGAAGTATAACCTTTTGCAATTCCCCCAAAGTCTATTTTCATACCTTGCTTCATAAATTGAAGCTGATTATTTTCGGCATCATACTGCAATTGAGCAATCTCTGTTAAAGGCAAAAGCTGGTCAAGCGTTTCTTGAGATGGTACATTGTATTCTCCATTCACAAATCCCCATGCCTCCATCAATGGGTAAAGCATAATATTAAACGCTCCCTGTGTATCCTGATAAAGCTGCAAAGAACGCTGAAGCAAATAAGCAGTATCCTGTGAACAGTGTCCCCCTGCATTTTGGTTGATTTGTCCAATTTCGCTTTCTATTTTCCCAGTGGAAAGCAGTGCATCCAAGCGTTGAATTTCCTGCTGTGCTACTTGTACGGCCTGTTCTGCTTGTTCTCCATAAGCAACAATCTTCATAAATGTATCCATTGCAAATACATTTGCCTCTGCCATTGCAGGTTGTTCATTTGAATTTGTCGATTGTGAAGCCGAGTTTTTTGGTTGGATGGCTTGATTCTCTTTTGCACAACCAGCAAACCCCAAAACACCTGCAATGCAGCAACATAATATAAATTTTTGGGATGTTTGTTTCATTTTATCCCTGCCTTTGCCTATAAGTTAGTTTTAACTAATTAAGTATTTTATCATTCCTGTTTTTTTCTGTCAATAAAAATATTTTTCATAAATTCGACACTTTTTTTATTTGTTGTGAAAAACAAATGCCAAATCAATTGATTTTGTTTGATTAAAATAGTATAATCAAACTAACAAAATTGCAGACATTATAGTTATCTGATAAGGAGTGAGCAATTTATGAAATCTGTTGAAACATTTTCTGGTCAAACAGCAAAAACTGCTATCAAAGCTGCCCAAAGCAATTGGAATTTTGCAAAATCAAAAACCAACTTATTCAACAAATCAAAATTTGCACAGCGGGATACTTTGACAATTTCTCCTCAGGGAAAAGCTGCACAACTTATTGATAACCTTATGAACCAAAAAGCAGCCATTACAGAAAGAAAAAATGAGTATCTCACTTCTGCTATGGAACAGCAAACTCCAATGGAAGTTATCCAAAACCAATTGGAACGATACAACGAACAAATTGAAACAATTGATAAACAAATTTCTGAAATCACAGCACAGCAAATGAAAACAGATGCTGAACAGCAAAAAACCAAACCATACAACAAACCCAAAACAACACAGGAAATGGAAGACAACAACTTGGCAGCCCTTACCCATCTTTCTATGGGTTTGGAAGAAATGGAACAGCTAGACTCTATCAAAACAAAGGTTGAACGGGAAATGAGTTGTTTGCAGTCAGAGATTAAACTGGACAAACTGACTTCTAATGGTATGAAAGGCACAAAAAAACTAATTTTAAGCAAAGAAGATACTCTTTCTGAAATGCAGAAAGAATATGAAAAAATTTCTTCTGCTTTGTATGAAAAAATCACAGATACTACGGAAGAAATCGAAGAAAACAACAAACAACCTGTCATTGACTCCACTACTCCAGAAAAGGAAGATGAAAAGGAGCAATCCGAAAACCAAACAATTGAAAAAGCCATGTTATGATATATCATATAGTTTACAATACTTAAATTTTATCCGCTCATTTTTATGGGCGGTATCTTTTTGTGACATTTCTGCAATTATCCACTCTGTCTAAGCTGCAATCAAGCAACTACTCTTTTGATACAGTAAAGTCTCAGATATGGCTTGATGGGAACAGGCAGCAAATAGCCGTATCCAAAACAGGATACGGCTACATAAAGTATTATTTATATTTATCAAAAATTTGTTCAAAAGAAAGTTCTTTTCTTCTTGTTTTCAGTGCAAAAGCCTTCGTGAATTTACGGATATATGTTTCAATATCAATCGTAAATTCGATGGTTTTTAATGCGGTATGAATTGCACGATAATTGCGTAAACCCAATATATCATTAAGTTCTTTGATTTTGATTGTATCATGAACATTGCTGTCCATTATAACACCAATACTATTTTTAGGATATTCCTCATACAAACTTTTAAAAAATTCTTCACAAAGTAAGCAGGTTTCGTCATTTTCTTGAATGGCACATGAAATATCAAATCCTTGTAATCCACGAACATATTTGTTGATGGCAGAGGTATTATAAAAAGGATTTGTTTTTTTGAATTCCTCTATTCGAGCCTTCATTTTGTTCATAATATGAGCAATATTTTTATAACCATAGGTTTCGGAGGTTAAAGAATAGTATAATTTTTGATATTGGGAATCTTTCTTTTTGAAACTAGATTGATTTTTATCATATTCAAAAGAAGACAATTTTTGGGTAATGCTCATTTTTATTCGACATACAATCCCATGCTCTTTAGAAG
>JAHHUF010000046.1 GCA_020024115.1 Anaerofilum sp.
TAATCTATCTGTGCGGAATTTTTTAAAATTTTAGTGTAAGGAGAATAATGATATTTAAAAAAGTAAAATTAAAAACATATTTGCTTATTGTATTTGCTGCCGTTATTTTGCAGAGCGGATTGAGTACAGTTGTTGGTATGTATGGACTGAACTAAACAAGCAAAATTACAAATGAATTGATTTCTGAAACTTTGGCAGCCGATGCAGCAGTTAAAAATTGCCGTATTCAAACCAACATCGCAGCCCGTGATTTGTGCGAAATGTTGCTGACAGACAACTCAGCAGACCATGCCAAATTCAAAGAATCCATCACCAAAAGTTTAAATGCCGTTCAAGAAGAAATGGAAATTTTCCGAAACACCTATGGTGAAGAAGACGGATTGGTGGATAAATATCAAAAATCCTTTGATGAATGGGTTGATATTGCTACAAGAGCAATCAATGAAGTGGAAAAAGGCAACAAAGAACAAGCAACTGAAATTGTTTTGGAAGAATGTTCTCCAACTTTGAATGAAATGGTTGACATTGTGAAGGAAATTGATGCCAAAACATCTCAGCAAAAAGTTGACCAGCAGGATTATATCGCAAAATCAATCAATGTTTTTATGGGTGTACTGATTGCAACCTTTTTGATTGTTTTGCTAGTTAGCATTTACTTTGCACTGCAAACAACTGTTAACATTACAGGTGCAGTACAAAAGTTGAGAGATGCGATTCTTGAACTGTCCAAAGGTAATCTGAGTGCAAGGGTTGACTATGATGCTAACAATGAGTTTGGTGAGTTAGCAGAACGCATGAACTTCTCTTTCAAAGAATTGGATACCTATGTAAAAGCTATGAATGAAACCATGGAAGAAATCTCCAATGGTAACTTTACACATGAGAACACTGTCAACTTCCTGGGCGATTTTGTACATATTTAAACTTCTGTTGGAAAATTCCAAACAAAAATGAATACAACGTTGTCTGAGTTGGGGACTGCATCCTATGCCGAGGTTTTCGGTCATATTTCAAATACAGCTGAATATATGCAAAAAGCAGATGCTTTCGGACAAGAAACGAACATTGTTATACAAAAGAGCCAAAATGAAATGCAGCAGATGCTACAAGCAATTAAAGATATTGCAGATGCTTTTCAAAACATTCAGAAAATTATCAAGGCAATTGATGGCATTGCATTCCAAACCGATATTTTGGCATTGAATGTTGCTGTTGAGGCTGCGCGCGCAGGTACAGCAGGCAAAGGCTTTGCAGTGATTGCAGACGAAGTTCGCAATTTGGCACAAAAAGCGGCGGAGGCTGCAAAGAGTACCACAGAACTGATTGAAAACTCTATGAAGCATGTGGAACATGGTGGAAGGCTGGCTTGGAGCACCAATGATGCAATCAATGAAGTGGCAGAAAAATCCGAATAAATTCTTGCTATGATTACCAAGGTAGCACAAGCATCCACCGAACAGGCCGCGTCTATGGCTCAAATTACCCAAAGTGTTGAGCAAATTTCTGCTGTTGTTCAAACCAACTCTGCAACTTCTGAACAAAGTGTAGCAAGCCAAACTTTGAACGGACAAGCACACGTGATGAAATCTTTGTTGGATCAATTTACACTGTCAAAAGATATTCAAAAGGGCTATTGATAAAGTGACGCTGCTGCAATAAAATTTTCTGGTCATTCCAGCAAAGCTACTCTTGTTTCTTTGAATTGAATATACTATAATATATAAGCGTGCTAAAAGAGCAGTGTATCTGTAAAGATACAGGCTCTTTTAGTGCAAAGTGGGGAAGAAATAAGAGAAAAGAGGGGTTTTTATGGCAGATTATCTGAAAATGAGTAAAGCTGAGCAAGAGCAAGAGTTGAGCAAACTAAAAAGGTTGTATCAAACATATCAAGACAAACAGTTAAAATTGGATATGTCACGAGGCAAGCCCTGTCCACAGCAATTGGATTTATCAATGGATATGCTCAAGCTCTCTGACTATCATGCTGAAGATGGAATAGACAGCCGCAACTATGGATTGCTGGAAGGTCTGCCAGAGGCAAGACGATTTTTTGCAGAACTGATGGATGTTCAGCCACAAGAAATTATTGTGGGTGGAAATTCTTCTTTGAATATGATGTATTATTTGATTGATTTGGGCTATCGGAAAGGATTTGCAGATAGTCCCTGTCCATGGTCTCAAGAAAAGACAATCAAATTTATCTGCCCTGTTCCTGGATATGACAGACATTTTAGAATTACAGAATATTATGGCTTTGAACTTTTGAGTGTGCCAATGACTCCTGCTGGCCTCGATATGGACAAAGTGGAAGAATTGGTGCAGGATTCTTCGGTTAAAGGCATTTGGTGTGTTCCGGTGTATTCCAATCCAGATGGATATACTTACAGTGATGATACTGTTCGTCGGTTGGCGCAGATGAAAACAGCTGCCCCAGACTTTAAAATTATCTGGGACAACGCATATTGTGTTCATCATTTAACAGATGACCAAGAACAAACCTTAAATATTTTAGAGGAATGTCGCAAGGCTAACCACGAAATGCGTCCATTGATGCAGTGCTCCACCAGCAAAATCACATTTCCCGGTGCAGGGGTTGCAGCAGTTGCAGCAAGTGAAAAAAATGTGAACTACATCTTAAAACACATGACACCAATGTTAATTAGCTATGATAAAATGAATCAGCTAAGACACATTCGTTATTTTAAAAATAAACAGGGTGTTTTAAATCATATGCAAAAACATCGTGCAATTTTGCAGCCAAAGTTTGAATTGGTTGAGCAAATTTTGGAACAAGAAGTGGCAGACTGTGGAGATATTGCATGGTGGACAAAACCCAATGGTGGTTATTTTATTAGTCTGTATGTGCAGCAAGGCTGTGCCAAACGCATTGTGGAACTGTGCAAACAAGCAGGTGTTGTGTTGACCGATGCAGGGGCGGCTTATCCAAAGGGATATGACCCACAAGACCATCATATCCGCATTGCACCGACTCTTCCCTCGTTGCAAGAGTTGGAAACAGCGGCGCAGTTGTTGACAATCTGTATTCGAATTGCAGCATTGGAAAAACAGCTCAATCATTTTTGAAAAGAAAAGCTTTGTTAAAAGGCTGTTCTTGATATTACATTTTTGCTGCCTTGACTTGCAGCAAAAGACGATGGAGGTTCCTCTATGAAAAAAAAGGGTAGACCTTGGCATTTTTATCTGGTTGCATTACTCATTTTGGTGTTTACATTCACTGCCTTTTTTGGTATTCACAGCACCTATGGTGATATTACAACTGTTTATGTTAAGGGCGCAGAAGACATTCGGTTTGGAATTGATATTCGTGGTGGTGTTGATGTTACATTTATGCCTGATGGAGAGTATGATGCAACAGAAGAACAAATGGCTGCTGCGGAGGAGGTTATCAAAAAGCGTTTGGTATCCTTGAATATCACAGACAGTGAAGTCTATGTTGACAACAACAAAGATCGTATTATCGTTCGTTTTCCTTGGAAGGAAGGCGAAGCAGAGTTTAACCCTGAGCAGGCGATTCAAGAAATTGGAGCAACTGCAAAGTTGGAATTTCGTAAAGGAACCAGCACAGAGGGTGAGCTTGTGCTGGAAGGCAAGGACATCAAAGCGGCCTCTCCTGCATACGGTCCTTTGAAAGATAAGAACCAAAATGAATACTATATTCATCTGGAACTTGAAAAAGAGGGAACAGAAAAGTTTGCACAAGCAACTTCCGAATTGGCATCCAGCGGTGGAGTGATTTCGATTTGGATGGATGGTGAGTTGCTCAGCTCTCCCCGTGTAAACACAGCAATTACAGATGGTGTTGCATCTATTTCCGGAAACTTTACCAGTGATAAAGTGGTCAGCATGGCAAACCAAATTAACTCTGGTGCTCTGCCATTTGCCTTGAGTGCAGAAAGCTATTCCACCATTAGCCCCACCTTGGGAAGCCGCAGCTTGGAAGCAATGGTGCTGGCAGGTATCATTGCATTTGTGCTGGTTGCTGTGTATATGATTCTGAACTACCGGCTGGTTGGTGCAGTGGCAAGTTTGGCTTTGTTGGGACAGTGTGCTGCAACCATTGCTGCAATTTCGGGATATTTTGGTGTTTTCAATAGCTTTACTTTGACTTTGCCTGGTATTGCAGGTATTATTCTTGCAATTGGTATGGGTGTTGATGCCAATGTAATTACAGCAGAACGCATCAAAGAAGAGCTGAAAACAGGAAAAACATTGGATGGTGCGTTGAACTCTGGTTTCAGCCGTGGTTTGGCACCAATCATTGACGGAAATGTGACAGTGATTATTGTTGCAGTGGTTTTGATGGCAGCATTTGGCCCCACTGACAGCGTTTTGGCAAAAGTTTTCACCCCAGTGTTTGGCTGGTTTGGTGCTGCAACTGCCGGAACCATCTATTCGTTTGGATACACCTTGCTGATGGGCGTTATCTTGAATTTTGTGTTTGGTGTTGCTGCAACTCGCATTATGCTGCGAGGGATTTCTCGCATAAAAGCGTTCAGAAACCCCGTATTTTATGGAGGTGGCAAAAATGCAAACAGCTAAATACAATTTTATGGCAAAACGCCGTATCTTTTTTGGCATTTCGGCTGCGATTATTGCAGTTATCTTGCTGTGTAGTGTGATTTTTGGTGTACAGATGGACATTCAGTTTAAAGGTGGCGCATTGGTTTCATTGGGCTATCAAGGGGATGTTTCTATTTCTGATGTAGAGAACACCATAAAATCTCAGTTAGGCAATGGGATTAGTGTGCAGGCAGGCAGCAATTCCTCCACAGGACAGAAATCCTTGACCGTTAACTTGCCGGGTGCAGAAACAGTAGCGACAGAGGAATTAGAGCAGCTAATTGCAACTTTGAATGAAAAATTTTCAGGTAATGAATTTACACAGTTGGAAACTCAAAATGTAAATCCCACAATGGGACATGAGTTTTTGATAAAATGTTTGGTTGCAGTTGTGTCAGCGTGTGTTTTGATTTTGCTTTATGTGTGGTATCGATTCCGCAAAATTGGCGGCCGTACAGCAGGTTTGTTTGCAGTGTGCGCATTGTGCAATGACTTACTGGTTGTGTTTGGTGTGTTCGTGATTTTTCGGATTCCCTTGAATGGCAACTTTATTGCAGCAATGCTGACAATTTTGGGCTATTCTATCAATGATACTGTGGTAATTTATGACCGTATTCGAGAAAACCGTAAACTGCTGGGCAATAAAATGCCATTTGAAGAAATGGTAAACTTGAGCATTAACCAAAGTTTGCGTCGTTCCATTAACACAACAGTTACAACTTGTACCGCATTGGGTGTTGTGTGTGTTGTGTCTGTTATCTTCGACCTTTCCAGCATCTTTACCTTTGCTTTGCCATTGGTGATTGGTATGGCTTCAGGCTTGTATACCTCTCTGTTTTTGGCAACCGGTTTGTGGGTTGAATGGGAAAACCATAAACAAAACAAATTGCTTGAAGAAAATAAAAAATAATTTTTTCAGTGGCAGGCTGTTGAAAAATACGGCTTGCCGCTGTGTTCTTTAAAAAATCTTGAAAAGAGGTGTTTTGTTTGCAGTGTGGCATTTCAACAGCTTGTTTTTATCCCACAGAAACAAGAGAGGCATTGCGCTTTTTGGGGAGTTTTCACCATGGCCCCACAGAGATATTTTTGAATACATTTAGTGAATTGGAAGAAACTTATTTGAAGCAGTTGAAAGAGATTGCACAAGAAAATCAAATGGAAATTGCAAGCATTCACCCCTTTTCCTCTGCATTTGAACCATTTTTATTTTTTTCAAGTTATGAAGAACGATTTTTTGATGGTGTGGAATTGTACAAAAAGTTTTTTCATGCCTGCAATGTTTTGGGGGCAAAGATTCTTGTGTTCCATGGAGATACAAGACATCGTACCATAGATATGAAGCTATATGCAGAACGCTTTCACTGTTTGTCAAAGATTGCAAAGCAAGAATATGGTGTGATTTTGGGTCAAGAAAATGTAGAGCGGTGTTGCTGCTCAAGCCCTGAAAATATTCGTCTGCTGCGGGAATATACCAATAATACAGTTAAATTTGTATTTGATGTAAAGCAAGCCAGACGCTTTGGAATTTCGCCATTTGAGGTACTTTCTGCAATGGGGGCTGAAAATATTTATCATCTTCATTTGAGTGATGCAAAAGGGGACAACACCTGCATTTCGCCCGGAGAAGGTGAGTTTGATTTTTCCCAATTATTTACAGAACTATCAAAACATAACAATTTGCTCAGTGGTGTGGTAGAATTATATAACGATAATTTTGAATCGCCCAAACAACTGCTGGCAGCAACGGAGTTTGTCAATCAGCAGATGAAAGACCATCTTAAAGGAGGAAAATCAACATGAAATGCCCATATTGCAATGGGGTTGAATCAAAAGTAATTGATTCGCGTCCAACTGAGGATGGTGAAAAAATCCGCAGAAGGAGAGAATGTCTGTTCTGTGCCAGACGGTTTACAACCTATGAAATTGTGGAAACAGTGCCTATCATTGTCATCAAAAAAGATGGTTCTCGGCAGGAGTTTGACCCTCAGAAATTGCTGGGTGGAATGTTGCGTGCCTGTGAAAAAAGACCAGTAAGTTATCAAATGCTGGAAAGTGCAGTGGAAAATATTGAGCAAAATCTCCGTGCAGAATTTGAGCAGGAAGTCAGCAGTGTTTGCATTGGGGAAATGGCAATGAAAGAGTTGAAACAAATTGATGAGGTTGCTTATGTGCGGTTTGTTTCTGTGTATCGAGATTTTAAGGACATCAATTCTTTTATGCAAGAACTGCACGAGTTGCTGAATCAGCGCCAAGAATAAGTTTTTATAAAACAGGAACGCTTTTTTAAAAAATACATATACTATATTAAAGAGTAACCCAAAAACAAAAGGAGGCATGGTTTTATGCAGGTTGTTGTTGTAAAAAGCCCAAAGTTTTTGGCAGGTATTTTGAGAAAAGTGTTTAAAATTGAAAAAAGCACTACAACATCTTAAACAGAGTATCGTTTGGTCGTGGAAAGCAGCATAAAAAGTGGAGAAATTGGATTGTGAATGCAAATTCTGAGAAGTATGGAACTTGCAAAAAAAATCATACTTACAGTGTTGTCTGTTGGTGGTTGTGCTGCTTGGTATCAAAAAAGGCAATAAAATGCGTAAAATCGCATTTTATTGCCTTTTCTCTTATTTAACATTCAAATTTAATTTTCGGATACCGTTGTCTTGATAGAAGGTTTGGAAGTTATGCAAAATTAAAATTTTGTCATATTCTTTTGCAAGGTCTTCAATATTATCCTTCCAGTAACGGAAATCAATCACACCAATTTTTGCGTAATTTTCAGTCAGGAATGGGACAAAGGAGTTTCCGTAGCTGTCTTTTATTATAAGAATACTGCCATTGCCATTGCCCTTGATGGTGCTGTATCCATTGTTTCCCCACAGGAAACAAGAATATTTATCCCGTGTATCCAAAGCCTTGAGATTGTACATTGTGCCATCTGTTTTGTCGTTGGGTGGTTTTAGCTCGCCAGTTACTTCAACAGTCATGGGATTATCCAAAGGGTAATAAGTGAGAGTGTCCGGAACAGTATTCCACAGACGGGCACGAGAATAACTTGTGCCGTAAAAATCAGGAACTTCTATTGCTTGATGAGCGGACAAATCAAAGGGAGTTAAATTGTTTTTTTTGCAGAATTGTTCATAAGCAAGATATGCACCATAGGTTGTCCAATGATGGTCAGTACGATAAAAAATATAATCCTCTTTATTCTGCTCAAAAACAGCTCGCAAATCAAAATTTTGGGCAGATTTTTCGGTGATGGAAAAAATTTCGTTTAAATAATGATTTTCATCTGCCAAAGGAATACCAATTGGCAATTTATCGCTGTAAACCACCGATGCGGAAGGGGTGAGCATAAAGCTGACTTTGCCAGGATGGCGTTCTGCAAATCGTACAACTGCATCTGCGTTGGAACGATAGGTCGTTTCATTTTTGCCCAAAGAATAAAACTTGGTAAACATCATTGTGCCAGAAGAATCTCGCCCAAAAACAATTTCATTGTTTTCGGTTTTTGCTTGAAAATATTCTGCATTTGCACGCAGGTTAATCCATTGGTCACGAAATGCAACTTGGTCTTTGACATACTTGTCATATTTTTGTGTCCATTCATTTCGGAACAACGACTGCCAACTAAAGGCTGGAACTTGCTCCAGTGGACGATGCTCCAACTCGGATTTTTCTCTTTTGGGCCAGGCCATATCCAAAATCATAAATCCAAACAAAAAACCAAAGAAACAGATTGCCAATGGGGCGGATTTTAGATTTTTAAAAAAGTTTGATTGTTTTTTCATAAAACCGCCTCCTTAGAAGTTGAAGTATAGGAATGGGCTGTTGGATGAACCCACAATATAGCCAATGCTTAAGATAAACAAAATAGCAAGTACGCTGATTTTTAAGAAGGTATTTTTTTTGATTACATTCCATATTTTTTCCACAATAGGGGTACAACAAATTACAGAAATAATCAACAAAACAGCATAGTTTCTCAAGAAGTATATGGGAGATACACCACCGGAGAAGTTGAACATTTTTGTGAATAACAATTGAAGCCCAACACCTTGCTCATTGCCAACAAACAATGCCCAGCCAATCAAAACGAAAAATAATGTGTATACATGGCACAATACTTTGGATTTTTTCAGATAGGGCAGCAGAAACATTTTTTCGATTGTCAGCAGCACAAAATAGTACAAGCCCCACAGAATAAAGTTCCAGTTTGCACCATGCCAAATGCCAGTTAAGCACCAAACAACGAACATATTGAAAATTTGGCGTTTCAGTCCACGGCGGTTTCCACCCAAAGGAATATAAACATATTCACGGAACCAGCCAGACAGGGTCATGTGCCAACGACGCCAAAAGTCGGTGATGCTGGTGGCGATGTAGGGGAGATTAAAGTTATCGGGAAAGTCAAAACCCAGCATTTTGCCCATACCAATACCCATCATAGAGTATCCCGAAAAGTCAAAATACAATTGAAACGCATAGGCAATCAAACCCAACCACACCAAGCCGGAGGATGCGTTAGCAAGCCCTACGCTGCCCATAGAGGTGATGCCAGTGCTGTCATAGTTGCCAATAATGTCATGCCACAAACCACTGATGGTATCTGCAAGCAAAACCTTTTTTGCCAAACCAAAAATAAACAGGGTGATGCCATCTTCAATTTGCTTGAGGTTATAACGGTTTTTGTACACATGAAGTTGATTGGATACATCCCGATATTTTACAATTGGGCCTGCAATCAACTGAGGGAACATTACCACATAAGCCCCAAAATCAATAATGTTGTGCTCTGCCTTTACATCACGGCGATATACATCCACAGAATAACTCATGGTTTGGAAGGTATAGAAACTGATTCCCAGTGGTAAAACACTTACTCCTTGCAAATGCGGCAATGCAAGACCGGATAATGTATTGATAGTGTCCACAATAAAGTTGCTATATTTAAAGATAACCAGCATCGAAAGACTGCCCACAATGGATAAAATCAAAAAGATACGCCGTATTTTGGGTTGATTGTCATATCGCTCCATCAATAAGCTGCAAATGTAGTTGATGAGAATCAAGACCACCATAATGGGGAAAAAGCGAACCTCGCCCCATGAATAGAACACCAGACTGCACAAAAACAGTGAAACATTTTTCATTTTTGGGGGGCTGAGATAATACAAACCCAATGTAATGGGCAAAAAGCGGAATAAAAACAGGACGGTACTGAATACCATCGAAAAATCCCTCCATTCGAGAAAAATGAGCAGGTTCGTATCCGCACGGACCTGCTCGAAGTTGGAATCAACTGTTATATTATAAAACCAATGAAATTGTTGTACGATTATTTAAAAGTATCAGAAATTGCAGTATCAACTTTGGAATAAACATCAGCAGAAGAACCCAAAGCCAAAACAACATAGTTGCCTTTCACTTCCAAACGGCTGTCTTTCAATACAGCAGCAGCCTCAGGAGCATAAGGCTCACGCACACTAATCAGGTTTGCACGATAGGTTTCCAAAGCTTTTTTTACATCCTCCGCTTTGCCATCAGCAGCTTTGATAACCAGATTCATTGCACCGGTGATTTCGTCACTGCCAATAGAGCCTACAAACTCTTGATACAAGTCAGAATTGATGTTCATAATCAAATTCACATCATCTTCGCTTACATCACGGCTTTCGCCCAAAGGATTGGCAGTGTTGAGTGTGGATAATATATCTTTTACATTATAATCTTTATTGCTATTACCGGAAGAACCACACGCAACCATCAATAAAGTCAAAGACAAAACACATAGAATACTAAACAATTTTTTCATAAAATTACTCTCCTTTAATCTCCCATTATTTGATACCATTTATGTTACACTAAAAAGCAATGCTTTTCAAGAAGTATTTACCTAAATTTACAGAATATACATATTAAATAAAACAAAGACAGTTTTCTTGACAAAGTGTAAGTGAAAGAATACAATCAAACCATTGAAGATTTTGCTGTGAAAGGAAACTTCCTGAGTTATGAGAAATAAACAAGCAAAAAAAGTGGCATGGACAGGCATGATGATGGCACTTTGTTTGGTTTTGAGTTATTTGGAGTCAATGTTGACTCCTTTGCTGGGGCTGGCACCGGGAATTAAATTGGGGCTGGCAAATATTGTGGTGATGTATGCCATTTTATTTTTGGACACAAAACAAGGGTTTGTTTTGGTGTTGTTAAAGGCTTTTTTTGGATTGATTACAAGGGGAGCAGTGGCAGGCATGGTTTCTTTGGGTGGTGGAATGGTGTCACTGTTGGTGATGGTGGTCTTGCTCAAAATATCAAAGCCAACTCATTTTGTATTATCTGCCAGTGGAGCAATTGCAAACAATATCGGACAGCTTATGGTGGCGAGTGTTGTGCTGGGCAGTGGATTGGCGATGGGGTATGCGCCGATTTTGATGGTGGCAGGGCTGATTGTGGGAGGAGTGAACAGTTTGCTGTTGGATGCAGTGCTGCCATCCTTAAAGAGAATTTCAGGAAATAATTGATAAAAACTTTTTTTTGATAATTTGTATCAAAAGTGTTGACATTTGATTTTATTTGAGATATAATAACGTCAGCGAAAACAAGCAAAATTTGTTTGAAATAAAGATAATATGGAGGATTGAATTATTATGACTAAATTTGTATGTAGTGTTTGTGGATATGTTCATGAGGGCGAGACTGCTCCCGAGATGTGCCCTTTGTGCAAGGCACCTGCTGACAAGTTCAACAAGATGGAAGAAGGCATGAGCTACGCTACCGAGCATGTAGTTGGTATTGCTAAGGATGTTCCTGCTGAAATCATTGAGGGTCTGCGTCAGAACTTCAACGGCGAGTGCTGCGAAGTTGGTATGTACTTAGCAATGAGCCGTGTAGCTGACCGTGAAGGTTATCCTGAGATTGCAGAGGCTTGGAAGCGTTTTGCATTTGAAGAAGCAGAGCATGCTGCAAAGTTTGCAGAGTTGCTGGGCGAAGTTGTAACCGATTCCACCAAGAAAAACTTGGAGATGCGTGTAAGTGCTGAGAATGGCGCTTGTGCAGGTAAGATGGAGTTGGCTGCTATGGCTAAGAAGGCAAATCTGGATGCAATCCACGACACTGTTCATGAGATGGCTAAGGACGAGGCTCGTCATGGTCGTGGTATGAATGGTTTGCTGAACCGTTACTTTAAGTAATCACAACATAAACCGATTATTTTATCTGAAATAGACGGAAAAAGCAGGATTGAATTTTCAATCCTGCTTTTTTGTGTCTAAAGATGTTTGAGTTTCCACATATTCGGCAATATCTTCCAGCTTGCAGTTCAGAACATGGCAAAGTTTATCAGGGGTTTTTGTTTCGATATTTTCATTTGCTTTTAACCTGCGAATGGTTTTGCTGTCAATTCCACATTGTTCTCGCAAATAGTAGGTTGAAATTTGTTTTTCTTCCAATAAATTCCACAATCGAGAAAAAATAATCATTGTATGCCCCCAATCTTAACAATTGAACTGAACCCCATTTGTTAGACAAGTATGATATACTATCTAAATAGTGTTTACACAAGTTCAAGCCAAAACAGCACACCAAATAGCAATG
>JAHHUF010000047.1 GCA_020024115.1 Anaerofilum sp.
GTACAAAGACGATCACATTTGATGATGTACAAACCGCCACGAACAGTGAAAATATTGGTTCGGATTTAAATTGCTTCGCTGCACCAAAGACATTGTAATCCTTTGATTGCAATGTCTTTTTTTTGTTTTGCAGAAAAATGTTATAATTTCTATTTTTTTCCAAAATTATTGACATTGAAAAGCCTGCAATGATAGAATAATAGAAAAAGTACGATATAAATTAAATAAGGAAAATGAGGAAAGAACAAATGAAACACAAAATAATTGCGGCAGTTGTGGCACTCTTAGTGGTTGGTGCAGGTGCATTTGTCATGCTGTCTAAGCCAGACACCACCGTCTCTGCTCAAAACACTTCGGTCAGTTCGTCCCCAGAAACTACCATGGAACTAACCGCTGAGCCGGAATCTTCCTCCACTACTTTTAACAACTGGATTCAGAATGAAAAGCGATTCGCTGCAATTCAGGAGAGATATCTTGCGGCTAAAAAGGGAGCCATCGAAGTACAAGGTAAAAAGCTGTATAATGACCTTTTCCAAGTATATAGTTCCGAGGGTAGTAATAAGCAGTTTATTATATCTGGAGATAAACGTGTGTATCTTGCAACAGATTCGGAGATTTCTGCAATTGATAAAGAATCTCTCAGACTCGAAGGAACTATGGAGCGTGTTTACTTCATGCAGACTCCAGATTATCAGTCTGCTGTAAATGGACTTGAGACTTTCGATAAGTTAGTAGATAAGTCATTTAAGGTTGAGTATGATACACGCGTAAAGAATTCATCTGGATTTAGCCAGTCACTAAAATCCGAGGACAGTGTACATGGCGGTACTACTGTTGTAAATGGTGTACTTGGTTCAAGTTTCTCAAATGTATCTGTGTCAGATAGTAATACCGTTCTACTGGATAACTTTTTGACAATGTTGGAGAGACACCCAGGTTCTCATGGATTCATTTCAGATTTGAATATTGATATACAATATGAGCATCCAATCACTACAACTACTTATACCGGAAAGATGAATTTTATTGATATTACCCAAGAATTCTTTATTCAAACAAAAAGTGATCTGAGTACTGGAGATAGGGAGCTAGTAAAAGCTACAATTGATGACAAAGAGGTACCACTCAAGTTGGATTATATCGGGGGTACGGATATGTCTGAGATTTCAATTGAGGAGATTCGTAACTTCTTCCAGGTCGATACTGATTTCCACTATGAGAATGGTAAGGAACTTGTAATCTTTATTACAGATAACAAGGATATCATTAAACCACAACATATTCTTGAGGTTAAGGGTCAAGGTACCACAAATCCAACTCCACCTTTAGTCAGTCAAGAAACAGCACCACCTGTTGATGTACCTACATCAACAGAAATGTCCGCTGAGGATAAAGCTAGTTGGGATCGCAGATATCAACTATTTATTTCAATGGGACTTTCTCCAGATGAAGCAAGAACTAAAGCAACTGAAAATTTAAAAGAAACTAAAGAGAAATGGGCAGAGAAAGAAAGACAAGATAAAATAGATGCCGCAGAGGAAGCCAAAAAGAATGCAGAAGAGTTAGCTGTGATAGATGCAGAGTATCTAGATAAGTATGGTTATACTTTTAATGAATTTCGCAGACTAAGCTCAGAAAAGCAAAGAGAATTATTGAGAGCATATAACAAACGTTGGAATAAGGAAAACGGGTATAGTTAATGAAACGAATATATAAGTTTTTAGCCAGTGTATTAGCATGTACTTGTTTATTTAGTTCAATTACTTATGCTGATGCACCACCTGTATCAGGTAATACACGAATACAGCTTTGCTGATATTCTTGCTTGAATCATTAAAAGCACTTTAGATAATTTATAAATTTTTTGAGGAGTAAAGTCATAATCAAAATAACCCCTTTCAGCAAAATATTTGGACACTCCACTAAAAAGAGTGGTTTATATTGATGAGATGGCATATAATAAGCAAAATGGATTTTTGTGTTATCAACTTTGATTAAATCAAACAACAATTACTTATTCTATCAAAAATCCTTGTCTTTGTACTGTGCCATAAATTGATTCTATAAACAACCAGCCATTATAATAATATCATCTTTTCATCGGGCTTTTGCGTTGGGGTTAATCGTTTCACTGCAAACCGGCGTGTCGGAATACAGTCTGCAAAAATGCCAACTGTTTCAACCGGCAAACATCACCCGGATATGCAAAAAACTATCACAAACAGTCGAAAAAGATTCTTGACATCTAGGATGTATTTGTTATACTTATAAAGATTAAATTCAGACAGCAAGTGAATCACAAACAAGCTGTCTGGCATGAATACAAAAGAATAATGCAAAGGGTGCATCGCTTTGTGGCGATGTTAAATGGGAAACCGGTGAAATTCCGGTACAGTCACTCCTGCTGTAAGGTGGACGATTCAACAAATATGCCATTGGGATAATTCCTGAGAAGGTGTTTGGTCGGATGAAGCCAAGTCAGAAAACCAGCCTTTTGCATGATAAAGGGTTATTCTGGGATGAAGAAGAACCTGCCATAAGCACAGCACTTTGCTGTGCTTTTTGGTCTGGCCTTCTGTTTGAAACAGAGGGCTTTTTTTATCCCCGAAGTGCTGTAAATCACTTGAAAAGGAGTTCTTTATGAAGTTGAACACAGTAAAACGGATGGGACAAAAGGTGTTGTCATTGACACTGACTTTGGCGCTGTTTGCACAAACAGTACCGCTTGCTGTCATGGCAGCAGATAGCCAAGAAACTGCCACTGTCATCACAGATTTTAACCAAAAAGCAGAGTCTGCCGAAACAGTGGAGCAGGCACAGGAAGCTGACCCAAATGCCAAGAAGGAAGAAGTGCTGACAGAAGCTGAATCTTCCAAGTTTTCAGAAGCAATTGATGGAGAAAAGGAAAATATCGAATCTTTTGCAACAGAAACAGTACAAGAGCCACAAATAACCCAGCAGCCCAAGGAAGAAGCTGCTGAGGAATCCCAACAGCAAGATTCCCCCAATTTGCCTGCTTTGGCAGCGGAAGGCACAGTGCAAATCACAAGTGCAGACCAATTAGTCAATGGTGTTCCGGCAGGCAGCACCTATATACTGGAAAACGACATTTCAATGGAACCCAACCAACAGATTGAACTTGTGGCAGGTGTGCTAGATGGTGCAGGGCATACAGTCACTCTCAACGGAAAAGCCCTTATAAAAGAGCTTACCGGCACAGTGCAGAATATTATTGTGGATGGAAAGGCTGCCCTGCAAAACGGAGAAGGCTCTATTGTCTGCACAATAAACGGAGGAACACTGCAAAACAGTGCTTCCGTTGCAACAATTGACCCGGGAGACTTTTTTGCTCCGGGTGGACTTGCAGGTAATTTGGAAAACGCAAAAATTTACAATAGCTTTTTTGCGGGCACAGCAAGAGATATGTTTGGGCTTGTGGCAAACAGCGGAATTTTCTGTGCCGCAAGCAATACAAATGCACCTTCCACTGTTAAAAACAGCTATTTCACAGAAGGAAACGGTGTGGGTGGCGGTTCAGCATGGAATAGAGAAGATGCAAGCAATGGCAAAAAGACTTTAGCTGCAATGAAAACCCCTGAATTTGTTCAGCTTTTGAACGCCTCTAATGTTGGCAGTGGATATGTATGGGCAGCAGTTGAAGGTGAACTTCCTGTATTGGTTGTTGGCGGAGGTGAAGTGGCTCCCTGCGACAAAACCGTATTGGAAGCTACTATCAAAGATGCAGAAAGCAAAAACCAAAGCGACTATACCAATGAAACATGGGCATCAATGCAACAGGTATTGCAGCAAGCACGAAATATATATGAAAAAATTGATGCAACCCAAGAGCAAGTGAATGAGGCTGCAAAAAATCTTCAAGATGCCATTGCAGCACTTGTTGAAAAGGTTCGTGACCTTTCACCGGTGCAGCCACCGAAAAATGGTGTGATTTCTATTGCTAAACAGGAGGATTTTGCAAAAATTGATGGCAGCAATCCGAATCTGTTCTATCAGCTCACACAGGATATTGTTATAGAAGGAAACTATTTTTCTCCGAATCTGGCAGGCGTTTTTGATGGCAACGGGCACACCATCACCATTCGCACTGCAAGCCCGCTTTTTACCAATATTGTTGAAACAGGCGTTGTGCAGAATTTGCGAGTAAAGGTGGAGGGCAACTTCACAAACCGACAGGAATTTGCTCCCTTTGCGGAAAAACTGAAAGGCGGAATGATTGTCAACTGCATCAGTGAAGTCACCGGACAACATTCTGCGGGATATGTGCGCAAAATGGAAGATGGTGTTATGGTAAACTGTCTTACAATGGGACACAACCGTCGAGGTGCCTTTGTCTTTTTCCAAAAATCTACCGACCACCGCAATACCAATGGATACAAAAGCGGAAAATTTTATAACTGCTACTGGTCGGCCTCCAACTCTGTGGAAAATATCACCCCCATAGACAATTTGGTCAAATGTGAAGCCGTAGGGGACAAACAACTTCGCTCAAAGGAATTTATTGCTCAGCTTAATGCGCAAAAAGGCAAGTTTGGCTCCCTTTGGGGCAGGGATGTCAACGGCTATCCTTATTTTGGTGCAGACCAAGGCGATGCTTTCATTGATGGCAGCAATAACCGCTATCCCGTAGAATTTGTATGGCATGACAAAAGTGTCACTAAAATTGAAAATGGAAATCTCATGCTTTCTCCCCAGATGACAAGCAGTGGACGCTTTGCAGGAAGATTCCGTCTGGAAAATGTTCCCGAAACAAGCACGATTACATGGAGTTGTGAAGACCGAACCAATCAGGAAATTATGCAGATGGCACCAAACGGTGAATTGTATGTTTTCCATGACGGCGGCGGTGTGGTTCGTGCAATGGAACACAAAGCGGACGGCACAGAGCAACTGGCAGCAGAACTTCGGGTCGTTTCGGCTTCACAGAAGATTCAAGAATTGCGTTTGTTGCTGGATGGAAAAGAAATTGTTAATACTGCCACTGTGCAGGGTTCCGAGGTCAAGCAGCTTGAAATTCAGGCAAAATATGTGGGTTCTGATGAATTTAAACCACTGCCCTCCTATCTGGTGGAACTGAAAGCCGAAAAGCCTAATGTGCTTGTCACTGACTACAACAGTGCAGTTTTTCGCTTTAAAGAACCCGGCACCAGCAAGCTGACTATTACAGAAAAAACCCAGAAAGAAAATCCCGTTGCAGTTACAGTATCCATCACTTCTGTATATGTACCTGTAAAAAGCATTAAGCCGTCCATCAACGGTATAGTGGAAATCCATTACAGAAATTCAATGGGGTCAGGGCAGTTTATTTCCTTGCCTCAAACAGTTCAGGTGGAGCCTTCCAATGCAAGCTATAAGAGCAGCATTACAGTTACATCCAGCGACCCAACCATCGCAGAATATGACGGAAGTGGCTATACTCCTCATAAAAATGGTACAGTGACCTTTACAGCAAAGCTGAACGACCAAGGCAGAGTGGTGGAAGGCAAAAGCGAAGTTTCTTTTGTGTATACAAATCCGCTTGCAGAAGTTTCAGCACTTGAAAAAGAAATCGTTGTCGATGTTGGAACAAAGCAGCCATTGCCGCTGGATTTTCGTGGTCAGCCCGGCAATCTTCATGAAATCACTGAACCCAATTTGATTTGGACTTTCAGCAAACAGGGCATTGTTTCCATTCAGCGTCCCGATGCTTTGATGCAGGTGCGTGAAACCGGTGGCCCGGATGACGGCAACTGGGTGGCATCCACAAAGTTTGAAGTAAAAGGATTGAAACCCGGCACAGTGACCGCAATCGGAACCCCTGTGGATACCACGGGCGGAGCAAAGCCTGTGAAAATTACCATTACTGTAAAGGGCAATGGCGGTGAGATACAGGGATTTGACATTCCCAAGTTTATCGAAATCGGAAAAAAGGCTGCCAGCAGCTATTTAAATTCCAACAATACATTTGAATTTGGGGAGGAGTGGACTATCTACACTTTACTCCGAGATGGTCAAACCCTGTCCCAGCAACAGCTTGACAGCTATTATAACGATGTAGTCACCAATGCACATTCATGGAATGTCAATGTACTGCCCACCGAGGTGGAACGAGCAGCAATTGCACTCAGTGTAATGGGAAAAGACATCACGAATGTGGATGGTATCAACTTTGCAGAACTGATTTGCAATCATCCCAACCTGACAAAACAGGGCAGCAATGCGCTTGTTTGGGCTTTGATTGCACTGGATATGAACAATACAGAAATTCCTGCCAATATGAAATGGTCACGAGAGCGTATGGTCACAGAACTTTTGTCCTACCAGAACAGCGATGGTGGCTTTGGGCTGAACCATTCCGGGGCTTCCGACATTGATATGACTGCTATGAGTATTCAGGCTCTAGCGCGTTATCAAAAGCAGGGGGAAGTGGCAATTGCTATTGAAAAAGCTGTTGAATATCTGGCATCTGCAACCGCAAAAAATCTGAATTTGGGCAATGCAGAGTCTATTTCACAGGTAATTCTTGCCCTTGCAGTTGCAGAGCGTGATATTGTCAGCCAGCCGGGCTTTGGTGACGAAATGGAAAATATCATGTCTGCACTGTCAGAATATATGGTAGAGGGGCAAGGATTCAAACACGACAAAAAGGGCGAAGTTGATAAAATGGCAACTGCTCAGGCAATGCAGGCGTTGTGTGCATACCAGCGTTTTCTAAATGGGGAAAGCGGTTACTGGGACTTAAAGGGAACCGGATTGATTGAAGACCCAGCAGAACAAGTCCGTGCCATGATTGCAGCATTGCCGCAAAAAATTACAACAGCAGATACACAAGCAGTAAAAATAGCTCGTGATGCTTATGAAGCCTTGACCGAAGCCCAAAAAGCACGGGTTAAGAATTTGGATAAGTTGGAACAGGCAGAAAAAATTCTGGCAGAGGTGCTGTCGGTTCAGCAAGCAATTGATGCCCTGCCCGAAGAAATTACATTAAAGGATGCACATACCGTACAACAGACACGAAAAGCATACAATCAGCTTAGCTTGGAGCAGCAGACACAAATTACCAGCCTGAAAAAGCTGGAAACCGCAGAAGAAACTCTCAAAAAGCTGGCAACTCCAGACAAATTGGTAAAAATGATTGACGCACTGCCCGAGAATATTACGCTGGCAGATAAGGATGCAGTAGAGGCAGCCTGTGCAGTTTACAATCTTCTTTCATGGGAACAGCAGACACAGGTGACTAATCTGCAAAAACTGCAAAATGCAGAAAAGCAGTTGGAACAACTGCTTGCATCCAGAGAGGTACAGCAAGTAATAGCTGCTATCAATGCTTTGCCCGAAAGAATTACATTAAAAGAAGAAACAGCAGTGCAGGCTGTCCGTGCTGCTTATAACCAACTGAGCAAAGCACAGCAGGAACAGGTCAGCAATCTGGATAAACTGCTGAAAGCTGAAAAGGCAATTGAAAATCAGAAAGCAGCCGCAAAGGTGGAAACACTTATTAACAAGTTGCCTGATTCGATAAGCATTTCAGACGGAGAGGCAATAAAGACTGCTCGCAGTGCCTATGAAACTCTGGATGCTGACCAAAAAGTGCTGGTGGGCAATCTGGAAAAACTTATCAAAGCAGAAGAAGACTGGAAAGATTTGAATGTTGCCTATGGTGTTATTAAAATGATTAAAGCTCTGTCTGCTGATGTTACCTTAAAGGATGAATTGGCAATAAAGGCTGCTCGCAATGCCTATCAGGAATTGACAGAAAAACAGAAAAAGCTGGTATTGAATTTGTACATTCTGGAAAGAGCAGAGCAAATGTTCACAGAGAAAAAAGAAGTGCAGCAGGTAGAGGATGCCATCAATGCTTTGCCTGATGTCATTACAAAAGAAGATGCGGCAGCCATCAAAGCAACACGCGCAGCATATAATCAGTTATCATCAGAACAGAGAAAGCTGGTTCACAATCTGGATAAGCTGAAATATGCAGAAAAAGCATTGAAAGCATTGCATAGACCGGTCGGCATATCAATGACAGATTCTAAAACTGTAAGCAATATGGTAGATGCCGTAGTGGAAGATGGAAAGGTTTCAGCAAAGCAGTTGGCAAGTATTCAGGGTAAGGAGCAAATTCTGCGAATCAAGGCAACTATGGAAAATGGTGAGAACTATGTACTGTCCATTTATGGAAAAGATATTGTAAATGCTCAGGACTTTACAGTGGGAATGACCCGTGAAAGCCTTTATGCACAGGACATTGACAAGCTGGCAGAAAATGCAGAGATTTTCCGCTTTATGGAAACAGGCAGTTTCCCTGCTGCTGTGATGGTTGAAATGAATACTTCTTTGGCAGATGGTGAGTATCTGTTACTGCAATATGATTCTGTTCAGAAAAGGGCGGTTTTAATCAGTCGTGTACAGGTCAAAAAGGGAATGGCACAATTTATTGTCAAAGAGGGTGGCGAGTATTTTATCGCCCAAAAAGCCAGCAAAAAGTCCATTTCGGAACTGGAAGAAATTACAGAGCTGTCAGTGAAACCACAACCCCAGTCACAGGACACCGAAAAAGCAGTGGAAAAACAAGAAGAACCTTCCAAGCCTGTTTATCAGCAAAAGGAAACCCCTGCTGTCCTTTGGATTGTGTTGCCTTTGTTGGTTTTGTCAGCAGGGGGAGTGTTCATTGTGCTGAAAAAGCGAAAGGAGAACAAAGGTGAATAAAAGACTACTTTCCATCTTGTTTTGCCTGACCATCTTTTTTGGTTTGGCAGGCTGTGGCACAGAAAAACCGACGCAGGTTTTAAGCCAGTCAACACAGCAAATTGAGCAGAGTTCAAGTTCTGCTCCCGTTTCCGTTTCCGAACCAACCGAACCGGAATCTTTCCAAAGCAGCACAGCAGGACAAGAGGATGTGTTTGATGTTGAAGAAAGTGTTGGTGAAACACAGGATTTTTCAAAATATCAAGAAGTGAAAAAACAACAGTATTTCATTGGGCCTGTTCCCGAAGGCAAGCAGGAGCCTGTGGAACCTGGTGATATTCAAATTGATACCACCAATCAAAAAACCTGCTATCTCACCATTTCCTGTGCGACAATTCTGGATAATATGGACGAACTGGCAGAGGGCAAGGAAGTGCTTGTTCCCTCCAATGGTCTCATTTTGCCGAGAACAGAAGTCACCTTTTACGCAGGTGAATCGGTGTTTGATGTTCTGCAAAGAGAAACACGCAGCCGTAATATTCATATAGAATCCAATTTTACCCCCATGTATAACAGTGCCTATATTGAAGGTATTGGGAATCTTTACGAATTTGACTGTGGCAGCGAATCTGGCTGGCAATACAGCGTTAATGATTGGTTTCCCAACTATGGTGTGAGCCGATATGTGGTTCAGCAGGGGGATGAAGTGAAATTGCTTTATACCTGTGATTTAGGACGAGATTTGGGTGTGGGCTGAATGGCTTGAAAAGAGAAAAGGTATTTTTTGCTTATATATACTGTTTTAAATGGAGCAAACAATTTCCTTTGACTTTATTTTCGATTTGCTGCCATTGACCCCACAAGTAAAGAGGTTTTGCAGCAGATGATTTTGCAGCAGGACTTTCTTTCAGTGAACAGAAAAAAGGTGCGGAACATTTTATTCAGCAAAAAAACCGATGTATATTTTTCAAAAATGTTCCGTTCTTTGTATGTTTCCATTCAAGTGAAAATTTATGAGGTTCAACCCAATGCAGACGCACAACAGCCTTAAGCAAACATCTCACTTTAAATACTCTATTTCCTCAAAATACTGGTTAACATACCAAAGATTTACTGTGTTTTTTGGTTCATGTGGTAAAAAAATTGTAATTTCCCATCTGGAATGATGTGATATTGTATTAAACGGTTTGTTGAAAGTATGAAGTTTTACAAAAAGCAAGAAACACACAATGTTTACTTTTGGAAAAGAGAGCATTATAATAAAAGTAATGATTTAGTGTATGGTAGAACATACTGCTTGAATAGGAGATTAGACTGATGAATAAACCAAACCTTATTTATGTGTTTGCTGACCAATGGCGTCGTCATGCTATGGGCTGTGCCAATCAAGACCCTGTTATGACCCCTCGCATGGATGCTTTTGCACAGCAAGGTGTACGCTGTACCGCCTGCACCAGTACATTTCCGCTTTGTTCCCCGCATCGTGCAAGTTTGCTGACCGGAAAGTATCCCTTTTCAATAGGATTCTTCACAAACTGCAAACCGGGTATTCCTTTGCGTTTGCAAGATGAAGAATATGGCATGGGCGATATTTTAAAAGATAATGGTTATCAAACCGCTTATATCGGTAAATATCATCTGGATGAACCGGAAGTCAATCACCAAGAAGCTCCCACATCAGGTGCAAGAGATTGGGATGCTTTTACACCCAAAGGAGTACGCCGTCATGGGTTTGATTTTTGGTATTCCTATGGCACATACGATATGCACTTGCATCCACACTATTGGAAAGACAGCCCGGAGATGATTCAAATTGACAAATGGTCGGTAGAGCATGAAACGGATATTGCTATTGAATGGTTACAGCAGGTTGACCACAGCAAACCGTTTGCAGCGGTAATCAGTTGGAATCCTCCCCACAGCCCCTATGACCAAGTGCCTCAAAGATATTTGGATTTGTATCCCGAAACACTACAAAAACGGAAAAATGTAAAAACAGAAAATATTTGTCACCATACCTCTGAGCCATATACAGGCAATTTGGATGAAGCAACTCGCCAGTATTATGCAGCTGTCAGTGGATTAGATGACCAATTTGGCAGACTGCTGGACGCATTGGAAGAAATGGGGCTGGCGGAAAATACCGTTGTAGTGCTGTCCGCTGACCATGGAGATATGATGGGCTCTCATGGTTTGATGGCAAAGCATGTTTGGTATGAAGAATCTATCGGAATTCCGTTTCTGGTTCGTGGGCCTAAGATTCCACAGGGGTTGTGCGGCAGTGTGTTTGGAAGCCAAGACCAGCTCCCAACAGTGTTGGGATTGCTGGGGGTAGATGTTCCGCAAACCGTTGAAGGGATTGACTGCTCCGATGATATTTTGACAGCCTCCACTGACCTTGAGAAATTCACATTCCTGTGCGCAGCACCAGGCAGTACCCCAGCCTTGAAACTGTTTTCAGATGCAGGAAAAGACCCTCACGCATTTGGCTGGCGAGGGATACGAACTGCAAAATACACCTATGTTGTGGATGTAGGATACAAGCCAAAAGCAAAAATGCAAAGGCTGCTGTATGATTTGGAACAAGACCCATTGCAGATGAATCCAATTAAAATTTCCAATCCAGCCGAAAACCAAACAGCAAGCCATTTAGAGCAAAGATTGACACAGTGGCTGCGTCAGCAAAAAGACCCATTTTATCTGCAATTTTGCAGCAATAGCTTCAATTGAGAGCAAACAAAAAAGTCCAACATCGTTGTTGGACTTTTTTGTTTCGTTTACAGGACAAAATAAGGTGAAAATATCAATGAAAATTGATTATCTGGAAGTGTAGATGTTTTTCTCGTTGTTGATGAAAACTTCTGCCAAAACTTGGTAGACTTCGCCCCAAGCATTCAGAACTTCATCGCCCAAAACCTTTTTAATAGCACCCAGCAAATGTTTTCCAACAATGGGGTAATGCTCTGCCTTTACATTGCAGTCGCAGTGTATTTCAGCGATTTTAGCAATTAAAGGTTTGATAGCATCCAGATTGTCAATGTTTTGTACAGCAGCCAAAACAGACATCGCCGGTGCTTTGGGCTGCTCGCCAGAAGCCTGCTAGTCCATATTGAACAGTTCTTTTACTTCTGGATTTTGCTCAAACATTTTTTTATTACGACGGCCACCGATTTCTACACCAT